>JAFSWN010000144.1 GCA_017450185.1 Clostridia bacterium | reverse complement strand
TTTATTTTTCAATAAGGAAGAACAGCTGCTCGCCGTATTCGTCTACGCCGTATTTTGCGATAAGCTCGGCGGCCTCGTCGGAGAGAAGCCACTCGATAAGGGCGTTCGCGCCCTCGGTGTTTATCTTGACGTCGGCGCCCGCGAAGGCTTCGGCCTCGGGGTTGACGCCGAGAAGAGAGTAGGTGTTCTTCATATCGTCGGCCTCAGCCTTGAGGATGACGAGGTTCTGGAGGCTGTCCTTCATTGAAAGGAAGGTGGCCTTGTCGGTGAGGGCGTAGGCGCTGAGCTCGTTTGCCTTGTTGAGGGTATCGCCCATGCCGGAGCCTACCGACGAATACCAGCTCTCGCCGGAGGGATCTATTTCGGCGGCTTCCCAGATGCCGGTCTCTTTATTGTGAGTGCCGGAGTTGTCGCCGCGGGAGGCGAACGGAGCCTTCGTTTCGGCTATGGCCTTGAAGCAGTCGGCTGCGGTGGCGAGATCCTTAATGCCGGCGGGATCGGCCTCGGGGCCGACGATAACAAAGAAGTTATACATGAACGAAAGACGCTCGGTGGAGGCGTAGCCCTCGTCGATAAAGGCCTCTTCCTGCTTTTTGGAGTGTACGAGGAGCATATCCGCGTCGCCTGATTTCGCGTAGCCTATCGCAACGCCGGTGCCGGCGGAGGCGACCTCAACCTTGTAGCCCGTTTCGCTCTCAAAGGTGGGAAGAAGATACGGGAGCAGGCCGGAATCGTTTACGGAGGTGGTGGTGGCGAGACGGATCACGGGGTTTTCGGGGGTCTTGACGTCGGAAGCGTCGGCCGCAGCGTCGGTCGAAGCGTCGGAAGCGTCGGAAGCGTCGGGCTCAGCCGGAGTTTTTCCGGAGCAGGCCGCAAAGGAAAAGACCATTGCGAGGACAAGGATAAGCGCAAAAAACTTTTTCATAATTCAGACTCCTTTTCAAACACGGAAGGCGGACCGGTTTCCCCGTCCACCCTTTGACCGACGGCATGAGCCGGTGATTTTTCGGTCACGTCCGATTTTTCGTGCTTTTGTTTAGAAAAAACGGATCGGAATGATGAATTATAAACAAAATAATATTATCATTTTATTTTATTTTTGTAAAGTTACAATATTGTTATTGAAATAAAAAAATTTTTATGTTAGAATCACTGTGTATAATAATGCCCGGAGGAAATACGATGCGTATAAGCATTCTTACCGTCAGCGACAGATGCTCGCGCGGCGAAAAGGAAGACAAAAGCGGCCCTCTGATAAAGGAGATATTCGGCAAAACAGCCGAGATACTCTGCTTAAAGACAGTTCCCGACGAAAAAGAGGAAATAAAAAAAGCCCTTATAGAGATGAGCGACTTTCTGCATAGCGACGTCGTATTCACCACCGGCGGCACGGGCTTCGCGCCTCGTGACGTTACACCCGAAGCGACAAAAGAGGTCATAGAGAAGGAAGTCCCCGGAATACCCGAGGCGGTTCGCGCCGAAAGCCTTAAGATAACGCCGAGAGCGGTGCTTTCAAGAGCCGCCGCCGGGATCAGAGGAAAAACCCTCATTATCAACCTGCCCGGAAGCCCGAAGGCCGTGAAGGAATCGCTCGACGTTATAACGCCCGCTCTGCCGCACGCGGTTGAAACTCTGAGCGGAGCCACGCTCTCCTGCGGGAGGGAATGAGAATGATCGACCGAATCCGGACGCAGGGCTTCGACCTTTCGGACAGACGCGCCGCCGTGATAGGCTGCGGAGGGCTCGGCTGCAGCGTTTTGACTCACCTTTCGTGCGCCGGAATAGGAGAGCTCGTTATCTGCGACCGCGATACGGTTTCTGAGAGCAACCTCAACCGGCAGTTTTTGTACGGATACGAAGACATTGGAAAGAAAAAGGTGTTTCTCGCGAAAAAACGCCTTTCAGGCACGGCGCCATACACAAAGATAACCGCGGTTGAAGCCGATATAGTATCACCCGAAGACCTCACGTTTGCGAAAGAAGCGGATATCATTGTGCTTGCGGCGGACAACAACGCCTGCAGGCGCGCGGTTTCGCAGTTTTGCAAAGAGAATAACATCCCCCTTGTGAACGGCGGCGTAAACGGCTTTTTCGGCATGGCGTATCTTTATATACCGGGGACGAGCCCCGACCTTGAGTCGGCAGGTCTTCTCGGAACCGAAAACAGAAAAACACTTTCGGTGAGCAGCACGGTGGGCGTAATAGGATCGCTCGAAGCGCATCTCGCGATAAAGTATTTGATCGGCGACGCATCCTGCGCCGGAAGGCTGCACATTTTTGACGACGGCGAAATAAGCGTTTTGAATATAAAAAACACCAGATGATATATAATAAAGGAGTTAAGAGCATGAAACAGTATGACGGCTATATGGGAAAGGTGCTGTTCGTTGATCTCACGAACCGTACCCACACGCTCTTCCCATGGTCCGACAAGGACAGAAAACGCACTCTGGGCGGCAAGGTCATGGCTGCGGACATACTGCTGCACCACATCAGTCCCGGCATGAAGGCCTTTGACGACGACAACTGGATCGTGGTTACAACAGGCCCGCTTACGGGCTGCGGCTGCCCCAATTCCTCTCGCTTCAACATTTCAACTATTTCTCCCCTGACGGGCATCCTCACGTCCTCGAACTGCGGAGGGGATTTCGGGCTTTGGCTCAAAAGAGCCGGTTACGACGCCGTAATATTCACCGGAAGAAGCAAAACGCCCGTTACGGTAAACATACTGAGAGACGACGTGGTGTTCACGGACGCTTCGGGACTCTGGGGCCTTACCACCACCGAGACGCAGGAGAAGCTGCCGAAGAGGACCGGAAAGCTTGTTATAGGCCCTGCGGGAGAAAACAAGGTGCTCTACGCCTGCGTGTTCTCAAACGAGCGCACCGCCGGACGCGGCGGCGTGGGAGCCGTATTCGGCGACAAAAATCTGAAGGCCGTAACGGCGTTCGGCACTGCCATGCCGGAGGTGAGGAACCGTGAAAAGCTTAAGAAGATAAACCAAAAATGGGTGCATACTCTTAAGACCCATCCTCTTACGGGCCGCCAGCTCCCGAAGCTCGGGACCGCCGGGCTGATAGCCCCGATGCAGGCGCACAAAATACTTGCAACAAAGAATTTCAGCGCGGGCAGGTTCGACGGCTTTGAAAAGATATCAGGCGAGGAGCTCGCCGAAAACCATCTGGTTTCAAACGCCGCGTGCACAACGTGCGCTATTCGCTGCGCGAGGATGGTGAAGGTTGACGACAAGGTAGTCAAGGGACCGGAGCTTGAGATACTCGGCCTTCTCGGAGCCAACATATTGAACGACGATATCGAGAAGATAATCAGATGGAACTACGTGCTCGACGAGCTCGGCATGGACTCGATATCCGCGGCGGGGACCGTTGCGTTCGCTATGGAGCTCAAGGAAAAGGGCGTGCGCGATTTCGGTTTGGAATTCGGCAAAACCGACAACATAGAAGAGATGTTCAATAAAATAGCCAGACGCGAGGGCGACGGCGACATACTCGCCGAAGGCTCGCGCAGGATGAGCGATATGTTCGGCGGGAAGGAATACGCGATAAACGCCAAGGGCATGGAGCTCGCCGCCTACACTCCCCGCCACGCGGTGGGACACGGCCTCGGCTACGCCACCGCCAACCGCGGAGGCTGCCATTTAAACGCCGGCTACCTTGTTGTTGTGGAGGGCCTCGGGCTTGACGTTGATTCGCTGACGTACCACGGCAAAGCCGCTCTCGCTATTATGTTCCAAAACCTTATGGAGGCCGTTTCGGCGGGCGGCGAGTGCATGTTCACAAGCTACGCCGTTTTACCGGGCTTCCTTATCGACAAACCGAACTGGCCTTTAACAAAGATGATCCTCGCCGCGTTCCCCTACGTTGGGCCGGTGGTGAACCTTTTGAGCCACTTCACGAAATTCCCGAGAATAAACATCCCTCTGCTGCCTGAATCGTACGCGATAAAATACGCCACCGGCATCAATTCCACAATGGCGAGCATGCTCACTTGGGGAGCCTACGGCTATAACGCGGAGCGCATCGCGAACGTCATTCTCGGGCAAAAGGCCGACGCCGACACTCTTCCCTCCCGTCTTACAGACGAGCCTCAGGACCCGAACGACCCGCGCACAAAGGTGCCGCTCGACAAGATGAAGCCCGTTTACTACCGCGCGAGAGGCTGGAAGGACGGCATTCCCACGTGGCACAGGCTGAAAACCCTCGGAATCAAAATAGACAGAGAGGTCTACGATAAGGCCGTGAAGGAGGCGTACAACTGATGGCGAAGATAAAAGTTAAGCTTTTCGGAGTTTTTCGCGTTGACACGCATACACCCGAGGTGGAGCTGGACGCCGACAGGATGAAGGACGTTTTTTCCGCTCTGAACGAAAAACTCGGGAACATACAAATGGATTCGGGACTTGAATTCAAGGACGCCGTTGTGTATCTCAACGGCGAGAGCTGCCGCAAAAAATCGGCGAAGCTCAAGGACGGCGACGAAATATGGCTTTTGTCGCCCGCTTCGGGAGGTTAAAAGCATGGCGTTCAGGATAAATGAAGATAAATGTATCGGCTGCGGGGCGTGCGCTTGGGCGTGCCTGTTTGAAATACCGAGGAAAGCCGAAGACGGCGTGAAATATACGATAGACGGAGAAAAATGCTACGGCTGCGGGCACTGCGAAAACATCTGCCCCAACAACGCCATAGAGCCTATGCCCGACCACAAAAAGCTCAAAAAGGTGACGATAGATCCCGAAAAGTGCGAGGGATGCTCGCTTTGCGCTCACATCTGCCCGGAAAAAGCGCCCTTCGGCGAGCGCGGGAAGCCCTTTACGATCATGCAGGAAAAATGCATGCAGTGCGGAGCGTGCGCCGTACGCTGCCGATTTGACGCGATAATAACGGAATACTGATAACGGAGACATTTATGAAAGCGAACGGCACATATTTTGTCAACGACGAAAAAAAACCTCTCAGATACGGTGAAATAAACATTATCGACCCTCCCCGCCGGAAACTGCGGGGAGAACCGCTTAAACGGGGCAAAGAGGCCGTTCCGGTTTTCTGCGGCTTCTGCGGCACCGACTTTGAGCTGATGAAAATGGGGTCCAGAAACGAGCTCGGGGCTAAATTTCCCGAGGGCGAAAAAAGGCTCATAAACGGGCACGAGGGTGTTGTGTGGTACCCGGAGGAAAACCGCTTCGCGATAGTTCTCATTCGCGGCGGCGACAGCTTCGACCCCACGAGATACACAGAGGACGAGAGCTATTTTGAATACGGTTGCGACGGAGCCGACGGGCTTTTCTGCGATAAAAACTATTTTAACCCCGACATGCTCCTTCGCCTGCCCGAAAAATACGACGGCATAACGAAACTGCCGCTCTCACTCGCCAAAAGGCTTGTTTTCTGCGACCCCTACGCGTGCGCCGTGTTCCAGCACGAGCGCATGACAGACATCGGCAGCGCGCAGAATTTCAGAGTTGTGGCGGCGCGCGAAAAATGCGGCGAAGAAAAAGCCCGCAAGATCGCCGAGGAAGAGACCTTTGCGAGAACCTGTATATTCGGGCTCGGGACCACCGGGCTTTTCATAGGCGACCAGATAAGACGGAACCGCCCGAACGCAAAGCTCCTTTTTGTTGCGAGGAGCGGCGAAGACAGCGAAAAGGCTGTTTTCGTTAAAGAGAACCTGAAGGCGGATTACCTTTGCTCAGCAGGCCTCGGCACAAAAGAGACGGCTGAAAAAATCTTAAAGCGTCTCGGCGGCACCGCCACCGTGTTCGTCGGGACGAGCGCGAGCGAAGCGGAATCGAAAATTGCCTTTGACGAAGGAGTGTTGGGCTGCAACGGCATATATAACAGCTTTTCGCTCGGCCCGAAGGTGAGCTTCGACACGATGCCCTTCGGCTTCAAGAACCATGTGATACTCGCCTCCATCAACTTTACCGAAGCCCACATGAAAACGGCTATAAGCATTCTTTGCGAAAGCCGCTTTGACGAGCTCGTCAGGCTCATAGACAAGGATGAGTTCATAAGCGACCCGATGGGGGCTTACGTTAACAAAATATACTGCAAGGGCGCGCCGCTCAAAACGGCAGTTATATGGAACGAAGACTATATTGACAGGGAAAAATAAAATGAAAGCCATTGAAATAACAAAGCCTTTTGAAATAAAGCTCACCGAGCAAAAAAAGCCCGCGCCGGGAAATGGCGAGGCGCTTTTAAGGGTGCTGTACTGCGGGATATGCGGCGCGGACGTGGCCTCCTACACCGGCAACCAGCCCTTCACCACCTATCCGAGAATACCGGGGCACGAGTTTTCCGCGCAGATAGTTGAGATCCCGGAAAATGAAAAGGGCTTCAAACCGGGCGACCTTGTGACGTGCAACCCCTATTTTAACTGCGGGAAATGCTACGCATGCCGAAAAGGGCTCGTGAACGCCTGTTACGACAACCGGACCATGGGCGTGCAGCGCGACGGAAGCTTTCGGGAATACATAACTATGCCGGTTGAAAGGCTTATCGAATCTAAGGGGCTCTCAGCTTTGCAGTTGGCGCTTATAGAGCCGTTTTCAATAAGCGCGCACGCGCTTTCAAGAGCCGAAGTGAAACCGGGCTGCAGCATGCTCATAATGGGCGCTGGGCCTATCGGCCTGTTCGCCCTTATCAGAGCAAAATCAATGGGAGCGAGAGTGCTGTGCGCAGATCTGCTTGAGAGCAGGCTTTCGCTCGCTGAAAAATACGGCGCAGAGATGACGGTAAACTGCAAGACGGAGGATCTCGCAGAAAAATGCGCCGAATTTACCGGCGGGCAGGGCTTTGACGTATGCGTTGAGGCCTGCGGCGCTCCCGAGACCTTCCTTGCCTGCATCGAGCACGCCTGCCACGGCGCGAACGTGATACTCATAGGCAACGGCAAGAGAGAAACCACCTTCGTCCACTCGGTCATCCTCAAAAAAGAGCTGAACGTTTTCGGCAGCCGCAACGCCTTCACAAGGGATTTTGAGACGCTTATCGACCTTGTTTCGTCGGGGAAAGCGGATATAACCGATATGGTGAGCGGCGTATACGACGCCGACAGCGCGAAACAGGCTTTCGACTCGCTCGCGCACAACGACGGCTCCATAAACAAGCTGCTCATCAGGTTCTCCGACCCCGAATAATATAAAGGTGGAACAAAATGATCATCGACGCTCACACTCACTTATGGAAAAGCCAGAACGGGATATGCGATAACGGACCCGTTATATCCCTTAAAAACGGCAGAAGTGACTTCGGCGGAGAGATCCGTCAGATGGCGCCTCCCTATATGCTATCGGGCGAAAACAGCCCCGAAATGCTGATTTCAAACATGGACTACGCGTGCGTGAGCGGCGCAGTTATAACTCAGGAGGTGCTTGACGGCAATCAGGACGCCTATCTTCTTGAAGCGAAGAAGAAATATCCCGACAGGCTGAGGATATGCTCTCTCTACGAAGAGGGAAAGGATTTTTCTGTTGACGGCTTCGACGGGATAAAGATATGCGCGTGCAAGCTCAAAGAAAAGGACCTCACAAAGCATTTTGAGGTCTTCAAAGCTGCAAACGACAATAATAAATTCATTTCGGTCGATCTTGCCGACGGCGACCTTCAGACAGCCTCCATGCGCGAGATTATAGGGCAGTTCCCGGACCTGAGAATTGCCGTTGGGCACTTCGGCATGGTCACGACCGAAGGCTGGCTCGAGCAGATTAAGCTCGCGAGGAACGAAAACGTTTTTATCGAGAGCGGCGGCATAACCTGGCTTTATAACTATGAGTTCTACCCCTACCCCACCGCGGTGCGCTCCATACTCGAGGCGGCGCAGATCTGCGGCTTTGAAAAGCTTATGTGGGGCAGCGACTATCCGAGGACGATGGTCGAGATAACGTATAAAATGAGCTATGATTTCATAACAAAATCGGCTGAGATATCCCCCGATGATAAGCTGAAATTCCTCGGGGAAAACGCCGCGGGCTTCTACCGCTTCGAAAACGCGCGGGAGATAAGCCCGATCAAAAATATGCTTTGACGAGAACACAGGAGAAAAAAAATGAAAGACGATCTTAAGGGCAGCGTCCGTGCCGTTATGTGCAGCGGCAGCGAAACATGTTTTGACTATGATCTTTCGCTTTTTAATAAGCCCTCTGATAAATATGACCACGAGCTTTCAAGGCTTTCGTGCAGATTCGTCACAGTGGGCTACGACGGGATCATAGACGACCCCGAAGCCGAAAACGAGAGCGGCTTTCCCTACACCCAGCCCGGAGTCAGGGACATGCTCAACTGCATGGGCTTTACGAGCCGTGAAATACAGTCAAAGTCCCTCAGAGACGAGGAAGCGTATTTCTTCGCCCACAGGGAGCTTAAACTCGGAAATGAAAGCTTTGACCTTTACGTTGCCGCGTTCATCGGCTCCTACAAAAAAACGTGGTACTCCAATTTCGATCCCCTCGGAGTTGACAGGATATGCCGGGGGGGCATGGGCTACGCGGGAGACGATGAAAAAGGGGCTATACATCTCGGCTTTGCCGACGCGAGAGAGTACAGCCTGGAAAGGCTTGAGAGCTTTATAAAAAGGACCCGAGAGAGCCTGCCGGTCAAGCTGCTTCTTACGGGACATTCGCGCGGGGCGGCGACGGCGGGTCTCATGGCGGCAAAAATACTCGCGAACGGCGGGATAGGCTCCGATATACCCGTTAAAGCCGACGATCTGTATACATACTGCTTCGCCACTCCGAACTACGCGGACGGAAAGCTTACAAACATATACGACCGTCGCTTTGCGCGGATATTCAACGTCGTTTCACCCGAGGATTTCGTTACCGAGGTATTCCCGAAGGCAAGCGGCTTCGGGAAATACGGGACGGTTTATTCGATTTTCGGAAGCGACAACGCGTCCCGCGGGCACTACGCGCGCGAAAAGGCGGTCATGACAAGGTTTTTCAGAGATTACAGGGGTTCGCAGCCATACGCCTCGTATAAAAAAGGCAGCCGCGACGTTGAGAAGGTCATAGCCGTGATGGCTGAGAGCATGAAGGACCTCGACACTTATTACAACAAAAAAATGAGGCTGTGCTTCAAAAGCTGCACGCCCTTCGAGTATTTCAAAATAACGCGGTGCGCGTTTGTGGGCGGAGTGGACAGCCCTGAGGATCAGGCGAACAGGGACCGCGCCGCGAAGCTGCTCTCCTTAAGCTCGCTCGACACGCTGGGAACGAGCCCTGCCCTCAGAAAGATATCTGCGTTTTTCCTGTTCAAGCAGGGCGTAGCTCAGGTGACCGGAAGAAAGATCGGGAACGAATACTTCAACGACGCGCACATAGCGGCAACATATCTCGCTTATTTGATGTCGATGACCGAAAAACAGCTCAAAAAAATAAAATAAACGGCAAAGGGCTGTCTCATAGAAATGCTCAGGGCGTTTTCTTCGCCCTCCGGACGAGGCACGTCAAGGACGAAAAGCGCCGAATTTATACGTTTTCGGGCGAAGCGTCCTTGTGCGTGCGCTTCCTGTGAGACAGCCCCCTGCCGTTTTTTATAGTCATATTATCGTTATTTCTCTGGCGACGCCGTTGTAGCCTCCGCCTGTTACATACTGAACAAGAGTATCGGTCAGCATGCTCTCAAAGCTGAAATGAAGATGGCCGGTGAGGATCGCTCTGATCCGCGGCTCGCTCTTTATATAGTCTATCATGGCAAGCGTGGGACGGTCGGGGCGCTGCTGCACAGCGCGGAATTCGCTGTAGCGCAGAAGATGCTCTTCGTCGCAGCCCACAAGATAGGTACAGTCGCCCCCGGGAACTTCCTCGTAATGGCGGTCGTAAAGAGACTGCTCAAACAGCGGGTCGTGGAAAGCGAGAATAACGGGATATCCCTTTTCCACTTCTTTTCTGAGCCTCCACAAGTGCCAATCCTCAAACAGATAATAGCTGTTGTCGATACCGACGATATTGATTCCGCCCACTATTCTTGAATTGAAGAACATGGGGACTCCGAGGCCGTAGCCCATCTGCATATAGCTGTTCATGCGGTAGGCGTTATCCTCCCACGCCTCGCCCACATACTGCGAATAATCGTGGTTTCCCGCAATAAAAAATATATTGTCGTTTTTAAGCGCTTTTTTCGCCCACTCAACGTTTGCGTGCGAAACGAAGTCAATAAGATCGCCGGTATGCACAAGCAGGTCGCAGTTTTGCTCCGCGTAGGCAACGTGCCCGTAAAAGTATTGTTCTCTGTTGGGGTCGGAGAACCTTTTGGCGAGCTGATGCTTTCTTTCGTCGTCGTATTCGTCGGCGAGAGCTATGTGCGAATCGGTAACGTGAAGCAGCTTTACGGGCTTATTAAGCCCTATTTCAAGGGTATTTTTCAGTATCTGCAATGCGTTTTCACACCTCTTTCAAAACGGCGTCCACTTCGGGCGCTTCCGGTTCTTCGGCGCGTTTAGCTCTCATTTCGAGCAGCTCTTCGTAGATCTTATCTTTTTTTGCGCCTGTGTAGTTGTCGAACTGATAGGAGATCGAAGCGAGGAAGTTTCCTATAACGCCGCATAAAACGAACAGCATGTAGATGCCCTTCAAGGTGGAATTGGACTGTACGGCCTTCATCTCCTTGCCGTTTTCGTCGGTGTAGTTCGGAAGATAGCCGAGATGCTGGAAGACGATGTTGTAGATATTCGTGCGGATGATGTTGAAGAAGTTGCCGAGCATGCTCTGAGTGGCGGTAAGGAAGCCCTCGGCGTGGATGGGCTTTCCGAAGCGCTTTTCGGCGTACCATTCCATGTAGTCGGTGGAGTCGCCCACCATGACCTTTTTTGAGGCCGAGATGGCGTTGTTCGGCATTCCGGCGAGGCCTATCATTATTCCCACTATCCACCTGCGTGAATGCATCTTCTCCTTGGTGAATTTAAGGCCCAGCAGGCCCATGAGCGCATAGAACACGCCGGTGTATGCGAAGCCTCCCGAAAGAATGGTCCTGGCGGAGAACCTCTTTCCGAGGAAGGGTACCGACAGAAGCCCCACGTAAGAGAGCATGCCGCTCACAACGTCTATGCCCGCTTTCAGCTGCAGGCTGTCCAGGACGTCTTCGTAGATATACGGAAGGAGCGTGTAGGATATCTGGCGGATCTGCTCGAAGAAGGTTGCTATTTCGGTGATGATAAAGGTGCGGTTGTGAAGCACGGACGAAACTGTTTCTCTGTCCCACACGAGGCCTTTTTTATCGGGGCGCTGAGCCACTCTGATCTTTTCTTTCAGGGTGAAGAACGGCGCGTACATCAGCGTTACGCCCAGCACGCAGAACACCAAAGCCGAATAGAAATAGAATTTCTGCTGAACGGCGGCGTCTTTGGTGCTGCCCACCAGTATCGGGACGAGCCAGCCGGGAAGCATGGAGCCGAGAGACGAAGCGAGCGTGCCTATAGTGTAGAAATTCTTTCTGTCCTTGGCGTTGTTCGTCATTCTGAGCGACAGAGTGTTGAGCGACGCGTCGTAGAACTGGTCGGACGTGTTGAAGATCAGATGGTTGACGAGCATCCATATAAACTTCCGGAATTCGTCCTTCTTAGGGGTCTCGCCTTTCGTGCGGGGCACCACGAACAGTAGCAGCGACGAGATGGCAAAGGGCACCGGCGTTATACCGGTTATAATTTTGGTGGGCGTTACTGCGCCTTCGGCCACGGGAGTATCGAGAACGAAGCCCGATATCGCCGCAACGATAAAACCGAGTGCGAGGGCTATGTTGCCGTAGAGCGTTATATGCTTCGACTCAATGCCCATAAACGCGCGCATGAACCTGTCGGCGAAGGTACCGATACAGTCCTGCCCCATGCAGTTGCCGAAGATGCCGCCGCAGTATCCGAGCTGCTCTTTCATGGTAAAGCTGGGATTCGGAACGAAAACCTTATCCTTGATGTCCTTTAATTTAGACATAAGCGCCTTCCTTTCTCAAGCTGTTTTTGTATATCTTTAATATAACAAAATAAATAATAATTTGCAAGTGCTTGTTTATACTTTATTTTCATGTTACAATAAAAAAAGAAAAATCTGTTCTGAACAAAAGGAAAAGACGGATGGGAACAAAAGAGATCGGGCCCGAAGCAGGGCTTTTTGAGCTTCTGACGCGCTGGTGCGAAGCCCTTGCCGAAAATCAGCTGAACCTGCCGGGAAAGCCGGAATACGACGGAGGGATACTCTGCCCGGCATGCAAAATGATTCACGGACGCTGCCACGAGGCGGCGTATCCGCTGATGCTCGTCGCGAAAAAAACGGGGGACGAAAAATACCTGACCGCGGCGAAAAAGCTTTTTTCATGGGGAGAGAACCTTCTCGGTACCGACGGCTCCATGCGAAACGACGTCAAATCGCAGTGGAAGGGCACAACTGTCTTCGCAGCCGCGGCGCTCCACGACGCCCTGTTTTTCCACGGCGGGCTACTTGACTCAAGAGAGAGAGAAGAATGGGAAGAAAGGCTTTCGGGCATGGGGGAATGGCTGTATCATAACCTTCGCCCCGAAAGGACAAAGGCGTATATAAACTACTACGCGTCGAACGCCTGCGCGATGGCGAAGCTCGGGAATCATTTCGGAAAGGAAGAATATCTCACGCTCGCGAAAGAGCTCGCGGGGTACTGCTTTTCGCACGTAAGCGAAAACGGGCTCGTTTACGGCGAGGGCAGCCCGAACGGCAAAAAAAGCGCAAAGGGCTGCTTCGCGTTTGATATCGGAGGCTACAACGCGGAGGAGACCCTGCCGATGCTCACGAAATACGCCGCGGCGGCGAAGGATGGTGAAGCGCTTGATAAGTGCCGGGAGCTGTGGAGAGCCCAGCTCGAATGGATGCTGCCCGACGGCGCGTGGGACGACAGCACCGGGACAAGGGCTTTTAAATGGACCTACTGGGGCTCGAGGACGACCGACGGCTGTCAGGACGCGCTGTTTTATCTCGGCGGAAAAGACCCGGTTTTTGCCGAGGCCGCTTTAAGGAACTTCACGCTTCTTGAAAGCTGCACTCACAAAGGGCTTTTATACGGCGGGCCGGATTATTACGCTCACGGCGAAAAGGCCTGCGTACACCATACGTTTTGCCACGCGAAAGCCCTTGCCGGCGCTTTGGACGAAGGGCTGTACCCCTTTGAAAGGCAAACGCTCCCCTCGGACGCTGCTTCGGGGATCGAATACTATAAAGAGCTCGACGCCTGCAGGGTGTTTAGCGGAAGCTGGATCGCCGATATAACTGGCTACGATTTCAGATACATGGCAGGGGACCATGCCTCCGGCGGGGCGATAAGCCTTTTATGGCATAAAAAATGCGGCCCCCTCATAGCGTCGGGAGCCTTAGGCTTCACGTTGAAGGAGCCGAATAACCAGCAGCTTCCCTCCTTCCCGGAGAAAAACCTCTGCGTCTGTCCCCGCGTTGAAGCCGTGAGAGACGGGAAACGCTTTTCCCAGCATTACGACCGCGCGGCGAGATTAACCGCGAAGGAAGCCAAAGGATGGATTAAGGCGGCCGTTAAAGCCGATCTTTGCGACGAGGACGGAGTTCCGTGCGGCGGAAAATGCGTTCTCGGTTATCTTTTCACGGAAAACGAGCTTATCATCAACGGGACTGTCTTCCCGGGCGAAGCGAAGGAAGCGCGCTTTATTCTTCCCCTTATCGGAGATAAAGCGAAGGTCAGCGTCGGAAAGGGCTCCTTATCAGCCGCGCGAAAAGAGTTTTTTAACGTAAATCCCGGTTTTTCGGGGTATGAATACACCGTTTTGCCGGATAAGGACGGAGAATTCTCAATAAGCGTTAAGGTTATGTAAACCGAAGAATAGAGCCTTAGCGCCGCGAGTACGTTTTTACGGCGCAGGCTCTGTTCTATCTGAGCGTAAGCTTTCAAGGTATGTTTTTACAAGCAGCCCGGAAACGGAGCCGGTCTCGGGCGGGTGGACGAGGCCCAAAGCATCCTCCGGAGAAAACCATCCGGCAGCGTCCACCTCAACGGAAAGCTTCATCTCGGTTTCGTCGGTATAGCCGATAAACCCCACCATGAGCACCTGGGCCTTCTCGAACCATTTTGTGAATTTAAGGTCAACCCGGCGCATATGGATGCCGATCTCCTCGCACACCTCCCTCATCGCGCACTCCTCGGCGCTCTCTCCGGGCTTGATATATCCCGAAACAAGGTTTTTATATACCGTGGAGATATAGTTCTGGTTGAGCAGCGCCACCTTGCCCTCGGGATTTACGACAAGGACTATGGCGGCGGATGAAAACATGTCGAACCACGGCCGTTTGCATTTTTCGCAGTAGGGCACCTCTCCCTCGTCGCCGCAAACAAGAACGCCGAGCTTTTCTCCGCATTCGGGACAGTATTTGAATCGCATGGTATATTCTCCTGCCTGATATTATTTTTTGAGCCGTTCGGCCGCCTCTTTTTTTCGGCCGCTTTTTCTTTCGAGATGGATTTTAATATATAATGCTTTTTTTGTCAATAAACATTGCGCTCGGAAAAAATGTCATATATAATGGGAAACGGTGATAAAAATGAAACGGACCGGAAACTGCCGCGACCCGAAAACAAAAGAAAGCGCCTTCAGCGGATACAAACTGAGGATCGCGGCTATAAGCGACACGCATATTACCCCCGCCCTCCACAGGCGGACGATACTTATAAGGGGGATGAAAAAGCTCAAAAAGCTTTCGCCCGACGTTGTTGTGTTTGCCGGAGACTGCACCGACAACGGCAACACCTCAAACTGGAACGCCTTTGCGGATATCATAAAAAAATACTGCGGCACGAAAGAGCGCGTGATAGCGCTCGGCAACCACGACACGTGGATAACCTACGCCTGCCCTCACGACTATCTCCCGGCAAAGGAGAATTACCTGAGATATTCCAATATGCTCACGGGCTCCGCAAACGAAGAAGTGTATTTCCGCGAGGAAAAATGCGGCTGCACCTTTCTTGTGATGGGAAGCGAAGGCACGTCCGTTGCAGCCGACATTTCCGACGACCAGCTCTTATGGCTTGAAAACGAGCTTAAAACATGCGACGAATCAAAACCGGTTTTCGTTATCAACCACCAACCTCTCAATTTTACTCACGGCGTCGGCGACAACGAAAACGGTATGGGAATAAACGGCGGAGCTTCAGAAAAGCTCAGGGACATACTGGAAAAGAGGAAAAACGCAGTTTACATCTGCGGGCACGTACACCTCGGGCTCGGAGAGAACGTGAAAAAACGTTTTTGCTATTCAACCGTTGAGAATATAGGCGAAGCGACGAGCATATGCCTGCCGTGCTTTGAATACGGAAGCTTCTTTATGGGAGGAAGCCCGCTCTTAGGCACCGGGATGCTTATTGACGTTTACGACAACAGGCTCGTTATTACCGGCATGGACCTTATGCGCGGGGCGAAGATGAAAAGCTTCAGGCGCGATATTCTACTCGGAGATAAAAGCAATGGGAACTGAAAAGAACAAAATGCACACGGGAGAGCTTTACGACCCGAACGACAGCGATATACTGAACGAGCAGACAGAGTGCCTTGAAAAGCTTTATGACTTCAACTTAACGCGTCCCTCGGAGACGGAAAAACGTTCTGCGCTGCTCAAAGAGATGTTTGCCGAAATCGGCGAAAACTGCTATATCGAACCGCCTCTTCACGCGAACTGGGGCGGCAGGCACGTCCATTTCGGCAATAACGTATACGCGAATTTCAATTTGACTCTGGTGGACGATACCGATATATACGTTGGCGACTGCACGCTTTTCGCGCCGAACGTTACGGTTGCCACAGCGGGGCATCCGCTGAACGCGGACCTTCGCAAAAAAGCCATGCAGTATAACCTTGAAGTTCGCATCGGCAAAAACTGCTGGATAGGCGCGGGGGCGCTCATCATGCCCGGAGTTACGATAGGCGACAATACCGTTATAGGCGCCGGAAGCGTCGTCACAAAGGACGTTCCTGCAAACGTTGTGGCGGTGGGAAATCCCTGCAGAGTGCTCAGAGAAATAAACGAAGAGACGAAGGAAAAATACAAAACGGACTGATTTTTTCAAAAAATCCTCATTTTGCTATTTACCCGGGGCTTTGATTATGGTACAATACGCTTTAATAAACCAGGAGGAACCGAAAATGGATAATATCTGGCATTCGATGTCGCCCGAAAGAGTTAAGCCCGAGGATTTCATGGCGGTTATCGAGATCCCGAAGGGAAGTAAAAATAAATACGAGCTCGATAAAGAGACCGGGCTCATAGTTCTTGACCGCATCCTGTTCACTTCAACGCACTACCCCGCGAACTATGGCTTTATACCCCGCACCTACGCCGACGACTTCGATCCTCTCGACGTGCTCGTGCTCTCGAGCGAGGCTCTGCACCCGCTGACGCTTGCGCGTTGCTACCCCATCGGAGTCATCAAAATGCTTGACAACGGCAGGAACGACGAAAAAATAATCGCGGTGCCGTTTTCAGATCCCATGTACAACAACTACCGCAGCATCTTCGCTCTGCCGAAGCACGTTTACGACGAGATGACGCACTTCTTCTCCGTATACAAGACCCTCGAAAAGAAGGACACCGTGGTCGACGAGGTGCAGGACAGAGACGCGGCGGTGGAAATAATCAAGGCCGCTATTGAAGGATACGATAAAAAATTCGGTGAAAATGCACAGGAATAACTGTAATTTTTATATATTGACAAATATGAACGGTTTGTTATATAATCAATAAGGAAAAGTTTTAAGCTGTTCGAAAGGAGCGAATTACAATGTCAGACGAGACCACCACCGCCGAAAGCGCCCAGATCTCCGGTTATATCCCATTTTCATACGAATGCGATTACTGCGGCGAAACCCATAAGGACCTCATGGGTATCTTCATCACGATGTTTCACACGCTGCTCAGCGCGATCGCACTTCTGAAAAAAGCGATCACGAAATAAGCTGACGGAAAATCATTAACATAAAAAATCCGCAACACCTCTCTCTAAATAATGGGAGCTGTATTGCGGTGTTTTTTATTTCTTTTCGTTCATGTGAAAACAAAGACTACCCTTCCGTTTTCAAGAGCCAGAACAGCGTCGAAGCTTTTTCCACGCTTTGAAATAAAGCCCGAGAGCTTTTCGGTTTTCCCTTCACTCAGCAGCGTTTTCGCCTCTTTGAGCGATATGGGACGCGAGCACAGCATAAGCGGTATTTTTGTTTCGCAGCCGTCTTTATTCCCCTCGCAGATAAAAGAATACCTTCCCTTTTTCACCCTTTTTCCGCAAAGCGGGCACACGCCGGCCTCGTCGCCGTACACTCCCGAGAAAGAATCGGACGACGGATCGTTTACTGACGAACAAAAAACGTCCTCGATCTCTTTTTCAGCCAATAAAACGGCGCTGTCAACGCTCATTTCACCGTGGAACACCTTTTTGAGCGCCTTGCCGAGCTCGCTCGTTTTGTATTTGTCCATGGAGATATCCATTCGCGACAGGCTCTCGATTAGGAACTCTCCCCCGGGGAGTATTCTGTAGACGTCCTTTTTGAGCTCGATGTATCCGCTTTGAATGGCGTTGCCGATTATTCCGGTACGGGTGGCCTCGGTGCCGAGCTCCAGTCCCTCGAAAACAGCCCTGTATTCCTCCATGTCGTCGTCGGCTTCCGCGGCTTTTTTTTCGTCGCGGAAGGGGTTTTTCAGGTAGTTGTTTAGCGTTTCTATAGTGTAGTGTTTGGGCGCGGAGGTCTCTTTTTCGCGGGGAGCGAAGTTTATGTTTATCTTATCGCCCTTTTTGACCTCCGGAAGGAGCTTTCCGCTTCGCGGAGAGTCGTCGAACCGCGTCCAGCCGGGCTCCAGAATGACGGTGCCCTTAACGGAAAAATCCTCATATTTACCCACGTTTACCGTGATCTCGGTCTTTTTGGCAACGCAGTCCTCGCTGCAAAACACCATCACGAAACGCCTGAAAACGGCGGAATACACGAGCTTTTCTTTTTCACTGAGCTTTTTCACGTCGGGTATTTTATAGGTTGGCGTGAGGGCTGAGTGCGACTCTATTTTGCTGTCGTCGAATATGGTTTTTTTATCGACGAAGCGCACGGGATAGCCGAGCTTTGACACCTCGGCTATTATTTTTTTCACCTTGTCTTTTTCAGCGCTCGCGAGATACTCCGAATTTGTCCTCGGATATGTAACGTAGCCCTCTTCATAGAGCTTCTGGATCACCGCAAGGCTCTCGTCCATGGGCATTTTATATTTTTTACCGAGGAAATTCTGGAGCTTTGACAGAGAATAGAGCTTTCCGGGGCTTAATTTTTCGTTTTTCGTTTTAACAGAAGTTACCACGGCTCCGGCCTCGTTCATTTTTTCGCAGGCGAGCCTTGCTTTTTCCGGGCTGTTCGGCCCGAATTTGTATTTTGAAGTCAGCAGCACCTCAACGCCGTTCGTCTCTTCCCTGCTCTCGAGAGCGAGATATTTTTCGGGGATGAAATTTTCTATGGCCTTGTCGCGGTCGTACACAGCCTTGACTATCGGGACTATGACCCTGCCCACCCTTAAAAGGGTCCCGCATTTCAGAGTCGCCACGCGCGTGAGGTTCACGCCGTAGAGCCAGTCGATATAGGTCCTCGCGAAGCCCTCGTTTGAGAGGTTGTCATATTCCTTTTCGCTTTTCATTTCCGAAAGAGCCGAGAGGATAGTTTCGTTGGTCTGGTCGGGCAGCCAGAGCCTCAGAAAGCTCTTGTTTTTCGCCTCCGTGTTCATAACGATGAGGCGCACAATTATTTCGCCCTCCCTGTCGGCGTCGCCGGCGTTTACTATTTCGGAAACGTCCTCCCTTTCGCAAAGGGCCTTTATGGTTTCAAACTGCCTTTTCGCGCCTTCGTCGGGCTGTTTGTCCGCGCCGGAGCGCAGCTTAAACCTGAACTCTTCAGGGAAACATGGGAGAACGTCAAGCCTCCACTTTTCGCCTGGAGCGCCGCCGGTGTAGTCCTCTATATCGCAAAGTGAAAAAAGATGTCCGAACGCCCACGTGACTATGTACCGGCCGTTTTCAAAATATGAACCGCGTTTTGCCATACCGCCTATGGCCCCGGCGATGTTTCTCGCGAGACTCGGTTTTTCTGCGATTATAAGAGTCATATGAGCGCCTCCTTATGTTTATTGCTGTGCATATAGATTATACAATAAAAACGCTTTTTGTAAAGCGCGGCGGAAGATATTTAACAAATATTTGTTTTTTCTCTTTCAAAACGGAAGAGTTTATGTTAAAATACAGCTATAAAATGATCGGAGGAAGAGTTATGGTCTCAAAGGTCGGGAATTTTTTGAAAAAGAACAAGCTATGCCCCGTCTGCGCCGTTAAAAAGATGATAAACGGCGTAAAAGTGAACTCAGTCCCCGGAGAAGAGTTCGATAACGGCGCTTCTCCCGTCCCGCCGATGGGCTGGGCGAGCTGGAACCTTTTCGGGAGGAATATAAACGAAAGGATAATCCTTGAAACCGCCGACGCGATGAAGGCGCTGCACCTAAGCGAGCTCGGCTACCGCTATCTTAACGTTGACGACTGCTGGATGTCTTCCGTGAGGGATGAAAACGGCAGGCTTCAGGGCGACCTTTCGACCTTCCCGTCGGGCATGAAGGCTCTGGTCAAAAACGTAAACGAACGCGGCTTCAAGCTGGGGCTGTATACGTCAAACGGCACCTTCACGTGCGAAGATATGCCGTCGTCGCTGTACCATGAAAAAACGGACGCCGAGACCTTCGCCGAATGGGGCGTGGAATACTTCAAATACGATTTCTGCCACAACGAGCCTATCCCCACCGCCGCGCCTGAAATAAAGAGCGTTTCGTTCGCAAAACCCGGAGAAGAGGATATTCTCACAAGGACCTGCGACACCGCGGAGCTGAGAGGAAACGCCGTGATACTTGAAGACCAAAGGCTTTCGGGCGACGGCAGGTTCATAAGCGGGCTCGACGCGGCAGGAGGCAAGGCGGTGTTCTACGGCGTAAAAGTACCCGAGAGCGGAGAATACACGATGACGCTGAGCATACGCAAATTCGGCAACCGCAAAAAATACGCCGAGATAATCGTGAACGGCGACAAGACATATCCCGTGGACGTGCCGCCCACGAAATCCCCCTCGAAGGACGGAAGGGTGCAGCTGACCGTTTATCTTGAAAAGGGCTACAACAACCTGCTTATTCACAATCCCGTGGGCTCGCGCATGGATTCCGCGGCAAGGCAGTACCGCAATATGGGGCTGCTGCTCAAAAAGGCCGCTGAAAAACAGGCGGCAAAGGAGGGCGGAGAGATAAAGCCCATATGCTATTCGATTTGCGAATGGGGCCTTAACCGCCCGTGGATATGGGGAAAGAACGCCGGTAACCTCTGGCGCACTACTCCCGATATTAAGCCCGTGTGGGCGTCGATAACGGCGATATACGAAAGAAACGTGCGTCTTTATAAATACGCCTCCCCCGGGCACTTCAACGACCCCGACATGCTGGAGGTCGGAAACGGAAGGCTGACCGACGACGAAAACCGCGCGCACTTCACTCTTTGGTGCATGATGGCTGCCCCGCTCATTCTCGGCAACGATCTCAGAAAGTTCATTCTGCCCGACGGCAAAATAGACGTTATGAACGAAACGCTCAAGACCATAACGAACCGCCGCGCCATAGCGATAGACCAGGATCCGCTCGCCGTGCAGTGCCGCAGGGTGAAAACGAACGGGCTTGTGGACGTGCTTGTGAAGCCGCTTCAAAACAGGGAGCTCGCCGTGTGCATCTTCAACAAGGGCCCAAAGGCCATGAACGGAGAGTTCAGTATAAAGGAGCTTATAAAAGAGGACTTTGTTTCTCTGCCGGACACCCCGCGCTATACAGTCACCGACGTCTGGGAAAACACGACCTTCGTTTCGCAGGACAGGATAAGCGCCTGCGTTGACCCGCACAGCGTTATACTTTACACTATAAAATCAACGAGCTGAGAATTATGAACGAGAAAAAACTGATACTTTATAACGAGGCTAATGAATGGGAAAACGCCTCGCCCATCGGCGGAGGCAGCTTCGGCGCGATGGTCTTCGGCGGCGCGAACGCCGAAAAGATATACCTTAACGAGGAAACTATCTGGGACAGCAGGGATATGGGCGAAAACGACCCGGACTTCTACGATAAGATACAAAAGCTCAGAAGCATGTACCTCGAGGGGAACAAATATATCGATGAGGAGGCCGAAAGGCTGCTCGGCGAATCGATGAAAAGAGTTTGCTCTTATGAATACGCGGGCGTACTGAACGTTATCCCACATATAAGCGGAGAAACAAGCAGCTATAAACGCGAGCTTGTTCTTGACGAAGGCGTTCTGAACGTAAGCTACAAAAAAGGGAGCGTGGAAGTAAAAGAGCAGGCCTTCTGCTCATACCCCTACGAAGTGACCGCCGTAAAATATAATTTTTCTTCTCCCGTTTCTCTCTCGGCGTATTTTGAAAGAGAGAACGCGGACGATATAAAATACGAAGACGGCATTCTTCGTATCGACGCGCGCACGGCGCATGGAACTCACGGTTTTTCCGTCGGAATAAAGGTTGTTACCGACGGCGCTCTTTCGGCAGATGGCGGAAGACTTGAAATCAAAAACGCGGGCGAAGCGGTATTCTTTGTCAGCATAGCGACCGAGTATAACTTCGGGGACGGCTATAAAAATACCCCGGCGGACATTTTAGCCGAAGCCGAGAGCTACGACGATATATACTCTAACCACACCGAGGATTTTTCGGAGCTGTTTAATAAGAGCGACATAGGCTTTGAAGGGGACGAAGAGCTTAAAAAGCTCTCCGCCGACAAGCGGATAGAGCGGCTGCAAAGCGACTGCGGCACCGAGGACCCGGGGCTTTACGAGCTGTATTTCAACTTCGGGAAATACCTGCTCATTTCTTCGTCAAGGGAAGGCACGTTCCCGGCGAACCTTCAGGGCGTGTGGGTGGAAAAGCTTGAAAACCCGTGGAATTCCGACTACCACACAAACATAAACCTGCAGATGAACTACTGGCCCGCCGAGGTTACGGGGCTTTCAGAGTGCCACTTAGCGCTGTTCGACTATATGAACAACGTGCTGCTTGAAAGCGGCAAGAAGAGCGCAAAGGAGCTTTACCGCTGCCGTGGAACGGTGACGCACCACCTTTCGGACCTCTACGGCTACACGGGTCCCGCCGACGGGCTTTGCGGCTTCTGGCAGATGGGCGCCGCGTGGCTTTCAACGCATATGTGGGAGCACTATCTGTTTACTCTCGACAGGGATTTTTTAAGGGACGGAGCGTATACATTCATTAAGGAGTGCGCGCTGTTCTTTATTGACTATATGTTCCCGGATAAGGACGGCACTCTCCTGTCGGGCCCGTGCATGTCGCCCGAAAACAGGTATCTGATTGAAACTCCAAACGGCGTAAAAGAGGGCTTTTTGTGTATGTCGCCCGCGATGGACACCGAAATCATATCGCACGTGCTGAGAAACTATATCGAAGCCGAAAGCATTCTGGATATCGACCGGAAAACGAAAAAAGAAGCCGAAGAAACGCTTTCAAAAATGAAAAAACTTCGTATCGGCAAAAACGGCACGCTTATGGAATGGCCCGAGGATTTCGAAGAAGCGGAGCCCGGGCACAGGCATATTTCACACGCCTACGCGCTGTATCCCGGAAACGAAATAACTCCCGAAACGCCGGAGCTTTTCACCGCGGTGCGAAAGACGCTTGAAAGAAGGCTCTCGTTCGGCGGCGGGCACACCGGCTGGAGCAGGGCGTGGCTCATAAACCTCTTCGCAAGGCTCCTTAACGGCGAAAAGGCATACGAGAACGTGAGAGCCCTGATAACAAACTCAACAAAGCCGAATATGCTCGACAACCATCCTCCGTTCCAGATAGACGGCAACTTCGGCGGCGCGGCCGGAATCGCCGAAACGCTTTTGCAGAGCCACAGCGGATATATTTCGCTGCTCCCGGCTGTTCCCAAAAACCTGAGCGGTCGGTTCAATGATCTCAGGGCAAGAGGAAACGTAAGCGTTTCCGCAAGCTTCAAAAACGGGCAGGTGACGTCGTTTTCTATTGTTTCGCCAATTGATCAAAACGTAACAGTGAAACTAAACAACGGAAAAAGCTATGAGATAGGGCTCGTGGCAAATATGGTCCACAAAGAGAACGTCTGATACGATATGCGTATCACATCACGTTTTCAATCCCCGGCTTTTCACCCATCAATATCACCCTTATCTCCGAAACGCACCGGCGCAGATAAAAAGCCGTCGTTTCGGAGTTTTCTTCTTTTATATATTCCTTCAGCTGCAAATAGAGCTTGTCCACCCTGTCGGCCTCTTCGTGTTTTATTATTGCGCCGACGAGCTTATCGCGCTTATCCCATTCAGAAGCAGCTTTTTCCGCGAGCGAAAAGAATTCCTCATCGCCGCTTGAAAGGGCCGCCTCGGCTGAAGAGATCAGCTCGTTTCCGGCGTTTTTCAGATACAGCCATCCAAAAACGCCGATAGCCAGGGACGTCAAAATACATAACGCGCCTGCGATCATTCTCTTTGTCATATTATTTCTCCTTTTTCACCAAAAACGTTTTGCCCGTTTTGTCTACCGTGAACAAAAAAACGTCTTCAACAGAGGCGTTTTCTTTTTTCAGCATTTCAGTAAGCTGTTTTTTGTTAACGCCCGCGTTCTTAAGATTTTCGGAGCATATCCTTCCGTCCGATATAAGCACCTGCGGAATACCCGTTTCGGGAACGTTTATCCCTGCCGAGGAATTGTTAAAGGGAAGCTCGGAGGCTTTAAGCAGCACGCTTAAGCTTCCGTTCGTTTCCACTACGGCGCTCTCCACCAAAGAAACGTCGAAAACGTCCTTCGCTCTGAGGCCCTCGAGCAGATCGTCCACTGTGAACCTGAGGCTTTTAAGCTTTTTCTGGTCTATCACGCCGTCTTTGACGACCGCAACGTTTCTGCCGTCGATGAGCTCGCGGAGCTTAACGCTTTTCATAGATATCCCCGAAAGCAGTATCTCGATACCGGTGAGAGTGAAAATGGAAACAAGCGAGTGCAGCAGCGGGATCTCAACGTCCTGCATCGGAGTCGCGGCTATCTGCGACAGAAGTATCGTCACAACAAGCTCGCCGGGCTGCAGCTCGCCTATCTGCCTTTTACCCATCAGGCGGATGGTGAAGATTATAACGAACAGCAAAATAACCGTACGTATCAGTGATGTCAGCATGAATCTCCAAGTCCTTTTTTTTGCTTATTAACAGAATCATCCGTTTCAAAAAGAAGTATAACCCGAAATTTTAGGGCAATACCATATTATGAAAAGAAACGGAGGAAAAGCGGATGGAATTATCAAAAAGCGCGAAAGAGAACGCTCAAACTCTGAAAAATATGTTCGGAGGCAGCTTTGACCTCATCACAAGAGAATTCTCAGTCAACGGCAAAACCGCCGAGACAGTGTCGCTCGACGGGATGACGGACGAAATGAAGATAACGGAGAGCATATTAAAGCCGCTGACAGACGACAAGAATTTTTCAAAGCTTTATTCAACCGCGCTTCAAATAAAGGATTCGGCCTTCAAGGGAACCGGAATAACCGAAGAAAAGGATCTTTTTGCCATCGCTGAAGCGGTTTCGGACGGTAACCTCGCGCTCTTTATCGACGGCCTTGAAAACGCCTTCGTTTTCAGCGTTCAGGGCTATCCGAGAAAGAGTATTGACGAGCCGCAGTCGGAACAAAACGAACGCGGAAGCTGCGAGAGCTTTACCGATAACTATAAAGACAACGTAACGCTTTTAAGAAGGCGGCTGAGAACGCCGAGGCTTGTTTTTGAGCGTATGGAAATAGGAGAAACAAGCCGCACGAGCGTGCTTTTATGCTACCTTTCGGACCGTACCGACAGGGAGCTTCTGAAAAAGATACAAAAAAGGCTCGAAAAAACGGGGATCGACACTCTGCCCGGCAGCGGCTACTTAAAGCCGTTCTTAGACGGCCGCTCGCCTTCCCTTTTTTCGGCCGCGGGCTTTACAGAGCGCCCCGACATGCTCGCTTCGAAGCTCGCAGAGGGACGGGTGGGCATAATTGTGGACGGATCGCCCTTCGCGCTCATTGCGCCCTATCTGTTTATCGATTATTTCCATTCGCTCGACGACTATATGTCCGGCAGCCTCTACGCCGCTTTCATAAGGCTTCTTCGCGTTTCATGCTTTATTGTGAGCACCGCTTTGCCCGGGCTTTTTGCCGCCGCGTGCGTGTTCCACCCGGAGGTGCTGCCGTCAAACATCATGCTCGACGTTGCGGCGGCGGAGGCAAAAACCCCGTTTTCGCTCACGTTTGAGGCGGTGGCTATTCACCTTATTTATGAGATAGTCAGAGAGGCGGGGCTGAGGATGCCGGTCGCTATAGGGCACGCGGTGAGCATCGTTGGCGCGCTGGTGGTGGGCGACGCGGCGGTAACGGCCGGCTTCATAGCCGCGCCGATGCTCATGGTGGTTGCGCTGACGGCAATATCGTCGGCGGTGATATCGAAGCTCCACGAGAGCGTGGCGCTGATACGATTTGCGCTTATCATTATAGGAGGGCTCACGGGCTTTTTCGGGATATTCGTGTGCATAGGGCTGCTCATTGCCGATGTTTGCTCCGTTTCACCCTTCGGAGTGCCGTTCTCCGCACCGCTTTCGCCGTTTGTAAAAAACGCTCAGGCCGACGCGGTGATAAAATGCGATAATAAAATTTTAGCGAAGAAAACGCAAAGCCTGAGGGAGCTGAGATTTTGATGAGGGAACAGGGGAAAATCAGCTCCTTTCAGTTTTTCTGCCTTTTGACGGTTTGCAGGGTGATAGCCTTTTTCACATTTATCATCACCGATAAAAAGGGATTTTCACCCGGCGACAGGGCTATTTTGTTTGTTCCCTTCGCGATCTTCGGGCTGCTTTTCAGCGTTCCGGCGCTCATAGTTATCGGCAAAGAGGAAAACGGGACGCTTTTTGATATATCAAACTCTCTCTCGCCTAAAATCACGAAGCTCGCGGCAGTTTTATATACGCTCGGCGGACTATGGAGCGCGGCGGTGAGCACGGCGCGGTTCGAGCTTTTTATGAGCACCGTGATGTATCCCGGAGCACAGCTTTTCGGCTTTATCGCGCTGCTTGCGGCCGCCGCTGTTTTAATAGCGAAGCGCGGCCTTGAAACTGCCGGCAGGACCGCACTCGCGGTCACGCTGCTTATCGGCGTTTCGCTTTTATTCGTGTCGCTCACGAATATCGGCAATTTTGATTATACGAACTTAAGCCCGCCGCTGACCGACGGCGCCGCGCCTTTTCTTAAAAGCGGTTTTTTTGCCGCAGCGAGAACAAGCGAAACGGCCGCGCTGCTCGTGCTTGCGCCGAAGATAAACGGGAAGATAAAAAAGGGGCTCGGGATCTGGTTTTTAACGCTCGGCGTTACTATAAGCGCGCTGTTTTTTCTTATTTCGGGAGTTACCGGGGAATACGGCGAAAAGCAGACGTTTCAGCTCTACTCCCTCACGGTTCTCTCAAAAATAGGCGTTATCGAGAGGCCCGACGCGCTCATATGCGCGGTTTGGGTGCTGTGTTCGCTTTTAAGGCTGGCGTTTTATATGTATACCTGCGCTCAGTTTCTCGAGGGAGGGTTCCGCTTTAAGAGCAAAACCGCCGTTTACGCAGTTTTTTCGGCCGCCGTTCTCGCGCTTTACGCCTTTTTGTCTGAAAGTGAAGAAACGTTTTCGGAGGTTTTGTCTTCGGGGGCAAACGAAGCTATATTTGCGGCGCTGCTCGCCGCGTTCCCCGCCGCGGTTTTGGCAGCCGACAGGATAAAAAAGCTTTATTATAAAAGAAAGAGGGCCGCGCATTGAAAAAAACAGCTTGCTTAACGCTTTTTCTGATTTTTCTTCTTTCCGGCTGCTCGGCCAAGGGCGCGGAGCTCAGCCGCAGGCTTGTTATTGAAGCCATTGGGATAGACAAAAAAGAAGAGGGATACGCCCTCACGCTGCAGACGCTCGACACGCACTCCGCCGGAACGGGAAGCGACGCTAGCGCGGGGGATAACCTCGTGAAAATTTACGTTTTTGAGGGAGAGAGCGTTGGAGAGGCGCTGTCCGGGATAACGGAGGCGACCGGGCTTTTGCCGCTCTTTTCTCAGACAAGGATCATTGTGCTCGGTAAAGCTTGCGCCGAAACGGATATTTTCGCGGCGCTCGACTTCTTTTTGAGGGAATACAACATCAGGAGCGATATTCTTATCGCCGCCGCGCAAAACGACGCGGGTGAGATAGTTTCGACGGATCTCGGCGACTCGGTGCCGGACGCCGTGATACTTGAGGATTCAATCAACTACGGCGAGGAAAACGGCCTTTGCGTTTCTATGCCGCTTTATAAGTTTATAAACTACGCGCTGAGCGAAACCGACGCCGCCTTCTGCCCGGTCGTCAGTTTACGAGACGCCGAGAATCCCCAAAAAAAGGAGCCGCATATAACCGGAACGGCATTTTTCAAAAACAAATCGCTGAGCTTTATTTTGGACGATAAAGAAACGCGCGGGCTTTTGTTTTTAACGGATGCAATAAAAAAGGCCTCGTTCACGATAGAAGGGAACGAGGGGAAATATACGCTTGAGGCAGTTTCGTCCAAAACGAAAATAAAAACAAAGAAGACCTCAAACGGCTTTGTTTTCAGAATTGACGTAAAGCTTGAATGCGACGTTTCGGAGTTTGTATGCGCCGGTTTCACCGGCCTTGACGAAAAGCGCACAAAAGACGCGAAAGAGGCCGGGACAAGGTTTGTTAAAGAGCTTATAACAAACAGC
Organism: Clostridia bacterium; assembly: GCA_017450185.1. GTDB lineage: Bacteria > Bacillota > Clostridia > Oscillospirales > Acutalibacteraceae > RUG806. Next base: position 10,357 of record JAFSWN010000144.1, on the reverse strand, counting down.
TTCAGCCGGCTCTACGGAACCGAGCACATTGACGTTTGCAGGTTTTACAGAAGAGCGCTGCTTAAAGACCCGAAAAGCGCTGATGAATTCAGAGAAAAGACGTTTGACGAGTGGTTCGCGGGCGCAGAGATCGGAGTTGAGCTCACGATAAGGCGGACGGGGAAAGAGAATGGTTGAGAGGCGTCCCGAAGGACGCAGAAGCTCGCTGCGCGGCGACCATCGATCGCAGTGGGATCAAAGAACCGTTGATCATGAAAACTATCGTTCAGCAGCCTGTAGCACGGCTGACCACAGCCGTCAGCCAAGTTGCCCAATGGAAAAAACATTATTAAAGGCATTATGTTCGTATCCGGACAAAATAAGCCGCAGGTAAGCAACCTGACGGCTGTGGTCAGCCGTGCTACAGAGATAGCGCCGAAACTTTTACGTACAAACAGAACGTTATCAGAAGACCTATCCGGTGTTTTTATATAAGAAATCGACTGTTTCAGATTATTCAAACCGTCCCGCCTCGGGTGAGGCGGGACGCAGTGTTCTCAGAACAGGTTTTTGAAGAAATTCAGAATGTTGTGGAAGAATCCCACGATTCCTCCGAAGAAGCCGGTGTGGACCTGTCCACAGTAGGCGCACACGTTCTCGGAGCCGGGATCGCCGGAGCTTCCGGGATCGGAGGGACCGTCGTGGAAAACTTCGGTGCCGCAGCCGTAGTCACACATGCCGTCGTTATTGTCGTCCTTGTGATGAAGCACATCTGTGTAGTCGGCCTTATACTCATGGTCGCCGCGAACGCAGGTGTAGGTGGTGTAGCCCATGGAAGTGCAGGTTGCTGGAGTAACGGTCTTTGTGTAGCTGTGCCCGAGAGGGTTGACGGTTTCGCGGGTCTCGCTCACGGTGTTGCCGCAAACAAGGCACTTAACAACGGTAAGCTTTTCGCCGCTTACGGTGCAGGTAGCCTCGCGGATAACGGTTTCAGTCGCCGCGCCGGGGGTGTGAGAACCGAAGGCCTGAAGAACGGCGGTTTCCACCGCGCCGCAGGATGAACAGATCCTCTTCTGTTCGCCCGCTTCGGTGCAGGATGCGGGACTAACAATGATCCAGTCTCCGAAGGTGTGGTTGCCGGTTGCGGGGATGATCTCTTCTTTTATATCGCCGCAGGCGGAGCAAACGCGCTTCTTAAGGCCGTTTTCAATGCAGTTGGCAGCGGTTACGATCTGCCATTCGCCGTAGGTGTGAGCGCCGGAGGAGGTGATGACTTGTTCATCTATGGCGCCGCAGGAAGAACATACGCGCTTTTTAATGCCGCTCTGTGTGCAGGTGGCGGTGGTTACTATTTCCCATTCTCCGTAGGTGTGAGCTCCGGTGGCGGGGAGGACTTCCTCTTCTATGGCGCCGCAAGAAGAGCAAACGCGCTTTTTAAGGCCGTTTTGTGAACAGGTGGCCGCGGTTACTATTTCCCACTTGCCGTAGGTGTGAGCGCCGGTGGCGGGGATGGAATGACCTGTTACAACAGTTTTGCCGCACAAAGTGCAGACGGTATCTCCGGAATAGCCGTTGGTTCCGCATGTGGCAGCAACATAACCCTGAAGCTCGGTTTCGGAGTGATCGCAGGGCTGGTATGGTTCGGGGATCTCAACGCCGCTGAAAGTAGGATAAGGATATTCAGCGGTACTATCTATGGTCCATACTGTTTCAAAGTCCCAATTAGTATATGTAGCCTGTTTTACCAACTGATCATCAGATTTTGCAGTGCCATAATCATTTCCTGCGCCAACCAAAGCCTGGTCAAGATAATAACAATAAGGTGAGCAAGTAATTCTTTCTCCTTCGCTGCAAACGATTCCTCCTGTTTGCTGTTCGGTTTCATCTCCTTCTTCAAGTGTCGAGGATGAAATAATACCAACGTTATAGCAAGAGGTTATTGAAGTGAGCGAACTTACCTGGTTACTTGTTGAATATGTTCCAGTTTTATAATGCTGGAATCCGATGATTCCCGCAGCATTCTCTTTTCCTTCAACACTGCCGTAATTATAGCAATTTGTTATCGTTGCATATGCGGAGTAATATCTCCTGCCATAAGCAGTATTCGGAGATGTTGTTAATGGATAAGTATCCGTATTATAACCCAGATAGTTGTTACCGACAATACCACCGGCATTAGCGCCACTCACGGTTGCACTGTTTCTGCAAACAGATATTGTTGCGGTTCCGGATACAGACGTATCCAAATAACCAACTATTCCTCCCGCGTTAATTTCGGCTTCCACAGTACCGTAAGACTGGCATTCTGTTATGCTTCCATATGCCGCGGTTCCCGCAATTCCGCCTGCATTATTGCAGTTGGAAGTCACATTACCGATAAACCAGCAATTTGTAAATTTGGCACTGCTTGCATAACCGCATATTCCGCCGCAATTATTATCACTTGCATAAAGCGAACCGCTTACCGAGCAATTATTAAAAGTACCGGCTCCGTAACCCGCAATACCGCCAAGTTTGGAATTAGCAGTAAAATCAACTTCTGTCAACGAAACATTTTCAACCTTTGCATTAGAAGTCAAATAGCCGAAAAGTCCAATATTTACACCGTTTTCATCATTTATGTAAAGCCCGGAGATCGTTTTACCGTTTCCGTTAAAATGGCCTGTAAAAGGAACTGCAGAGGTTCCTATGGGGCTCCAGCCTTTGCCGGAGTTGTAGAATTCGCCGGTTGAGGCGTAGTCGTCGTCTGTAAATACGATATCGTTCATCAAAATATATTTACCGTTCATATCAAGACGGACGTTATCAAGCTCCTGCTTGGTGGTGACGGGCACCCAGCCCTCGTCCACGGGATAGATAAGCGCGGGAACTATATCAGTTACACTCTGTCCGCAGCGCTCGCACACCATCTGCTTTTCGCCGTTCTGATAGTCGGTGGGCTCAACCGTTACAATCCACTCGCCAATGTGCCCCAGAGCGGGAAGCACAGTGCCAAGCTCGATTATTCTGCCGCAGGTCATGCACACAACGTCGCCGGTGCTGCCGTCTTCGGTGCAGGTAGCGATCTTTTCGCCCACAAGCGAGGTGTTTTCATGGTCGCAGTTAAGAACAGGCTCAAAGGGCTTGGGGTTCTCGCGAAGGGTGGGATAAGGATATTCGGCGTTTTTGTCGATGGTCCAGACGTTTGTAAAATCCCAGCCCTCATAGTTTGACTGTTTTTTGAGCTGATCCTCGCTGCGGCAGCCTTCGCCGGACCACTGGCTTTCATCTACGCTCTCATCAAGATAATAGCACTTATTACTTGAATATCCGTTGTACGCCTGACCAACGGAATAAGCAGATGACGCATAAGTACCACTAAATCTAGCAAGGCCAAAAGAACTATCTGTAACATTGCTGGTCACAGTGCCGACATTATAGCTATACGAAATGTAAAATGTTCCAGATTGATAAGAACCAGAATAGCCACACTCGCCGCTTATTCCGCCAGCATAGTAGGACGAGGAATTAACATTTCCGTAGTTTACAGATTTTGAAATATTGCAATTATTCTGACGCCCGTTTATTCCTCCGACATATCGAGTCCCCGAAACATCGGCAAAATTATTACAAAGAGAGATATTATAACTAGAAAGACCGCAGATACCGCCGACACACTCTTTTCCTGAAACAGCGCCGTAGACGTCGCAATTGGTTATGGAACCGGATGAACTGTTCGATTTATAACCGACAATACCGCCGACTTCATTATTACCGTTTATGCTCGCGTTATAAAGGATAACGTTTTTTATCGTTCCGCCGGAAACATAGCCGAAAAGGCCCTGATAATCGGCGCCGGGATTGTTCACGCGAAGATTATATATGACGTGATCGTTGCCGTCAAAGGTGCCTTTGAAGTTATAAGAGGACGCCGTATTGTTGCCTATCGGCACCCAGCCCTTGCCGGAATTATAAAAATCGCCGCCGCGCTGATAGTCGGCCTCGGTGAACACAATATCGTTCATAAGGATATATTTGCCCGACATATTAAGACGGATGTTATCAAGATCCTCGGTGGTGTAGATGGGCGTATAGCCCTCGGGGATCTCGGGTTCATCCTCGGCAAAGGCTACAAGCGGAAATACGCCGAGGACCAAAAGCGCAGAGAGAAGAACAGCAAGAATTTTTTTCATATTGTTACTCCTTTTTAAGACGGCGGACAAAAAAGCGTCTTTTTTATTGTTTTATTTCGGCGCGAACAATACCCCTGTCCGCGGGAGCGCAAAACAAAAAAGCGCGGCAGATGGAACTGCCGCACCGAAAAATACACAGCTCCAACTGTCGCCAAACATAAAACCTTCACAACAAAAGCATGAAAATCAGGAGCATGTATTTTTACCGAGAGATAAAAATACAGCTTTTATTGTGAAGATATTCAGTTTTATGTTTGGCGCTATTACCATACCACATTCCGTCGCTCAATGCAAGCTTTTTTTTTAAAGCGAAGATTTGTCCGGAAGGCGTATGACGGCTACAGTTTACAACGCGAAAAACGGCAAATCAACCCGCAGGGAACGAAATCGCGGTTTTTGGGAACGAAATGATAAAAAGAACGCATTTTCAGAACAAAAACGCGCCGGAAAGTCAGTTTTACATCGAAGATAAAAAAGCGCGTTACCGTCGGTCAGATAATAAGAACCAACAATGATATGGGGGTTCCTTTCAGATTTTCTCATGAAGTAGGGCTCACGATCCGGTAGCGCCGCGCCACTGCGCGGTACAGAAAATCTGAATTTTATGATACAAGCCATTTTTTCATCATATATGGGACATTAACATATAAACGCCGGTTTTTATACCGCGCAGGGGCGCGGCGCTACCAAAAAAGAACGGGGACTTCAGCACAGACAGCAGGCAAAAGCGCGTATTGAGGAACAAAAAAAACCGTGGGATCATCCAGAGGAACGAAATGATAAAAAGAACGCCTTTCGGGATCAAAAGACGTGCGGCGAGAAGAAGTTTGATATAAAAAAGGGGTTTTAGGCGGCTGTTCGGCGGGCCATCCTCCGCTTTGCGTCGGACGGCCACACCTCCACCCGCAAACGGATGTGGGTGCGGATCGCCGGGGGCGATCTCTGCCGTAAGGCAGAAGCACCGACCGAACCGGCAGGCGAGACCATCCGTGCTACCGGGCGAGATACCGCAGATTTGTTCATAAAGACCTGCTTCGTTTTTTTGATTATCTGCAAATTCGTATCGTCTGGCGAGATACAAAAGGCTTTTTGGCGAATTATTCGCGCGATCAAGAAACAAAAAAAACGCGAGATCATTCCATCGGGAACGAAATCGCGATTTTATAAGAATTAAGCAAATAGGCGGAAATGATGGACATGAAGGCGCTTTGCGCTTCAATCGCACCGGTAGCGCCGCGCACCCGCGCGGTACAGGAAAATACATTTTATTATAAATGCCGGTTGTTTTCATCATTTACCGAACACAAACATATTAACGCCGGTTTCTATACCGCGCGGGGGCGCGGCGCTACGAAAAAGAGGGGATTTACGCGCAGACGGCAGGTAAACCGCAGGAAGGCCCGGCCGGACTTTTGAACAGAAACAGAGTATCACCCGATCAAGGTATACTCACGGGCGGCGGGAAGACATCATCCCTCCCGCTTTTACGGCGCGAGAAACCAGATTGCGTTAATAAAAACAGATCTTTCCGAGGGCCTGTAAACGTGAAGCCTCAGCCGACGTAAGCGTCCAAAAATCTTTTGAGGACGGGGCACACGGCGTTCGCCATCGAGAAAAAGCCGAGATCGTTCGGATGGCAGTTGTCAACCGTGCCGTCGTTTCCGGCGTCCGCCATCAGAGCGGGGCCGTCTATAAAAGCGACGTTTTTGTCGCCCGCCGAAACGGCGTTTTCACAGGTGCGGCGCACCACTTCCCTGCGCCTGACTTCGTCCGGGGTCAGCGTGAACACCGGGCGGCTCATCATGATAACGGGGAGCTTGGGACGCTTAGCCCGTATATTCAGAAACATTTTCTCGTGGGTGCGTTCAAGGTGCTCAACGTCGGGGGCGTTGTGGTCGTAGTCCATCACGAGGACCGACATATCGAGAGAAGAGATGTAATCGGTTATAGCTTCCTCGCCCTTTGCGTTGCCCGAAAAGCCGAGATTCACATGATCCACGTCAAGCCGCCGCGAAAGGACGTTTTCATAGGCGTTGCCCGGACGCGAGGCGCACCCGCCCTGAGTTATCGAGGAGCCGTAATAGACCACCGGAGGGATGTCGCGGTACCTTGACCCGGGAAGGACGGCGGCTTCGCGAGACACGCCGACGCTCAAAAAGTCTACGTTGGCGTAGAGAGGGAAATGTATCGTCACGTCGCGCATTTTGCTTTCTCCGAGCTCGGCTGTACTCTCATAGCCGTTCTCCATGTCGGCGTTCGGGATAAAGCTGCGTGCGTATTCGCCGTCAACGTATATATCGAAGCCCGCGATGCCCTCAAAAGTAAAATGCGGCATATGGCACACACCCGACATTTTTGAATTAATGATTATATACGGGCTGTCGGTACGAAAGCGAAGCCTGCCGCCGGCGGTGTTGGAGTGAAGGAACAAAACGCCCTCGCTCACGCTCCTCGCGACCTCTTCGGGCATACGGCGAAAACGGCCGTTATCGTATTTTACCCCGTAGATCGCAAACGGCTCTTTGCGGGGATCATAAAATACCGCGTCGGCATGAGCTGTAAAGGTCTCGACCTTGAAGTTTTCGTCTATTTCGAATATTCGTTTCATTTTTGGTTCTCCAATCGGTTATTATGCTGATATTATACCAAAAACAAGAAATATTTCAATATTGACATTATAATATCGGAAAATATTCTTGACTTTATTGAAGAAGTGTGATATTTTTATATAGCAATTTAGCATTGTAAAGTGATAATATGCTATTTCAGTAAAAAAAAGAAAGAGGTATGACAAATGAAAAAAACCGTTTCACTTATTCTCGCGTTGGTAATGATTATGGGCTGCGTTTTTGCTTTAGCCGCATGCAAAGGAACCGACGCTCAGAATAATTCAGGCGAGTCCGACGCCGCAGACGTTTCGAAAGACGACTCCCCGGAAGCCGCCTACGTTTTCCTTGATGAAAAGCTCGGTATTGAATCCTACGCCATCGGCTTCCGCAAGGACGACAAAGAGCTTGCCGACCAGGTGACCGCCGCTTATAAAGCGCTCGTTAAGAACGGCACCTATGCCGAGATCGGCGAGAAATATCCCGACATCAAGGATTATCTCAACCTCAAGGCTGAGGATATCTCCGACGACGAAATAGCCGAGCAGGGCTCCGGCGACGCGAACTACACCTTCAAGCACGGCTTCGACCTTGACTTCCCGCCCTATTCCTACCGTCAGGACGACGGAACGGTCGGCGGCTTCGACGTTGAGATGGCTCAGGCGCTGTGCGAATATCTCGGCTGGAAATACGAGCCCGTTCCCTTTAACTGGGACGCCAAGGACGCCGAGCTTACGGCAGGCAGCTGCGACTGCAGCTGGTCCGGATTCACGCTTGAGGGCAGAGAGGACGACTACTGCTGGGGCATCACCTACTCGAAGAACGAGCAAGGCATACTTGTCGCCGCCGATTCAGGCATAAAGACTCTTGCCGATCTTGCCGGCAAGACAGTGGGCGTTCAGACCGCCACCAGCGCATACGACATGCTTGAGGGCGAGGACGGCAAATCGGAGCTTTGCCAGACCTTTGCAGACCTTAAGGTTTACGAGACCTACACGATCGCGTTCAGCGACCTCAAGGCCGGAGCAATCGACGCTATTGCCATCGATATGACCGCAGGCGCGTTCCTTATTGCAAACGACAAGAAATAAGCTCACGCAAAACATCCTGTTAAAAAAAGTTGAACGGCATTGGGCGAATTCCCGCCCGGTGCCGTTGTTGATAATAATATGTGAAGGAAAAACGATATGACTCTGGAAGTAATGCTGAAAACGATGGGCATAGGAATGCTGCGCACAGGCGGCATATTCTGCCTCACGCTGCTCGGGTCGCTGCCGCTTGGCATGATAGTGGCGCTGCTCAGAAAAAGCCGGATAAAACCCGTTCAGTGGGTAATAAAAATATATATTTCCATCATGCGGGGCACACCGCTCATGCTGCAGCTGCTCGTGTGGTATTTCGGGCCGTATTATCTCTTCGATCTGCCTATTAAGGGGTGGCGCTACCCCGCTATTATCCTCGGCTTCGTGCTCAACTACGCCGCTTATTTCGCTGAGATATACCGCGGAGGCATAGAATCGATGTCCGTGGGCCAGTATGAGGCGGCGCAGGTGCTCGGCTACACAAAAACGCAGACCTTCATGAAAATAATCCTCCCGCAGGTGATAAAAACCATTCTGCCGAGCGTAACCAACGAGGTCATCACGCTCGTTAAGGATACCTCGCTCGCCTTCACTCTCGCCTATCAGGAGGTCTTTTCTCTCGCGAAGCAGATCTCCGCGTCGCAGACCTCGTTCATTCCCTTCGTTGTGGCGGGCATATTCTACTACGTGGCGAACTACGCTGTGGCGTTTGTGATGGAACGAATTGAAAAAGCGCTCGACTATTACCAGTGAGGAGGCGGACGTGATGCACATACTTGACATACAAAACATAAGAAAATCATTCGGAGACAACGAGGTCCTTAAAGACATCTCGCTCACGGTAGACAGGGGCGAGGTGGTGTCGATCATCGGCCCTTCGGGCTCCGGCAAATCCACGCTTCTCCGCTGCGCGACTCTTCTTGAAACGATGGACAGCGGCACGCTGAGATACATGGACGAGGACGTGGCTTTCATGGATGAAAACGACAAGCTCGTCTACACAAAGGACCTTAAGAAGGTGCGCGGGTATTTCGGGCTGGTTTTCCAGAATTTCAATCTGTTCCCGCACTATTCGGTGCTCAAAAACGTTATGGACGCTCCGGTGCACGTTCAGAAAAGAAAGCCCCGGGAGGTCAAAGAAGAAGCCCTGGCCCTGCTTGAAACCATGGGCCTCGCCGACAGGGCGGACGCCTATCCCTGCCAGCTTTCGGGCGGACAGAAGCAGCGCGTTTCAATAGTCCGCGCGCTCACGATGAACCCTGAGATACTCTTCTTTGACGAGCCCACCTCCGCGCTCGACCCGGAGCTCACAGGAGAAGTGCTCAAGGTTATAAAGCAGCTCGCCGAGCAGTCGATGACGATGGTTATAGTGACGCATGAGATGGCTTTCGCGCACTCGATTTCCGACCGCGTTATATTCATGGACGGCGGAGTCATTGTTGAGCAGGGCACCCCTCAGGAGCTCTTTGAAGGCACGAAAAAGGATAGGACACGTCAGTTCCTGCAGAATTACAAACGATGAAGCTCCACTATTATCTTTTCGATCCCACAGGGAATATCACAGCGCTCATCATAAGCCCCGCCGAAAAACATCTCAGGCAGGGCGCGGCGAAGCGCGTTATGGAAAACGAGCCCACCTGCGAACAGGCGGGCTTTGTTTATCTGAATGAAAAAAACGAGCCCTGCCTCGACATGGCGGGTGATGAATTCTGCGCGAACGCGTCGATGTCCGCGGCTGCGCTGCGGCTTATAAAATACGGCAAAAATAAAAAGAAAACACAGACTATAAGTCTGAAAGTATCGGGGCAGAGCGCGCCTGTAAACGTTACCGTGCAAAGAAAAAGCGAAAATGATTTTTTGTGCGAAATAAGGCTTTCTCAGCCGAAAAACATAACCGAAAAGCGTTTTTGCTTTAACAGCAGGGTTTTCACTTTCCCGACGGTTGAATTCGACGGGATAACGCACATAATAGCCCCGAAGGGGATCCTGATAAAAAACGAAGCCGAAAACGCCGTGAAGCTATGGTGTGAAGAACTCGGTGCGCAGGCTCTCGGGATAATGTTTTTTGACGAAAACGAGAAAACGATGGATCCCCTTGTGTATGTTCCGGAGGCGGACACCCTTTTCTGGGAGAGTTCCTGCGCCTCGGGCTCCTGCGCCGTGGGAGCGTATCTTTCGCAGAAGATCTCCGGAAAAGTCAAGGTCTCTCTCTCCCAGCCGGGAGGCGCGCTCACCGTTGAGGCTGAAAACAAAGGAGAGGTCACCCTTTCGGGAACCGTGAAGCTGCTTAAAGAAGAGGTAACAGATATATAATCTCCCGTACGTATACAAAATATTACGTTTTTCTCTTGTAAAGAAAGCGGAAATGAGCTATAATAATATATTGAAATCAAAAAAGGAGCGACCATAATGAACGATATTAACGCTTTATATAAGCTCTGGCTCGAAAAAGCCACCCAGCCTGAGATCGCAGAGGAGCTAAAAGCAATTGAAGGCAAAGAGGATGAGATACTTGACC
>JAFSWN010000143.1 GCA_017450185.1 Clostridia bacterium | reverse complement strand
CTGATCGATTTTATTAAAGAAGCGGGCATCGGCTCAAAAAAACTTTCGGGTCAGGTCGGCGAATCTTTCCGTCAGCAGGCGGCTGATTTCCGCGCCGATTACAAAAGCGCAAAAGAAGTTATGCGCACCAGAAAATCCGGCGAAAAAAAGAAAAATCCGTTCTCGCTTGTCTTTAGGTTTGTTTCGCTCGCATTCAAGCGGCATAAGGGATTCCTCGTGCGTTCGTTTAATTACGCTCTGCCTGCCGCGGCGCTTATAGTTATGCTTCTTGTGGTACGGTATTACAGCAATCTTAACCTTGCGCTGAGCGTAACGTATAACGACGTAAACATCGGCTACATTGAAAGCGAAAAAGTTTTTAACGAAGCAAAAAACATTCTTGAAGAACGGCTGACGCTTGACAATAAAGAAGCGGACAGCGTTGTTTCTTTGCCCGAATATAAAATAGCGGCGGTAAAGCTCAACGAGCTTTCGGATTCCGCCGAGATCTGCGACAAAATTATTGAAAATTCAGACAGCGGGCTTACAACCGCCTGCGGCGTTTATGTTGACGGCAAGTTCGTTGGCAGCGTTAAAAACGAAAGCGACGCTTCGTCTGTTTTTAAATCCATAAAAACGGATTACTGCAAAAAGAACAAAATTGATGAAAAGAAGTCAGACGTCATAGTCGGCCTTGTGGAAGAAATATCTTACGTTCAGGGCCTTTATAACGAAGATACGATAATAGATTCAAAAGAGCTTAAAACCTACGTTCTAAGCGAAACAAAAAGCGAAAGCAGTGTTTACACGTCAGAGCGCTCGGATTCGCCTGCTTCGATCTGCTCAAAATTCGGCATAACCGCCGAGCAGCTTTTTGCCCTTAACCCGGCTTTAAGCGAGGACGAAAGCATAAAAGCCGGCACTAAAATCAACGTAATAAAAAGCATTCCGTTTATAAACGTGACAGTTTCAAAAACCGAGATCGTCACACAGGAAATTGATTATAAAACGCTTGAAATTGAAACCGACGCACTCTATAAAGGCACAACGCAGAAAGGCTCGGAAGGTCAGAAGGGCGAAGAGGTAATCACCAACCTGATAACGTATGTGAACGATGAAATAATTTCCACAAAAGTCATCAGCCGCATAATCACAAAACCCGCTGTTGACGAGCGGATATACATCGGCACAAAGCCGGTGCCGATGGCATACTTCACGTTCTACGGCGTCGGCGAAGGCACGTTTATATGGCCTGCCGTCAACGCGCGCACTGTCACGTCAGGTTTCGGCTACCGCAGCCTTTTCGGCGCCACCAACTTCCACAGGGGTGTTGACATCAGCGGACCGGGCGTGCTCGGCACACCGGTAATCGCCTCCGCTTCGGGTGTTGTTGAAAAAACAACGGCGGGCAGCACGGGCTACGGTTACAGCGTGCTCATAGACCACGGCGGCGGAATTAAAACAAGGTACGGTCACCTGCTCGCGGGGTCAATTTTAGTCAGCCCGGGCGACCAGGTCGTTCAGGGTCAGATGATAGCTCAGCTCGGCAGCACCGGCAACTCAACGGGCCCGCATCTTCATTTTGAAATAATGTATAACGGAGCATATACAAATCCGCTTGACTATGTTACAAGGTAAAGGGTGAAAAATATGGATAAAAAACTGACGGTTGCCAACATCGGCATGAAATTCGGCATGAGCCATATTGAAGGCGCAATGGCTTACGGCGCAGAAATCGCCGCCATCTGCGATTGCGACAAAGAAGCGCTCGATTTTGCGGGCGAAAGATACTCTGTCCCCGAAAAAAAGCGTTTTACGGATTACAAGGACATTTTAAACAACAAAGACATTAATCTTGTCACTGTTGCCGTGCCCGACCAGCTTCACAAAAAGATTTCGTGCGATTTTTTAAAGGCGGGCAAAAACGTTCTTTGCGAAAAGCCTCTTGCTCTCACACGCGAGGACCTTGACGAAATAATAAAAACTGCCGACGAATCAAGCGGCAAATTTATGGTTGGTCAGATATGCCGCTGTACGCCCGCTTTTGAAAAAGCAAAAGAGCTTGTGGATTCCGGCGCGATAGGTGAGATTTATTTTATCGAATCCGAATACGCGCACGATTATATGAAACTTGTGGACAACTGGCGTTCCGACCCGCTTCGCCACGGCGTTATAGGCGGAGGGTGCCACGCAGTCGATTTGATACGCTGGATCGCGGGCGACCCGCAGGAAGTTTTTGCCTACGGAATGCACAAGCTGCTGCCTGCGGTTGAGTATGACGACGCTACGATAGCCGTTATGAAATTTGACGAAAACACGGCGGGCAAGGTATTTGTTTCAACGGGCTGCAAGCGCGATTACACAATGCGCACCGTGATTTACGGCACAAAAGGTACGATTATATGCGACAACACGTCGCCGACGATGACGCTTTTCACGGTCGATGAAGAAGGCGTTACCAAAGAGCCGCAGACAATAGACGTTACGGTAAACAGCCACAATGCGGCAAAGGAATTCGAGGCGTTTGCCGACGCGATATTAAACGGCAAGCCTGTTTTAACAGACGCACGCGAGGGCGCCAAAACCGTTGAGGTCTGCCTCTCGATAGTCGAATCCTCAAAAACGGGCAAGCCCGTAAAACCAAAGTATGCCTTCTAAAAGAAAAACCGGTGCGTTGGTTCGCACCGATTTTTTGTTGGATTTTTTATTTAAGCAAAAATGCAGCCGAAGCGTGCGGAGCCAGCGATACGGTTATTTCGTTATCAAAGGCTCTTTCTTCTTTTGTCCAGAGGTCTTTGCCGTTGACCGCCGAATAGATTTCAAGGTCTGTCAGCGGAACTGTAATATCGCATTTTTCTTCTCCTATGTTGAAAATTGCGGCGTACTGCCCTCCTTCGGAGCAAACGGCAGTCCACAAAACCATCTCCGTGCCGTCAGCCTTTCTGCGCCACACCTGATGTGAATGGCGCGCGTTTTTGTTCATGGCTATAACGTCGGGGTTTGAGAGAAGCTTAAGCGTAAAATCGTCATTTTTAGTCATGTCGCCGCCGATAATAAGCGGAGAGCGGAAAACGCACCAGAGGTTCATCATCGTTATCTGCTCGTCTTCGGTGAATTTTGTCCAGCTGTTTATATCTCTGTCCTGGTCAATGGCGCCTACGGGCAGCATATCAGCGTCCGGCCAGTGACCCGCGCCCGAATGGATCGACCATTTTTCACACCGCTCAAACATATTGTATAAAAGCTCCCACACGTCCCAGAAATCGTCGGTTATTCTCCACATATCCGCAGTCTGCTTGTACGTTTCGCTCTCTTCGAGCACGGCAGGTCCGGGCGAAAGGCTGAAAACCATATCTCTGCCGCAGTTCCTTATGCAGTCGCTGATAAGTTCAAGCTCGGCTTTTTCGTGCGGCATTTCGCGGCAGATATCGTCAATTTTAATAAAGTCAACGCCCCACTGCGAATACAGGGCAAAAAGGCTCTCGTAATACTCCCTTGCGCCGTCTTTTTCGGGGTCAACGCCGTACATGTCTGTGTTCCACTGGCAGATACTCGCAGTTTTTGCGATTTGCCTTGCGGTATGTTCGGAACCGAGGATCTTTGTGTTTCTGTGAACAGCCTGGCGAGGAATCCCCCTCATTATATGTATGCCGAATTTAAGACCGAGCGCGTGGATATATTCACCAAGCGGGGCAAAGCCCTTGCCGCCTGCGGCGGAAGGAAAACGCTTTTCGGCAGGGATAAGACGGGAGTATTCGTCCATGCAAAGCTCGGTGAACGGATCGTATGCGTGGGTATATGCGTTCGGCGCGCTCCACTGAATATCCACCACAACGTATTCCCAGCCGTAAGGCTTTAAGTATTCCGCAATGTAGTCGGCGTTCTTTTTAACGATTTCTTCGGTAACGCCTGCGCCGTAACAGTCCCAGCTGTTCCAGCCCATCGGCGGAGTTTTGATTTTATTCATGATGAAAACCCTTTCTGCAAAACTGTAAATAAATTATATAACATTGATCTGCGTTTTTCAATAATAATTCTTGACTTTACTGCCGCAACACTTTAAAATATTTCACAGGCGGTGAAATTATGAAGAGCAATAAAATTCTTTATATAATACTTTCTGTCACATTGATTGTTGCTGTTGTTTCCGGCGCGAATTATGCGTCGGTCAACAAAAAAATAAAGCCCAAAGAAACCGTAAAGCTCAGCGAAATAACAAAAGAGAACGTTTCGCTCATAGCTCACAGGGGTCTTTCCTCCCAGGCGCCCGAAAACACTTTGCCCGCGCTGGAGCTCGCCGCGCAGAACGGCCACAGAACGGTGGAATTTGACATAACTCTTACCAAAGACGGCGTGTGGGTTTTAAGCCACGACAGCACCCTGACCCGTATGACAAATAAAATCGGCAGAGTTGCCGACTACACGTTTTTTGACCTTGCCGGTGTAAAAATCAACAACGGCGCAAATTATAAAAATTATGAAGATTTAAAAATCCCGTCGCTCGACGACGCGCTTGACGCCTGCCTGAAAAACGGGCTTAAGCCGATGATAGAAATTAAAAGCTACACCGACGACGGAATAAACAAGCTCGTTTCGTCAATAGTCAGCCACGGGTTTGAAGGCTCGTGCTATGTGATTTCATTTGACCGCAAAGCGATTGATAAAGTCAGGGCTAAAAAGAAAAACATTCCCATCGTTCTGCTTGCTGAAAAGCTTGATGACGACACGCTTGAAAAATGCCTTGAAGACCCCGAAACGGGCGTAAGCTTCAAAGCGGACAAAAAGAACAACACCTCCGAAAAAATCAAGAAGCTTGCCGACGCTGAAATCGAACTTTTCTGCTGGGTCGTTGACGACGCGGAAATGATAGATTTTTATTCGCCGCTCGGAGTAAAAACTTTTGTAACAAACAGGATCATTCCGTAAAAAAATCCCATCTGCATGTTTTCATGTCCACTCTGCCGTCAGGCAAAAAGCAAACACTTTCTGCCCTGAGCAGTTCACGGCGCACGTCAGCGTATGCTCCTCCGGTCACGGTGCCGTCTTTCATAACAACCCTTTGCCACGGAAGATTGTCCGGGCAGTTTCTCATTGCCCAGCCGACCTGACGCGCAGCTTTGGGCGAGCCGATTAAAGCCGCAATATCTCCGTAAGACAAAACCTTGCCGTACGGAATTTTTGAGACAACCGAATAAACTTTTTCAAAAAACGGTTTTTCCTGCGCCATATCTTCACCCCCTGTTCAGGAATATAAATATTATACCCGACATAAGCTGAAGTATAAAGAGTCTTTTCAAAAAAATGTTGACATCTTTTGATGTTTAATGTATAATAAAACTCGTTCCGACGCCGGTGTGGCGGAATAGGCAGACGCAAGGGACTTAAAATCCTATATTTTGATTCCCGTTCAAAATGCCGAAAAACCTTGTAAAATAAGGCTTTTTGCATCCCCTGAAATCGGCGTTTTCCGGTCGTGACCTCCATTTTGACCTCCATTTTCCGAAAAACTTCTTTTTACAACTGAATATCTGCTGGTGTGGCGGAATTGGCAGACGCCCGAGACTTAAAATCTCGTTCAAGCAATTGAGTACCGGTTCGATCCCGGTCACCAGCACCATTCTTAAGCCCCGAATCCTTTGATATAGCGCGGATTTCGGGGCTTTTGCTGTCCGATAATCCTGTGCGGGTGTTATTGTGTGAAAATTTGATTTTCGGTATATTTCGGAGGTTGTGGAGGTCACGCCCGATCCCGAAAGCCCTTATGCGGCAAGGCTTTTCGATGTCGCGTTGGGAAAACGGAGGTCATTTGCCTGACCTCCCGGCGTTCAGGCGTTCAAAACGCCGAGGATCGCGTTGGCAGAGTTTACCTTGGAATCGAAGTCCAGATGGGTGTAAATATTTGACGTTGTGGAAATATCGCTATGTCCGAGCCACATCTGGATATCCTTCAGCGCCACGCCCTCGTGATACAAAAGCGTTGCGCAGGAGTGCCGCAGATCGTGAAAGCGAATGCGCCGCAACCCGTGCTTTTCCAGAAAGATCGGGAAATGCGTCGTCAGATATTCGGGCTTTACGAGCTGACCGAGCTGGTTGACGTAAACGTATTCCTGAAATTCCTTGGAATAGGAATTGCCACAGAGCGCCTTATACGCCTCCTGCGCCTTTTTCATCCGCAGCAAAAGGTCTTCGATCGGCGGTACCAATGGCAGCGTGCGCAGACTGGATTTTGTTTTCGCCGTGTTCTTTTGTACCAGCACCTGCTTCCCGTCCACGTTCGCGTTGGTCACCACACTTTTGATCGCGATCGTCTTGTTCTCAAAATCAATGGCGTTCCATTTGAGCCCTACTACCTCCTCGCGGCGCAGCCCGTAGAACGCCGCCATGATCACGCCGAACTCGATCGGATCGCCCTTTACCTTCTCAAACAGCGCCTCAAGCTCCGTTCGACTGTACGGCTCCGTTTCAAAGGTGTTCTTTTTCGGACGGGTAACGCGGTCGGCGGGATTGTAATCCAACAGCCCGATCTGAAACGCGTACTGCAGCGCCTTGCGGATATTCGCGTGCCGGTGGATGACCGTATTGGTGGTGAGATGGTTCACCTTGATCTCATAGGTGTAATAGTCCTGGATCATTTTCGGCGAGAGATCAACCAGCCGCAGATTCGGATAATGCTTATCGAAATAAGGGATGATCCGTTTCTTGATTGCCGTCTGATAGGCCGAAAAGGTCGTCAGCTCCACGCTGGAACGCATCATTTCCAGCCAATCCGCGAGAAAAAACGTGAACAGCATGGTTTCTTTCTGTTTTTCAAGCGTATCGGGATCGCCCTTGTCAAGCTCTTCCTGAAGCGCCTGCCTTGCTTCCAGCAAAACCTTTTCCGCTTTCTTTTTGTTCCCCTTTTCCGCAGGGATCCCCGTGGAGCGAAGAACTGTCTTTTTCTTACCGTAGGCGTCCGTATAGCTCATGGAGACGTACCAGACGCCGTTCCGGTTTCTCAGATGTCCTGCTACCATTTATAACTCCTTTCGTGCAGCGCATATTCATCTGCCGTCAACGCGGGCATTGTATCACATACACCCGCGCTGACGCAAATGTGCGGCAATGTTTCATGCACAGGATTTTACGCCTGCGCCGCTGACAGATAATCAAGAACGTACGGCTTCGGGATCAGATACCGCTTGCCGACGTAGATGCTTTTGATGACCCCGGATTTCAGCAGACGGTAAGCGGTTTTATCGCTGATCCCGCCCAGCATTTCGCATAATTGCTGCACGTTCACCACGTCCGGGTACTCGGTGAACATGACCTTGTACAAGGCTTTGAATTCAGATTTGTTCATAAATAAAAACCTCCAGATTTCTTTAGAG
>JAFSWN010000142.1 GCA_017450185.1 Clostridia bacterium | reverse complement strand
CTGAAAAAGTACGGTTGGATGCGCAGAAGACGATAAAATCCGGTAGCGCCGCGTTCTCGCCTGCCGGCTCGGTCGGCGCTTCTGTGACTAATGCCGCAGAGATCGCCACCAGCGATACGCGCCCCTGCGCGGTACAGGAAATTGCATTTTGTAAAAGAAGCCTGTTTTTTTCAGTTACCGGCCATTAACATATCGACGCAGGTTTTTATAACGCGCAGGGGCGCGGCGCTACCGGTGCTTATTTAACGTCAAGATTGTTTTTTTGACTTTTTCAGTGGTTTCGGACGGTTCCCTGATTGGCTGCCCCGGTCGCGCTGTGCAGTTCTCGAAGAGATAATCAGTTATTGCTTCTCCGCCGCTCGCAGCTATGCATGCGGTTATCTATTGTGCTGATAAAGAAAACGGTTGAAAATCATTGCGGTATCGGATATAATATCTGCAGTGGAACTACCGCTTGAAGGTTATTGATGTAAATAATGAAAAAATCTACTATATCTCACCCCGTGACGGAGTTACGGAGGAGCAATAAAAAAGGATGAAAAATGACAGAGGACTGACATCCTGAAGTTTTTTTACGCTGAAAATGAACGAGAAGAAAAAAACAATAATCCTGCGCTTACTTATAATCGTCGCGATGCTGGCAGTCGCCGGAGCGTGCGTTTATATGTATCTTCACTTCGGAAAGTCCGCTGTGGAACTGGTAAAGGACACGGATCGCTTCAAGGAATGGATCGAGGGCTTCGGCATATGGGGCGTTATCGTATTCGTCGCCATCCGCATCGTGCAGACGATATTCAAATTCATCCCCACGGAGCCGATAGAGATAGGCGCAGGGCTGGTATGGGGCTGGTTCGGCGGATTCCTGCTGTGTCTGCTGGGGAATATCCTCGGCTCGATCATCATACTGTTTATGACGCGGCGGATAGGCGTTCGTATCCTTAAGCTCTTCCGTCTTGAGAACAGGCTGCAGTCCATGCGGTTCCTGCAGGACCGGGAAAAGCGCAACCGCCTGCTGTTCATTTTTTATCTGGTCCCCGGCACGCCCAAAGATACCATGACCTATTTTGCGGGCCTGACGGATATCAATTGGATAGAATTCCTCATCCTCTCGTCCATCGCGCGTATTCCCGCGATAGTGTCCTCCACGATCTGCGGCGCGTATCTCGGGGCGAACAATTTCAAGGTCGCCGCGATAGTTTTCATCGTGACTGCGCTGCTCAGCATACCCGGCGCGATGATTTATAAAAAGATCTCGGCGCGGTACGTGCAGAATCAGCCTCAGACCGAGCCGGAATCTGAACTTAAGACTGAGCCTGAAAAAGATCAACACGGGAATACAACAGATTGAACTACTGCCGCTGTTATTTAATGTTTTATATTGATATTGTTTTATTATATCAGTTGAGGTGCCCCAAATGAAAAAATTTTTATCTGTCGTTCTTTTTCTTTCGCTTGTTGCGGTAATCGTAGCCGTATTTTCCTGCTGCGGCAAACAAAACGGGAAAAATGAAAACACAAGCGATCCCGAAGCGGGAGAATTAATGTATTCAACGGTAAGCGCCGTTGACGGCAATATGAAAACGTATTACGAAATGAACGACGGCACGTGGATGTGCGACGGCATAATTTATAAATACCGCCTCGAGATCAAAGGACGGATGCCGAACGCCGCCGTTGATTCGACCTTTGTTTATTTAAGCAACCTTGAAGAGATATCCTTTGAACAGGCCTATAAAGCCGCAGGCGTCAGCAGCGACACAAACGATTATTTCTCACCGGAAGAAGCGGTATTGGTTGAAATGAAATGACTTTCCGTTTTCCGAAGTATCAATGTCATACCGATTTTTTGATCGAAGAAAAGCCGCTGAACAACGTTGACACAACAAACGGATAAAATGTGAGTATCCCGCAAAATTCAGGCTCGGTTAAATTCAACCGAGCCTCCTTTTTATATAAAGCAACGGCTTCGGCGCGCTTGTTCGGTTTTTGAAATCCGTGGTTCATTCAGTAAGCTTCACCGGTCCCCGGAGTGAAAGATAGCTCGGAGACGGGTGTTTCATCGTTCATAGTTTGTTTTAATTTGTGTACATTCAATATCATACCCCAGTTGTAAACTATACTATATAAGCATTTAATTAAGAATAATGTCCGGATCCGCAGTCGGTTCGGGATGTTTTTCATCGCGTAAGCGTTTTTTGCGGCGGCGTTGTTACTGCCGAGCGTCGCGTTGACGGCGGCTGCGGCCGCGCCGCGCGTGCCGATAGTCTGCGTCACGGGTGAGCTGCCCATCAGGGTCTACAGGGAGGACGGCTCTTCATACGTTCCCACAGAGGAGCCCGCAGACGAGGTCATGAACGAAGCCATAGAGGAGCTTGTGCCCCTCTTTGTGACTTCCATGCTCACAAACAACTATGACGAGTGGAGCCGCAGGGCGCTTGAAAAGCTGACCCCCATCTATGACGAGATACGCCCGAACAAAGACGGCTCGCTTCCCGCCAACACCGGCATTGATTTTTCATGGTCCCCCGCATCCCTGCCTTCTCCGGAAAGCGTTGACTACTACTACACCTATACCTTCGATTACCGTATCTCCCCGCTGGACGCCGCCGAAGGCCTTCACACGTTTATAAAAGCGGTTGAGGCGAAAACCGGTTCCGATAAGGTGGCTCTCGTAAGCAGATGCGGAAGCACCTCGCTCGGAGCGGCTTATATCTACAAATACGGCACTTCCGACCTTACTTCGCTTACCTTTTTCTCGTCATCCCTTCTTGGCATCCCTTATGCCGATACAATGCTCGGCGGCAGAGTCGTGATCCCGGGCGACATGCTCTATCACTTTGTCGCCACTCAGAACCCTCTGGCGTCCTTTGACGAGCGTCTGAACGAATTCGCCAAAGCGGTCCTCTTTGCGCTGAACGAAAATAACAGCGCCGACGACCTTATAAAGCTTGTCCTTCGCGTTTATGACAAGATAAAGGATTCATTCGTGAGCCCGTTCCTTTGCAGCTATTACGCCATATGCCCGAACTTCGTGGCAGCGATAAGCGACAGCTATGAAAGCTACAAAGATTTCATTTTCCCCACCGATGAGCTCAAGCAGGAATACTCCGTGCTTCTGGCGAAAACGGACGAATACCACTACAACGTGCAGCTGAAGCTCGGCGAGCTGTTCACCGCCGCCCGTGACGGTGGCGTTCCCGTAAACTTCATTGCGGTCTATGGCGATCCCTCCGAGAACGTCAACGGCGAGCGCACACGTCTTGTGGGCGACGAGCTGACTGACGCCTGCTACCAGTCCATGGGCGCAACCGTAGCCTTCTACGCTCAAACGCTGAACGAGGATTATATCGCCGAGCGCACAGCCGCCGGCTTCGGCAAATATATTTCCCCCGATAAAATGATCGACGCTTCCACCTGTCTGTTCCCTGACAACACCTGGTTTATCAGGAATATGCGGCAGGAGTTCTCTGGGAACGACCTGATATCGCTTCTCAAGGCCATCGCGTGGACGGACGGTATGACCGTGTTTACAAATCCCGCCTTCCCGCAGTACCTGAATGCCCGCTCCGACCATTCCGGTTTCGATCCCGCCGGGGAAACGAACCCGAACGATATAAATCCCGAAGACTACAAGCCTGATATGAACAATATGATGGGATTTACCGCAAGAGTCATCGCTTTTTACGCCAAACTCATCACGATCCTTGCGCGCATGTTCGATTTTGTCCGCGGCATCTGCGTCTGAGCCAAAAGCTCTTTTTCCGTCTGTTCAGCCGCTTAAAAGGGGCAGCAGCGGTCTTTACTGAGCGGAACATAAATGAGAAAGGTAAATAACTGTCATGATCCCCGGGGCGCGGTTCCCGGGGGGCTTTTTTTGCACAAGAAAGCGCCTGCGGCGCAGCGTCTGCGACGCAGGATGCCGCTTTCGATTACGCCATCGCCGTCGCCCGTCAGGGCGAAATCGGCGGGCGTTATAATCTTTTTATTTGAGAGGAAACGAGTAGTTTCCTATCAAATAAAAAAGGCCTGCCCCTGAGGCAGACCCTTCAAAAAGTTTTTATGCGGCCGTTCGTCAGCGGATCGACTGGAATAAAAGCTTTAACGAATCGAGCATCATACGGAATTACGTGACGAGCGTCACTCTGAAATAGCCCGAGATCCTCTGCGCTGCGGTGGGCTGTGCGAAAATGACCT
>JAFSWN010000141.1 GCA_017450185.1 Clostridia bacterium | reverse complement strand
TGAGCTTTTGTACCGTTCTGGGGGTCAATTCGCCTTTTATAATAGCCGTGTTCAGCATGTCCTCTCCTCCGTTTCGTCTTCGATGATGCCGAAGTATTTCCCGAGCCAGTAGGCGTAGGTGTAAACGTAGCAGGTCTCGAGAACCCTGAGCCCGTTATGGTTGAAAGCGCGCACGTAAGCGTAGGGGTTGCGGTCGTATTTCGTTATGCCTCTTTCGTCCGGCATTAGCAGCCATGAGGTCTCCTCCATGCCGCCGAGCCTGATCCTTTTCGGCACGTCCTTTCTTTCGTCAACGCTCACGCCCGAGCACACGCGTGAGATGTTGCCGCGTCTGAACCAGGAGGCGAGCATATCGGTATTTATCTCGTCGTCGGGGCAGCTGAGCATGAAGGGTATGTCGTAGGCCGGGTTGTGCTCGCGGCGGAATGTGCCGTTCCAGCCCCTGTAGCCCTGTCTGTACATCTCTTTAAGCTCCTCATTTTCTTCAAGGGTTATAAGCAGCCAGTACGAGCAGGTCGCCAGCGCGTTGTCGCCGTACATAAGCTCCTCAACCTGTTCAAGCCCTCCGGATATCGCGCTCAGGTGGAAGCGCATGTCGTGAAGGGTAGTAAGGCGGGCGTAGCCCCTGTCATAGGCAAGCCTGCGGTAGCTCTCTTCCCATTTTCCCTTTTCGCCGGTCACAAACATCGTCACTTTATGGTACATCAGAAGCTCCGCGGCGTTCAGACAGCCGTCGGACCAGCCGAGGGGAGTCGCAAAGTATTCTTCGTTCCATTTCGCCCATGTGGTTGGCTTTCCGTCGCACTCGCAAAGCGCAAGTCCGTGAGAAAGGATGTGTTCCAGAATAGCTTTTGCCCTGTCTTTTATAAAACCGTCGAGCTCTTCGTCGTCCTCTCCGAGGATCATATGAGCGAAATAGAAAAGAAGATAGTGGTGCGTTATCTCATCGCTGCTCGTGTCGCCCTTGTAGGTAAGGTCGTCAAGCGTATAGCCCTCGTCCTCAAAAAGATGGCAGAGCCTTTTCGGCACCGGAGCCGAGGCGTTGATGACCTTTCCCGATATACCGCGTTCTCTCGCCTCTGTTAGGTCCTCGCACACAGCCTTGTTCCCCTTGAAGGTGTAAAACAGCCCGTCGTCGGGAAGAGGCTCGTCTTTCGTGATGTACGTTCTCGCAACGAATCCGTCTCCGCGTCTGGGCAGGTAGCAAAGAAGAAGGCACGCTTCCGTGGCCCTGACCGCGCTCTCAAAAGCCGCTTTCGTTTTTTCGTGGTTTTTGCCGAGAGTGCGTTTATAGTACGCGTATTTGCACACCTCTCCCACGGCGAAGCTGGCAGTGAAGGTGCCCGAGTTGTCGGAATGGCCGTAGGGGACGGCTGAGGAAGGGTCTCTCTCTTTAAGCAGGTCCTTCTGGCTCACCATACCGTGCCTGTCCACAAAGCTTTTCGTTTCCTCTGTCAGTATCCGGGCCTTTTCCTCCGCGCTGACATGGACGATCTCAATAAAAGAAGCGCCGGTTTTTGTGAGTACCCACACGGCCTCTTTTTCTTTATCGGGTACGTACACCGCACGAACGTCATTGTCCGAAAGCTCCCTCTCGGCGCTGAAATACATGACCTCGTCCTCTTCGTGCACAGCGTTCTCCTCAAAGCGTATAAGCCCGTTTTTTGCCCCCATCCAAACGGCCCTGTCGGTTTTTGCAAAACAGGTGTATTCGCTTTTTTTCGACGGCAGAGCCCTCTTGATCCCCGAAAGCTCCGGTTTTTCACTTTTCGCTTCAAAAAGCCTGCGCGGAATCGCGGGATCGTCGGGGGCGAATATCCTCGCGCGTCTCGCAAGGCAGTCTTTTATAACTATCTTCCGCATATCGTCAACCTCAAGAGTTTTTCTTTATCATAACACATATCCGGCGCAATTACAACCGTTCGTTTGCAATAAAATATATAAATAAAAAATTTATTTATAATATATATTGCGTTTTTCGCCTTTTTATGGTATACTGCATAAAATACCGCTCGGAGTGTAAAAAGATGGTTATTTTAGGGATCGACCCCGGATACGCGATAGTAGGCTACGGGATCATCGATTATGAAAACAGCCGGTACCGCGTTCTCGATTTCGGCGCGGTGACCACCCCCGCGGGAATGGATTTCCCCAGGAGGCTGGGCTGTATATACGAGGATCTCCGTTATCTGTTCGACAAGTATAAGCCCGGGGCCATGTCCGTTGAAAAGCTCTTTTTCAACACAAATAAAAAAACCGCGGTCGACGTCGCTCAGGCGAGGGGAGTCATCCTGCTGGCGGCCCAGAACAGCGGAGCGAAAATATTTGAGTACACTCCGCTTCAGGTCAAACAGAGCGTTGTGGGCTACGGCAGGGCCGAAAAAAAACAGGTCCAGGAGATGACGCGCCAGCTTCTGGGGCTGAGCGCGGTCCCAAAGCCTGACGATACCGCCGACGCGCTCGCTCTCGCGCTGTGCCACGCCCATTCCAGCGGTTCGCTGATATACGGCGGTTTAAGCAGCATAAAGTAATATAACAGACGGAGAATAGTATGTTTTATTCCATTAGGGGGAAAATCGTTTATGCCGATACGTCGAGCGTGGCGCTCGAGTGCTCGGGCGTGGCTTTCAGGTGCAGCGTAACGCTCAACACCCTCAAAAATATCGGCGGAGTCGGCGAAGAGGCCTCTCTTTACACTTATCTTTCGGTAAGGGAGGACGCGCTTGAGCTCTTCGGCTTTTACAACGAAGAGGAGCTTGAGTTTTTTAAAATGCTTCTCGGAGTGTCGGGCGTCGGCCCGAAGGCGGCGCTCGCAATCCTTTCTCAGAACACTCCTTCCGCCCTTGCGCTGAGTATCTCTTCGGGAGACGTGAAGGCAATCACAAAGGCGCAGGGCGTAGGGCCCAAGATCGCTCAGAGAGTTGTGCTTGAGCTAAAGGACAAAATGAAGGGGCTTTCTTCATCCGCGCTCCCCTCGCAGGAGAGCTTTTCTCCGGGGCAGGGCATGGGCGGAAATATTTCCGAGGCCGTAAGCGCCCTCGTGTCGCTCGGTTTTTCGGCGGCGGACGCCGCGAGGGCTCTCTCGAAGGCCGATCCTTCGATGCGGGTCGAAGACCTTGTGAAGATCGGGCTCAAACAGCTATACTGATACGGAGTAAACGAAAATGGCAATCAATTCATACGAAGAAGAAAATTACCGGCTCGCGTCCCCCGAATTCGGTGAAGCCGACAGCGATATAGAGGTATCTCTCAGGCCGAAGACACTTGAAGATTATATCGGACAGACAAAAGTCAAAGAAAACCTGAATATATATATGCAGGCGGCGCTCGGCAGGAGCGAGGCTCTCGACCACGTCCTGCTCTACGGACCTCCGGGCCTCGGCAAAACCACCCTCGCGGGCATCATCGCCAACACTATGGGCACGCAGATACGCATAACCTCCGGCCCGGCCATTGAAAAGCCCGGCGATCTCGCCGCTCTGCTCACAAACCTGAATGCGGGCGACATACTGTTCATCGACGAGATACACCGTCTTTCAAGGAGCGTTGAAGAGGTGCTCTATCCCGCGATGGAGGACCACGCCATCGACATCATCATCGGTAAGGGCCCGTCCGCGCGCTCAATAAGGCTCGACCTTCAGCCGTTCACACTCGTTGCCGCCACCACGCGCGCCGGGTCTCTCAGCGCTCCTTTAAGGGACCGCTTCGGGGTCGTGTTGAGACTGGAGTTATATTCTCCCGAGGAGCTCAGCGACATCGTTATACGCAGCGCGAGGATACTCGGCATCGATATCGACCGCGAGGGGGCGATTGAAATAGCCTCCCGTTCGAGAGGCACCCCGAGAATAGCGAACCGTCTTCTGAAAAGGGCGAGGGATTTTTCACAGGTAATGGGAAGCGGGACTATAACGCTTCACGACGCGCAGCAGGCGCTCTCACGCATGGAGATAGACGAGCTCGGGCTCGATAATATCGACCGCCGTCTTCTTTCCACCATGATCCACAACTATAAAGGAGGCCCCGTCGGCCTCGACACGATAGCCGCCGCCATAGGCGAGGAGGCAGTTACAATAGAGGACGTCTACGAGCCGTATCTTATGCAGATAGGTTTTCTTTCAAGAACGCCGCGAGGCAGGACAGTGACCGACGCGGCATACATACATCTCGGCATACCCGTGCCGAAGGACTGAGCGAGGTACAGTAATGGGCAGATTATTCGGAACAGACGGAGCGAGAGGCATAGCGAACACTGAAATAAGCTGTGAGCTCGCAATGAAGATAGGACGCGCCACGGCGATGGTGCTCGGCGAGAATCTCGGGAACAAAAGACTTAAAATACTTGTGGGCACCGACACGCGCGTTTCTGCCGATATGCTCTCTTGCGCTATAGCGGCAGGCTTTTGCTCGGTGGGCTGCGACGTGCTCCAGCTCGGAGTGGTCCCCACTCCCGCGGTCGCCTTCCTTGTCAAGGAGTATTCCTACGACGCCGGAGTCATGATCTCCGCCTCTCACAACCCCTGCGAATACAACGGCATAAAGATATTCCGCTCAAACGGCTATAAGCTGCCCGATGAAATGGAAGAGAGGATAGAGGCCATTATCCTTGACGAGATCATCCCCCCGCCCCTCAAGGTCGGCGGCGAAGTGGGCTCGGTGACCTCCGGCAGGAACGCCGTCAAGGATTATATCCGCCACATCGAGAGCACCGCGATAGCTCATTTCTACGGCATGAAAATAGCTATAGACTGCGCAAACGGCTCCGCCAGCGAGACCGCCAACGAGCTGTTCAGAAGGCTTGGGGCGGAGTGCACCGTCATAAACTGCCGTCCCGACGGCGAGAATATAAACAAAAACTGCGGATCTACACACATCGAAACGCTACAGGAATACGTCAGAAACAACGGCTTTGATCTGGGCTTCGCTTTTGACGGCGACGCCGACAGGCTCCTTTGCGTCGACAGCGACGGACAGCTCGTTGACGGCGACAAAATAATGGCGATATGCGCCAAGGCTATGAAGGATCAGGGTAAGCTCAACGCCAACACCCTCGTCGCTACCGTCATGAGCAACATGGGCCTTTTTGAGTTCTGCGGAAAATACGGGATAAACTGTGAAAAAACCAAGGTCGGCGACAGGTACGTGCTTGAGCGGATGCTTGAAAAGGGCTTCCACATAGGCGGCGAGCAGTCGGGCCACGTTATTTTCCTCGACCACGCTACCACCGGCGACGGGCAGCTCACCGCGGTGCAGCTTCTGAACGTCATCAGAACAACAGGCCGATCGCTCAAAGAGCTTGCCTCCGAGATCGAGATCTTCCCGCAGGTCCTTCTTAACGTCAAGGTATCGTCCCTCGGAAAATTAAGGTTATTTGAAGACAACGACATTAAAATAGCCATTGAAGAGGCCGAAAGGGAACTCGGTTCATCCGGAAGAGTGCTCGTCAGGGCGTCGGGCACCGAGCCGCTCGTCAGGGTCATGCTTGAGGGCAAAAACGAGGAACAGATAAAACTCCTTGCTTCACAGATTGCCGAAGTCGTCAGGGAGAGGCTGATATGATGAGAACAGCCGACAACTGGACCGACTACGAGCTCATCGACTGCTCGTCAGGAGAGCGTCTTGAACGGTGGGGAGACCATATTCTGATCCGTCCCGATCCCCAGGTCATCTGGCAGACGCCCAAAAACCATCCCGCGTGGCGTAAGGCCGACGCAAGATACATACGCTCGAACACCGGCGGCGGAAAATGGGAGACCTACAGGCCCCTTCCCGACGTCTGGAGCATAAAATACGCAGATCTTGTTTTCAATATAAAGCCCATGGGCTTTAAGCATACAGGCATTTTCCCGGAGCAGGCGGTGAACTGGGATATGACCGCCGACCTGATAAAAAAAGCGGGACGTCCCCTTAAAATGCTCAACCTTTTCGCCTATACCGGCGCCGCCACGGTGAGCGCCCTGAAGGCGGGAGCCGCCGTTACGCACGTCGACGCTTCAAAGGGCATGGTGCAATGGGCAAAGGAAAACGCCGCTTCCTCGGGCGTCGCCGCTAAAAACGTCCGCTGGCTCGTTGACGACTGCATAAAATTCGTTGAGCGCGAAATAAGGCGCGAAAACAAATACGACATAATAATCATGGATCCCCCTTCCTACGGCAGAGGCCCCGGAGGGGAGGTCTGGAAGCTTGAAACAGAGGTTTATAAGCTGTGCGAGCGCTGCTCCCTGCTCCTTGGCGAAAACGCTGAGCTTTTCCTTGTAAATTCCTACACCACAGGGCTTTCGCCGTCCGTCATGGCGTATATCTTAGGTTCTGTAATGAACTCAAAAAACGGAAAAGTCACAGCCGGAGAGATAGGCCTTCGGGCGTCGTCCTCGGGGCTCGTCCTTCCGAGCGGAGCGTCCGCATTCTGGACAAAACAATGATATGACAAAAGAAACGCTGATAGAATTCAACAACGTGTCCTATTCCTACGACGATGAGGAAGAAAACAAAAGGTTCGCGGTGAAGAACGTTTCGTTCACCGTGGGCAGGGGAGAGTTTATCGCGATACTCGGGCATAACGGCTCGGGCAAGTCGACTATCGCGAAACTGTGTAATTCCATCTGCATCCCCACCTCCGGGACCGTCACCGTGGGCGGCATGGACACGCGCGAAGAAGAAAACGAGATAGAGGTCCGCAAAAAGGTGGGCGTCGTCTTTCAGAACCCCGATAACCAGATAGTCGCTTCTATTGTTGAGGAGGACGTGGCGTTCGGCCCGGAAAACCTTGCCGTAGATCCGAAGGAAATAAGGATAAGGGTAGACGAGGCGCTGGAGGCCGTCGGGATGTACGACCGCCGTTTCTCCGAGACCCACAGGCTTTCTGGCGGCCAGAAGCAGAGGGTCGCCATAGCGGGGATAATCGCGATGCGCCCGGAGTGCATCGTGCTGGACGAGCCCACGGCTATGCTCGACCCCAAGGGGAGGGCAAGGGTCCTTAAAACGGTAACAAGCCTCAACAGAGAGCTCGGGATATCCGTCGTGCTCATAACCCATTTTATGGAAGAGGCCATAGGCGCCGACAGGATCATGGTCATAAACAAAGGCGCAGTGAAAGCCGTCGGCACGCCGAGGGAGATATTCGGGCAGCCGGAGCTTCTGAAAGGCTGCGGGCTGGAGCTTCCCGACACCGCGAAGCTCTGCGAAAAACTGAAGCTCGAAAACATCGATATCCGCGGCGATATCCTCACGGAGGATGAATTCGTTGACGAGATACTTAAATTGACCGGAAAAACGGAGTAAAACATGTCTTTTATCGAAGTCAGGAACGTGTCCTTCGGCTACGGCCGCAAAACGCCTTTTGAGGTGCAGGCGCTGAAGGACGTCAGCTTTTCAATAGAAAAAGGAGAGTGCGTGAGCGTTATAGGGCACACGGGCTCAGGCAAAAGCACCCTGATGCAGATGCTCAACGCTCTTATTAAGCCCGAAAGCGGAGAAATACTGCTCGACGGGAAGGATATAAACGAAAATAAAAAAACTGAAGCCGCCGCCCGCTTCAGGGTGGGCCTGTGCTTCCAGTATCCCGAATACCAGCTCTTCGGGGAGACCTGCTTCGAGGATATAGCCTTCGGCCCGAAAAACATGGGGCTTCATGAAGATGAGATAAAAAGACGGGTCTCCCTCGCGGCGGATTTCGTGGGTCTTTCAAAAGAAAAGCTCAGTGCTTCTCCCTTCGATCTGTCTGGCGGCCAGAAAAGGCGCTGCGCGATAGCAGGAGTGATGGCGATGCTCCCAGAGGTGCTCATACTGGACGAGCCGACCGCCGGCCTCGACCCCTCCGGGAGAGACAGGGTGCTTGAAATAATAAAAAAATACCGCGAGAACACCGGCGCGACCGTTATCCTTGTTACGCACAGCATGGAGATAGCCGCCTGTGTGAGCGACAGGATACTCGTCCTTCGTAAGGGCGAGGTAGCATGCTTCGGAACGCCCTCTGAGATATTCTCCCGAGGCGAAGAGCTGATCGAAATGGGCCTTAACGTCCCTTCCTTCACAAAAATAATCATAGCCCTGAAAAAGAAGGGCTTTGACGTAAATGAGGTTTACACCATAGACGACGCCGCTTCCGAAATAAAGAAGCTTCTGAAGGGGGCGGGAGTATGATAAGAGATATAACGATCGGGCAGTTCTTCCCCGGAGATTCTTTCATCCACAAGCTCGACGCCAGAGCGAAAATAGTCATAACGGTGCTCTATATCATAGCTCTGTTCATGTGCAAAAACTTTTTTTCCCTCTCTCTTATGCTGCTTTTTTCGGTCGTGTGCGTGTTCATCTCAAGGATATCCCCGAAGCTTATCTGGAAAAGCCTTAAAACCATAATCTTTATCGTTCTGTTCACCTCCGCGCTCCAGATAATCTACAACAACAGGGGCGAAGTGCTGTGGAAGCCCTTCGAGTCGCGCGAATTCGCCGTGACCACCGGCGGGATATACAGCGCGGTGTTCCTCGCGGTGAGGATAATCGCTCTTATCCTTCTGTCGTCTTTGCTCACGTATACCACTTCTCCCACAATGCTGACAGACGCTCTCGAGCGTCTTCTGAGCCCTCTTAAGGTGTTCGGCGTCAAAGTACATTCGCTTGCGATGATGATGACTATTGCGCTTCGCTTCATCCCGACTCTTATCAATGAAATAGACATAATAATGAGCGCGCAGAAGGCAAGGGGAGCAAAGCTCGACAACGGAAGCGTCGGCGAGCGCATGAAGGCGATGATATCGGTTTTTATCCCTCTTTTCGTTTCGGCGTTCAGAAGGGCGGCCGAGCTCGCGGTGGCAATGGAGTGCCGCTGCTACACCGACGGGGCTTCCCGGACAAGGCTCAAGGTCATGAAAATGGGATACAGAGACGCTGTCGCGTTTGGGCTTCTCTCTTTAGTTATCGCCGGCGCGCTGTTTACAAGCTATTACGGATTTTCGTCAATGTTCATTTTTGAACCGGTGATGTAATGAATTATTTACTTACAATGAGATTCTGCGGTACGGCTTATCACGGCTGGCAGCGCCAGCAAAACGCCGTTTCGGTTCAGGAAAAAACCGAAAACGCGGTGCTGAGCCTGTTCGGCGAAAAGGTGAGCGTCACCGGCTGCTCGAGAACCGACGCCGGAGTGCACGCGAACTGCTTCAAGGCCAATTTTAAGGCCGAAAAGCTCATGGACGCGTCTACTGTGGTGCAGGGCATGAACTTCTATCTGCCTGAGGACGTAAGCGTTCTTTCGTGCGAATACGTCGGCGATGATTTCAACGCCCGTTTTTCCTGCGTTTCAAAGGAATACCGTTATGTGTTCTACGATTCAAGGATCCGCGACCCGTTCCTTATAAACCGCGCTGAGCACGTAAAGCACGAACTGAATGAAAGACTCATGGACGCCCAGGCGAAGGACTATTTGGGGACGCATGATTTTTCGGCGTTCTGCGCCGCCGGAGCAGCTGTCCGCTCAAACGTGCGCACCGTAAAAAACGCCGGAGTGCTCCGGGAGGACGGAAAGGTCGTATTCTTCGTCGAGGCCGACGGCTTCCTCTACAACATGGTTCGCATCATGGCGGGAACCCTTCTCTATATCGACGAGGGCAAAATACCCGAGGGGTCCATCCCCCTCATTATCGAGAAAAAAAACAGGCTCCTTGCGGGAAAAACCGTGCCCGCTCACGGTCTGTATCTGAATAAAGTATTCTTCTGAAAGGGAGTGGGAAACGATGAAAGACGAAGACACCGGCGATAAGCTGGAAATGGAAAAAGAGGAAAATCCGGAAGCGGAAGCTGACGAAAGCTTATCAGCCGGTGATGAAAAGGACGGGCCGGAGGAGGCCCGCGAAGTAAGAAAACCAAAAAGACAGGTCCCCGATCGACAGGGACTGAAGGTCTTCGGTGCAGTCGCTCTGCTTGTGATACTCATCGCCGCCGCGGCGGCAGCCATCTCCGCGCACGACAAAAAAACAGCCGAAAACGCTGTGACCGAAGCGGGCTTCTTCGCTATATCGTCCGACAGCGTCAAAGATATCGGCCCGTATCCCGGCGGCGCGGTGGTACTTACCGCAAACGATATTGAGTATATCGACCGCTACGGAGAGCTTATAACGTCAAACGACCACACCTTCTCTTCTCCGGTTATGGCTGTTTCGGGAAAGGACCTTATAGTATACGACAGGGGCGGCTACAGCGTGAAGATCGAACGAAGCTCCGCAAAATACAAGCAGCTCGATTTTGATTCGCCCGTAAGCTGCGCCGACATCTGCTCAAACGGGACCTACGCCTACGTTCTGAACGCTCACGAGGGATACCAGTCGCATCTCTATGTGTATTCGGCAAAGGGAAAGCTCAGGTTCGAGTGGGGAAGCTCCGACTATCTCATTTGCCTTACGCTCTCCGAAAACGGTAAATATGCTGCGGCGGGGCTTATCTCGGTGGAAAACGCGTCATATTCCGCAAGAGTCGTGCTGTTTGATTTCAGCAGGAACGAGCCGGTCTACGACGTTGAATTCACCGACAAAACGGTCTATGACGTCGAATTCGTTTCCTCAAAAAAGCTTGCGGTAATGACCGATTCGGGCTTCTATCTGCTCGGCGGGAACGGCGACCGCCAGACGCTTGACGAATACTCAGTTACGGAGCTTTGCCACAGCGACATGATGAGAAACGGACTTTCTGCGACCGCGATAAACCGCTTCGGCAATTCGGGCAACGTTCTTGCGAAGATATATCCGAAGGGGCTCAAGACGTATTATGAGCACAGCTTTTCAAACGAGCTTACTTCGGTGTGCGCCGGGGCGACAAACTGCGCTTTCGTATTTGGCAGCGAGATAGAGGTGTACGACCACCGCGATACGCTCACAGGAAAGATTTCCCTCCAGCAGTCGTGTAATCGGTGCGCTCTTTCCGACAACAGGATATACGTTTGCGTCCCGTCCGGGATATACAGCTTCAACGTAAATGAAAATTATGAGGTGACAACGTGAACACTATTGATTTTATCTGCCTCGGCATAATAATCATCTTTACCATAATAGGGGCCTCCAAGGGGATAATAAGCTTTGTCTTACGCCTTGTCATAACCCTTATTTCCGCAGTTGGCGCACGTTTGGCGGCGGTACCGCTGACCGATATGCTTTACGGGGCGGTCATAAAAGACAAGGTGACCGTGCAGCTCTTCAAGCTTCTGCCTTCGGGATCAGTCAGCGGAGGCGTCAACGCTCTGATAAACACGATAACCGAGGCGCTTCCGTCCGCCGCCGTCAAAATAGCGAACGCGCTGCATCTTCTGCCCGAAAGCGGCGAAGTGATCGGCAGCGAGGTGCTTTCGGTCTCGCAAATAGAAGCGGACTATATAAGACCGATTGTTACAAAAGTTTTGATTATTATTACAACTCTCACGGTATTCGTTATCGCTTCTGTTATACTGAACATGCTTGCAAAAACAATAAGCAAAAAGTTCTTTGAGAAAAAAGACGGCGCGGTAAACACTGCCAACAGGATAGCGGGCGGACTCTTCGGAGTTGTCCGCGGAGCGATACCTGCCGGCTGCCTGTGCGCTTTGCTGCTTCTTGTCGCTCCGCTAATATCAAACGAGAAGCTCACGTTCCTTGTTGAAGGATCATATTTCTGCGGGCTCATCTCACAATTATTCAACTGAAGGAAGGAAAGCTTATGAAAACTAAAAACGAAGGGCTGTTCAGCAACGTCTGGACCGTACCGAATCTTCTTTCGTTCATCAGGATTCTTCTGATCCCCGTTTTTGCGTTCCTTTTCTGTAAAGGCCAGCTTCTGTGGGCGGTCGTCGTTCTCGCCCTTTCCGGGCTTTCCGATCTTTTCGACGGAAAAATAGCCCGCCGCTTCAATCAGGTCAGCGAGCTCGGCAAGCTGCTCGACCCCATTGCCGACAAGCTCACTCAAGGCACAATAGCCATACTTCTGTTCATCACCTTTTATAGGGCGGAAAACCGGACTCTCCACCTTTTTGCGTGGGTGTTCCTCCTGTTTATAATCAAGGAACTTGTCATGCTTGTCGGAGGCGCCCTTATGCTTCACTTCGGGCTTCGTCCCGGAGCCGCGGAGATCTACGGCAAGGCGGCCACTATGGCGTTCTATCTCGTAATGATCTGTATTATGGCGTTCGGCCCCGAGATCGGCGCTTTCCGCAACGAGCCGGGCGCGATAGCTCAGATTTATACCCTTCCCGATCCCGTTATGATGGCAATGGTCGTTATCGCGGTGATAATGACGTTCGTGGCGTTTTTCAGCTATATGCCCGGCGTGCGCCGTCAGGCTAAAGAAAGATTCTCTCCCGAGGGTAAAGCAAGGGCGAAGGCCGAAAAAGAAAAGAAGTCCGCAGAAAAAAAAGCAAGATAACATAAATTTCGAAAGGAAACAAATAATAACCATATGAACATGAAACTCTGTTCGCGGTGCAAGAAGAATCCCGCGGTCATTTATATATCCAAAATAGAAGGCGATAAAACCACTCAGGAGGGGCTTTGCATAAGCTGTGCTCTTGAGATGAATATAGGGCCCATCAAGGATATGCTCTCAAAAATGGGCATAACCGAAGACGATATCGACTCCCTCAACGAGCAGTTCGGAAGCGCGTTTGTGAACCCCGAGGGCGACGAGGGCTTTGAAAACGGCGGAGCTCCCACCCTGCCTTTCCTTCAGGGGCTTTTCGGGGAGCAGGGCGCCGCAAGGAACGATAAAAACGGAGAGGTCGACCTTCCCGCTGAGCTTGCCGACAATAAGGGCGGAAAAAAAAGAGGCGTCAAAAAGCCCGAGCAGAAGAAATCGAACCGCAAGTTCCTTTCGCAGTACTGCACCGACCTCACAAAGAAAGCCTCCGAAGGAAAAATTGACCGCATAGTGGGCAGGGAGGACGAGATATCCCGCGTTACGCAGATACTATGCCGCCGCAGCAAAAACAACCCCTGCCTGATAGGCGAGCCGGGCGTTGGCAAAACAGCCATTGCCGAGGGACTCGCGCTGAGGATAGCCTCGGGCGACGTGCCCGCTAAGCTTCTTAAAAAAGAGATCCACCTGCTTGATCTGACCGCACTTGTAGCAGGCACCCAGTTCAGGGGCCAGTTTGAGGCGAGGATCAAGGGACTTGTGGACGAGGTAAGGGCCGAGGGCAATATCATCCTTTTCATCGACGAGGTACACAACCTTGTGGGCACAGGCGACGCCGAGGGCTCGATGAATGCGGCGAATATCCTCAAGCCCGCTCTTTCAAGGGGCGAGATACAGGTCATAGGCGCCACCACCTTCACCGAATACCGCAAGCATATCGAGAAGGACGCCGCTCTCGAAAGGCGCTTCCAGCCCGTAAAGGTTGAGGAGCCGTCCATAGAGGACGCCTATGAGATGCTGCTCGGCATAAAGGAATACTACGAAAAATTCCACAAGGTCAGGATCTCCGACAGCTTGATCTATAAAACCGTAGAAATGAGCGAGCGCTATATAAATGAGCGCTTCCTTCCCGATAAGGCTATTGATCTGCTCGACGAAGCCTGCACCTGCGCAAATCTTCGCAACAAGGCGATAAGCGACTATGAGGCAGCCCTCATGCGTCAGGATGAGCTAAAGGCCGAGGAGGCTGAGCTCACGTCCGTTTCTGAGAACCCCGACTATGAGGCTATAGCAAGGGTCCGCGCCGACATCCTCCAGAACGAAGGAGCACTTGAAGAACTCAGGGTCAAGGCGGAGGACAATTACGTCACCGAGGACGACCTCGCCAAGGTCATAAGCCTCGCTACCGGTATCCCGGTCAAAAAAATAGTCGACAGCGATATGGGCAAGCTCGCCGACATGGAAAAGCATCTTAAAGCCCGTATCATCGGGCAGGACGAGGCTGTCGAAGCGGTCTGCGCCGCAATAAGACGCTCGAGAGTAAGGCTCACCCCCGTCAAGCGTCCCGCTTCCTTCATCTTCGTGGGCCCCACAGGCGTCGGCAAGACCGAGCTTGTGAAGCAGCTTTCCCATGAGCTCTTCGACACTCCCGAAACTCTTATCAGGCTCGATATGTCCGAATTTATGGAGAAGCACAGCGTTTCCCGTCTCATCGGCTCCCCGCCCGGATACGTGGGCTACGACGAAGCCGGACAGCTCACGGAAAAGGTGAGGCGCAAGCCCTATTCCGTCATCCTTTTCGACGAGATAGAAAAGGCTCATCCCGACGTCATGAACATTCTTCTGCAAATCCTCGACGAGGGCAAAACGAACGACGCGCAGGGCCGTACGATAAGCTTCGCCAATTCCGTCATCATAATGACCTCAAACGCCGGCAGCGAGAGAAGCGAGAGCCTTCTCGGCTTCGGTAAGGATAAGAACACCGCAAACAAAGACAAGGCTATGAAGGCGCTCAAGGAGTTCCTTCGTCCCGAGTTCATAGGCCGCGTGGACGAGGTCATACTGTTTAATTCCCTCACAGAGGAGGACTATACGAAGATCGCCGATATCCTCATCAAGGAATTCGAGCCCTCGCTGCGCGATAAGGGCATAAAACTGCACGTTTCCGAAAACGTCGCTCCCTTCATTGCGAAAAAGGCCGCCGACGGTGTTCGCGGGGCCAGAGACATCCGCCACGAGATCAGAAGGGAAGTGGAGGACCCGATCGCGAACATCCTTGTCACCCGCTTCGACAGCAAGATAACCGATATATACGTTGACGCCTCCGATGAGGAGATAAACGTAACTTACACTGAATAAAAAAGCAGCGTCCGCATATACCAAGAACCGATAAGGCAGTTTTACACAATGAGTCTGAAAAACCCACCATGGCAGTTTTCAAATGATGAAAGCGTCATAGTGGGTTATTTTTTTTGACCGTAAAATTGTTTCCCGTTATTTGTTTTTATTTTGTTTTTGCGCTATTCCCGAATGCCTGTAGTATATCCTGAAGCACGCGAGAAGAGCTAAGTTGTTCGCTATCATGCAGGCCCAGGCGGCTTCAAGGCCGAGCCCGAGAACCCGGGTGCAGATAAGAGTTCCGCCTATCCTAATACCCCACATGCATAAAATGTTGAAAACAAACGGCGCGGAAGTTTTGCCCGCTCCCTGCAGCATTCCTTCGGTAACGATGGAAACGCCGTAAAACGGTTCGCTGAGCGCCACCATCCGCAAAACCGTGGAGCCGAGCGCAATCACCTCGGAGTCCTTTGAAAAGAGCTTCACCAAAGACGGGGCAAAAGCGAAGAGCAGCGCGCCCGAAACCGTCATCATGCCGATCTCGAGCAGCACAAGCGTTTTTGAAAGTGCGCCGATGCGATTTTTGTCTTTCGCGCCTATGGCGTTGCCGGTAAGCGTCGCCGCCGCAGTCTGCATCCCGTAGCCGGGGACGTAAAAGGCAGATTCAACGGTGTTCGCAACGGTGTGCGCTGCGGTTGCCGTCTGCCCCAGAGCGTTGATGCATGAAGCGAACACAACGTATCCGAGCGAAGTCATGAATCTCTGCGCCATGTTCGGCAGAGCAATCCTCAGGCATATCCTCAGCACCGCCGGGTCCGGACGCAGGCTCTCTCCCCTCGGGGATATAACGGGGTGTCTCAAAAAAGCCGCGACGGTAAGTATACCTCCCAAAGCAAAGGCTGCCGCGCTCGCAGCGGCCGCTCCCTCGACTCCCATTCCCGCTCCGGGAATAGTAAGCTTTACCGAAAAAACGCTTATCTCCCTTGAAGGGTATATCAGCAAATAGTTCAGGCTTACGTTTACTATGTTCACCAGTACGCTCACGCGCATCGGCGTTTTGGTGTCTCCCGCCGCTCTGAGCACTGTGCCGAAAATGATCTGCGCGGTCCTTAGCAGCATCGGGGTGTAAAGTATAAAGAAATATCGCGAAGCGGTCTCTTTGATATTATCGTCCGCCTGCATCCAGACCGGGATAAAACCTGAAAGCGAGAGCGTCAGCAAGGTGAACACCGAGCCTACAATGAGCGTGATGAAAACGCTCTGCGCCGCGGCTTTTTTTGCTCTCTTCCGGTCGTCCGCGCCGAGCGCCTGAGAGATATACGCCAACCAACCGACCGCCAGAGCGCTTATCGCGCTTCCCAGCAGCCAGTTTACAGTTGTTGTGCAGCCTACGGCAGCCGTAGCGAGAGTGCCAAGCGAGCCCACCATGAAGGTGTCGATATACTGCACCGCCGTCTGCATGAACTGCTCGAGCATTGTGGGCCACGCGAGCGAAATAACGTCGCCCGTAAGCGCGCGGGAGCTCCCGGGCGTATCGTTTTCAGGTCTTTTGTTTTTCATTTTTTATTCTGAGGTCAGTCCTGTTTTTTCACAAAGGCGGCAACCGTCCAGTAGTATATCGGTATTATAAGGAAGATCCACCACGCAACGCCCCATAAAAAGAAGAAGAATCCGGCGATAAGATAGATAATCACTATGATCTCCGGTATGGGGAGGGCCAGAAGATACGCCTTTCGCGTTTTTGTCATGCACGCGCCCGCGTAGTGGTAGTATATCGGTATCGTCAGGAATATCATCCACAGCGGATGCCATAAGTGAAACGTCATCCCCAATAAAACAAACACTGCGACAACAATGAGCGGATAGGGGAACTTTAACAGAAACGAGCCGAGCTTATTGCGCGATGAAATACTCATAATGCACCTCTTTATATTAAATATATTATTACATTTATATTTACGACTTTATACTAACACATTTTCTCATATTTTACAAGAGCGAGGTATCGTGAAAAATATTCACAAAAAGCGTGAAAATTTTTCACATTTCTATTGACAAATCCTTTTTATTATTCTATAATGTGATTGTTTTCGAGAACAAATCATTCTGGTTCGCGCCGGAGAGGAGG
>JAFSWN010000140.1 GCA_017450185.1 Clostridia bacterium | reverse complement strand
CTTCGATACCATCTCCGCAAGATCAAGGTAGTAGTTTCTTTTGTCACGTCTTTCCATAATTGCCTCCGTTTATCTTACCGCTTTTCCGAGCAGATCGTATTCGTTTACGCCGGTTATCCTCACACGGACAAAGTCGCCTGTATCGAGCTCCTTAGAGGAAATAAAGCGGATCTCCGAATCTATCTCAGGCGCGTCCATCCAGGTCCTGCCGGAATATGAGTCGGAATAGCCGTCGTAGTCTTCAACGACGCACTCAACCGTCTTCCCGATAAGAGCCTCCTGCTTTTCGGTGAAAATGCCGTACTGCTGTTCCATCAGCACCTCGCCCCTGTGCGCGGCAAGCTCGGGATCTATCTGGTCCTCCATTTCAAAGGCCTTCGTGCCCTCCTCGGGAGAAAACGCGAAGCAGCCGAGACGGTCGAAGCGTATGTCGTTTATAAATTCGCTCAGCTCGTTGAAATCCTCGTCGGTTTCTCCGGGGAAGCCGGTGATGAAGGTCGTCCTCAGAACACAGTCCGGCATATAGGAGCGTATTTTTTCAATGAGCGCCGTGAGGCTTTCACGGTCGCCCGCGCGGTTCATTTTTTTGAGGAGCTTCCCGCTCGCGTGCTGCAGAGGCAGGTCTATGTAGCGAAGGATCTTTTCGTTGTCGCGCATAACTTCGAGCAGCTCGTCGGTTATTCTGTCGGGATAGCAGTATAAAAGCCTTATCCAGCGTATTTTTTCTATCTCCGAAAGTCTTGTGAGAAGCTCGGGGAGCTTAAGGCTGCCGTAAAGATCAAGCCCGTAGCGTGTGGTGTCCTGCGCGACGACAATGAGCTCTCTCACGCCGTCCTCGGCGAGAGCCTTCGCCTCGTTTACTATATCGTCCATCTCGCGGCTCCTGAACGGCCCGCGAATTTGCGGGATCGCGCAGAAGGAGCAGCAGTTTGAGCAGCCGTCGGAAATCTTGAGATAAGCCCAGTGAGGAGGAGTTGTGAGGATTCTTTCGCCTGAAAGCGGAAGGGAAGTCCTGTCGGGGTATTCGCTTCTTTTTTCATCTTTGAGGACCGATTCCACAAAACTGACGATGTCTTTGTTTATCCCGAGCCCCGCAACGGCGTCCACCTCGGGCATCTCTTTGAGTATTTCGTCCTTGTAACGCTGCGCCATGCAGCCTATGACGATTATTTTGCCGACCTCGCCGTCCTCCTTATACTGTCCCATTTCAAGGATGTTGTCGATGGCCTCCTGCTTTGCCGCCTCAATGAAGCCGCAGGTGTTTATGATAACGATGTCCGCTCCGAAGGGCGTGTCTATCATTCTGTAGCCGGCGTCCGAAAGCTTTTTTATCATCAGCTCGGAATCCACCTGGTTTTTCGGGCAGCCGAGGGAAATAAAGCCTATCTTTTCGTTCATGGTTCCTCCTCCTGTGAAATCGAAATGACCTCGCGTATCTCTCTCATAGTGTAGCCTGCCGAGAGAAGCCTGCGCATCAGCCTGTCAACGTCTTTTTTCGTGGGCTCTTCGGGCAGGCGCGCTTTATTAATTATATTTATTATACCTTGTTTTTTATCAATATCAAGAGAGTTTGCCGCATTTTTTGCCGTTTCACGGTCAATCCCCCTGTAAATAAGCTCGTTAACTATTCTTTCGGGGGAATAATTCTTTCTTCGGAGCAGCTCGTCGGCATAAGCTGATGCAAATTTCTCATCGTCTATAAGGCCGTTTTCGCTGAGCCTGTTTATCGCGCTCTCGCACGCCTGCTCCGGGTATTTCTGCCTGAGCTTGGTTTTGAGCTCCTTTGCGGCGTGAGCGCGTATCGAGAGGAGCCTTAAAGCTTTTTCATAGGCGTCGTGTTCGTCGGCGGCGGCCTTCAGCTCCATAAGCTCCTCTTCGTCGGCCTGTGTTTTGCCGCTTATAGGAGAAGCGTACCAAATTAAAGCGGGGACGGTGAAGTAGTATTCACCGTCCGCGTGTACGTTTATTCTTCCTGATTTTGCGGTCGTAACGCTAATTTCCATCAGTCTGCCGCTATGTCTATCTTGATTTTCGGAAGCCGTCCGTTGTTGGGAGCGATGGGCTCGGGTATCTCTTCGTCGTCGGATACGGCTGCTTCTGTCTTTTCGGGAGTCATCGCGGCCCTCACCTTCGCCTCCACCTCGGCGGCGAAATCGGGGTTGTCGATAACGTACTGCTTGACCTTGTCGCGGCCCTGGCCTATCCTCTGGTCTCCGTAGGAGAACCACGCGCCGCTTTTGTGGATAATGTCGAAGTTTACCGCCATGTCGACAAGCTCGCCCTCTTTTGAAATGCCCTTGCCGTACATGATGTCGAATTCGGCCTCTCTGAAGGGGGGAGCCACCTTGTTCTTAACAATCTTCGCTCTTGTGCGCGAGCCGATGAACTCGTTGCCGGGGGCCTTGAGCTGTTCTATGCGGCGCACGTCTATGCGCATTGAAGCGTAAAACTTAAGTGCGCGTCCGCCGGTGGTCACCTCGGGATTTCCGTACATAACGCCCACCTTTTCTCTGAGCTGGTTTATGAAAATGACAAGGCAGTTCGAGCGCGAAATAGCGCCGGCGAGCTTTCTGAGAGCCTGGCTCATCAGCCTCGCGTGCAGGCCCACGTGAGAATCGCCCATGTCGCCTTCGATCTCGGCCTTGGGTACGAGAGCCGCGACAGAGTCCACAACTATAACGTCCAGAGCGCCGGAGCGGGTGAGGTATTCCGCTATTTCAAGAGCCTGCTCGCCGTTGTCGGGCTGCGACACAAGAAGAGAATCTACGTCAACGCCGAGATTGGCGGCGTATTTCGGATCGAGAGCGTGCTCCGCGTCGATAAAAGCGGCCTCTCCGCCGTTTTTCTGCGCCTCGGCAACAACGTGAAGCGCGAGCGTGGTTTTGCCGGAGCTTTCGGGACCGTATATCTCAACGATCCTGCCCTTGGGGAGGCCCCCGATGCCGGTAGCAACGTCAAGAGCGATCGAGCCTGTTGAAATAGAGTCCACCTTAAGGGCTTGGGTTTGCCCAAGACGCATAACGGCGCCCTTGCCGAACTGCTTTTCTATTTGGTTTATAGCGGTTTTCAGCGCTTCCTTTTTGTCGGCCGCCGAAACCGAATTTTTGAGATCGTCTCTTTTTTCCGCCATGGTTATATCCTTTCTGTAAACAAATGTTTCATTGATTTGAGACTATTATATACTAAAAATTTTCAAAAATCAATAGAAATTTTAAAAGCGTTATGCTAAAATACATTGAATGGTACTCTGAGGAATGGTGACGGCATGAAAACACCTGAAAACAACGTTGAGATACTCGCTCCTGCGGGCGGGAGGGAACAGCTTGAGGCGGCGGTAAGAAGCGGCGCGTCGGCGGTTTATTTCGGCGCGTCCGACTTTAACGCGCGGCGAAACGCCGAAAATTTTACCGACGACGACTTTCGCGAAGCGGTGGCGTATTGCCGTGAGCGCGGCGTTAAAACGAACGTCACGCTCAACACTCTTGTGCGCGACGACGAGCTGAGCAGGCTGCTTCAGGTTATTTCGCTCATTTACTCCTCCGGAGCCGACGCTGTGATCGTTCAGGACCTTGCGGCGGCGTCGCTCATTAAAAAGTTTTATCCGGAGCTCAGTCTTCACGCGTCCACACAGATGGCCGTGCATAACGTCAGCGGCGCTCTGGCGCTGCAGGAATACGGTTTTAAGAGAGTGGTGCTCGCGAGGGAGCTTTCTCTTAAAGAGATAGAAAAGATAAGCTCGGCTGTGGACGTTGAAACCGAGGTGTTCGTTCACGGCGCGCACTGCATGTCCGTTTCGGGGCTTTGCTATATGTCGTCCGTTTTCGGGGGAAGAAGCGGCAACAGGGGGCTTTGCGCCCAGCCGTGCAGACTCGATTTCAAAAACGAAAAAAGGGACCACGCCCTAAGCCTCAAGGATATGTCGCTTGTTTCCCATCTCAAAGAACTGAGAGATGCCGGCGTTGATTCTTTTAAAATAGAGGGCAGGATGAAGCGGCCCGAATACGTCGCCGCCGCCGTTGACGCGTGCGTTACGGCGCTTGAGGGCAAAACGCCCCGCCTTGACGCCCTTCGCAGCGTGTTTTCCCGAAGCGGCTTCACCGACGGCTATCTCACTTCAAAAATAAACGGCGACATGTTCGGATATCGCGTTAAAGAGGACGTAACGGCGGCCGCGGCCGTGCTGCCGGAGCTGAGACAGCTTTATAACAACGAGCGAAAAAGCGTTGCCGTTTCGTTTGATTTTAACGTTCATGAAGGGGAGAAGGCTTCTCTTGTTATGAGCGACGGTGAAAACACGGTGCACGTTTCGGGGCCCGTTCCCGAGCCGGCGCAAAAGTTGAGCCTTAACGAAGAAAGCTCAAAAAAACAGCTTCTCAAGCTCGGCGACACTCCCTATTTCTGCGCTGATTTTCACGCTCAGATAGCCCCCGGGCTCATGCTGCCGGCGTCAAGCCTCAACGCCATGCGAAGGCAAGCGTGCGAAGAGCTTTCCGAAATAAGAAAAAAGCGGCGCGACCCGAAACCCGGCGCGTTTGTCCCCGATTTCGGCGCTCCCCGACAAATAAAAGAAACGGATCTTCGGCTTCGCTTCGGCTTTGCTTCGCAGTATTTTGAAACTCCCGCCTGCGGCAGATACGTTTTGCCGCTCGGCGAAATATACCGCCACAGAGAGCTGATTTCCGATAAACTCGCGGCGGAGCTTCCGGTGCTGATATATTCCGCGGACGAGGAAAGAGCTTTCAACATGCTCCTTGAACTGAAAAAAGACGGCCTTAAGACCGCCGTCGCCGAAAACATCGGGGCTTTGAAGCTTATAAAAGACGCGGGGCTCGTCCCGACGGGCGGCGCGCACCTGAACATTCTAAACACTGCCGCCCTTCTGGAGTATGAGGCTATGGGATGCCTCGACAACACTTTTTCGTTTGAAATGAGCTTCTCCGATATGAAGAAGATCGGCGGCGAAGGGAAGGTAGGCTATATCGCCTACGGCCATCTGCCGCTCATGCGTTTTCGCTCGTGCCCGCAAAGAGGGCCGGACGGCTGCGGCGAATGCAAAGGAAAGGCGAAAATAATCGACAGGCGCGGCGCGCCGTTCACGCTTCTCTGCTCCGGAAAACGTTTTTCAACGCTCTATAATCCCATCCCGCTCTACACCGCGGGGATGGGCGAGCCGGAAACCGATTTCCGGACACTCTGGTTTTCATATGAATCCCCCGAACGCTGCAAAGCGGTGACCGAAACGCTGCTCAGCGGAAAAAAGCCTGATTTTCCCGTAACGGCGGGACTGTACAACAAAACTCTTCTTTAACGGAGAAAAAATAATGAAAAGAAAAACCGACGCTTATTTTTATAAAACGTATTTCAACATTTTCGGCATGGTGGCCGCGCAGAGCCTTATTGTTTTCGGCGTCAACCTTGCAGACAGCATAATGCTCGGCCGATACAGCGAAACGGCAATGAGCGGCGTGAGCCTTGCGAACCAGATCCAGTTTCTGCTCATGTGCCTAATAAACGGCGCCGTGAACGGGCTTGTGGCTCTGGGCTCACAGTACTGGGGGAAAAAGGATATAAAGTCGGTTAAAAAGGTTTTTGCAGCGGCGTTTGCCGTGAGCGCGTTTATAGCTCTTGTAATGGCGGTTATTGTGGGCGTTTTTCCCTCCGGTGTGCTCGGCGCTTTGTCAAACAAAGCCGATATCGTTGCCGAAGGGGCAAGATATATATCAATTATGGTCCACAGCTATATTGTTTTCGCAGTTTCCTATATTGTGATAGGGCTGCTCAGAGCGGTCGAAACGGTGCGCATAGGTTTTTATACCTCCGTTATGGCGCTTTTTATAAACGTTTTTCTCAACTACGCCCTCATTTTCGGGCATTTCGGCTTTCAGGAGCTCGGAGTTGTGGGGGCGGCTTGGGCAACGCTCGCTTCGCGCGTCGCAGAGCTTATAGTCGCCCTTATCTATCTGTTTTTTGTTGATAAAAAGCTGAATATGAGGCTCGGGGACTTTATTGCCGTTGACAGGCGGTTCCTTCGCGATTACCTCCGGGCGGGTCTGCCGCTTGTCGGGTCGGGAGGCTCGTGGGGCGTCGCCATGTTTTTGCAGACGTCCATCATCGGCAGGCTCGGCGCGGCCGCTATAGGCGCGAACGCGGTTTCGGCTCCCGTTTTTCAGGTGGTGAGCGTTTTGTATCAGTCTTCTTCCTCC
The DNA here is from genome assembly GCA_017450185.1 of Clostridia bacterium. Taxonomy (GTDB): domain Bacteria; phylum Bacillota; class Clostridia; order Oscillospirales; family Acutalibacteraceae; genus RUG806. The sequence goes on along the minus strand of JAFSWN010000140.1, from coordinate 14,656 downwards.
GCTTCCGCGGTGCTCACCGCAAAAACGGTGGGCGAGGGCGATATACCGCGGCTTAATCGCTACGTTAAAAAAATGCAGATCATCTTTGTTGTAATGGGCATAATTTCTTGTTTGGCGATGCTCTTTTGCCGCGTCGCCATAGTGGATTTTTACGACGTCTCAGCCGAGACCCGCGCTCTTTCCGTGACCTTTATCACCATCCTTTCGGTTACGGTCATAGGTTCGGCATACGAGGCGCCGTGCCTTGTGGGCATCGTTTCGGGCGGCGGCGACACTAAATTTGTTTTTAAGAACGATATCATTTTTATGTGGTGCATCGTGCTGCCGCTGTCGGCTCTGTCGGCGTTTGTGTTCAAATGGCCCGTACCGGTCACGTTCTTTATCCTCAAAATGGACCAGATCCTCAAATGCGCCGTGGCGGCGGTCAAGGTGAACAGATACAGATGGATAAGGGATCTGACGAAGGAAAGAGTTCAGGTAACAGGTTCAGAATAAGCAAAACAAAAAAACATCGGTCGGCTTTATCGATATCTGAATGATAAAGCCGACCGTTTATTAATTTTACATTTTTATGACGTTTTCATCGAGCAGAAAATCTTCGACCCCCACGAAATAAACGCCGTTTTCATCGTACCACGGGACTATATGATCCCGTACCACCACGATTTTCCGGAAGGAATCGCTTATAGCCCGGAGCGACGCTGTTTCCTGTTTGCGCTTTTCCTCGTCCGGGATCGCGAATGCGGACTGTATATAGGCTCGTCCTCCCGCGCGGTTCACAACAAAATCCACCTCGCACTGAACTCGTCTGCCGCTGCCGTTCGCTTTATGCTCGTTAACTGTAACAACGCCAACGTCCACGTCAAAATCCCTCGCGCGCAGCTCATTATATATGATATTCTCCATAATGTGGGTTTCTTCCTGCTGGCGGAAATCAAGCCTCGCGTTTCTGAGTCCTACGTCGGAATAATAGTACTTCACCGGAGAACCGATATATTTTTTCCCTTTAACGTCATACCTTTTTGCGCGGTACAGCAGAAATGAATCCATGAAATAATCGAGATACCGCACTATCGTATCGTCGGATATCTTAACGCCCTTTACAGTGGCGAAGGTGTTCTGCAGTTTTGCGGGATTGGTGAGCGATCCCACCGCGGAGGAGACAAAATCCAGCAGATCGTCAAGCACGGACTTGTCGTTCAGAATATTCCGCCGCGCCATGATATCGTCCAGATATATCTTATCAAACAGCATGTGCAAATAGCGGCTTTTATCTTCGTTTGTGCGCTGCGAGAGCACCAGCGGCATACCGCCGAAGGTGAAATATTCCCTCCATGCGTCGCGCTTGTCGCCGGGAAAGGCTTCGTAAAACTCCGCAAAGGTCAGCGGGTTAACTCTGATTTCATCGCCGCGCCCGCGAAATTCCGTCAGGATGTCGGTGGAGAGCATGCGGGAGTTGCTGCCTGTAACGTATAGATCCACGTTTTTGAGCTTCATCAGCCCCAAAAGCACGTCAACAAAACCAACGGTCTCATCAGTTCCGGGAAGATAGGGATTTGGTATATCCGCAACCTTCTGTATCTCATCCAGAAAAACGTAATACATGCCGTTTTTATCCGTCAGCAGACTGCGTATATACTGCCCCAGTTCAAGCGGATTGCGGTAGCGTGCGTTCACGTCCTCGTCCAGCGCCAGCTCAATGATATGGTCGTCGGCAACGCCGTCATTTTTAAGATAGCTGTGATAAAGCTCAAACAGCAGATAGCTCTTCCCGCAGCGGCGTATGCCGGTTATAACTTTTATAAGCCCGTTTTCGCGGCGGTCGATCAGCTTTCGCAGATAACGATCTCTTTTGATTTCCACAAAAACACCTCGCGAATATTTTGCGCTATTGCGCAATTTTCTCTCATTGGTTAGTGTACCACAGTTTTTTGGAAAAATCAATACGGTTTCCGCTTTTTTTGAGAATATTTTGCGCTATTGCGCAGTTTTCTCTCATCTATATGCTTTTCCTGATATCCAAAAAGAGCCGGCTATGAGACCGTCCGGAACGTTCTATATTATTATCTCATATTTTTCAGTCGGTATGGGGGAGTTCGGAATTTACAGCTTCGTCAAGGATTCTTCCCACTTCTGCTGCACTTTTCTTGCCGTTGAAAAACATGCTGATAAATGATTCGGACGTCTGCCGGGGATATCTTTCGGCAAACGTCCGTTTTTCTGATACTAATTAATATAGCAGCCTTGCTGCGCTCACAGCAGCGTTATGCCGTGCATAGCGCAGGTTTCTCTCATATCCTGAGGCCACACGGACACCTGAACCTCGCCGATGTGCGCTTTGCCCAAAAGCAGCATGCAAAGGCGCGACTGGCCTATGCCTCCGCCGATGGTGAGCGGGAACGTGCCTGTGAGAATACCCTGATGGAACGGGAATTTTTCACGTTCCTCGGCTCCGGCGATCCTGAGCTGGGCTCTGAGGGAGTCCTCGTCCACTCTTATTCCCATTGAAGAGATCTCAAGGGCAAGGTCAAGAGTTTTGTCCCACACAAATATATCTCCGTTTAGGGCCCAGTCGTCGTAGTCGGGGGCTCTGCCGTCGTGCTTTGCGCCGCTTTTGAGCGCGCCGCCAATCTGCATAATGAAAACGGTGCCGTGCTCTTTAACTATGGCGTTTTCTCTCTCCTTGGCGGTGAGATCGGGATACATATCCTCAAGCTCCTGTGTGGTAATAAAGAAAACGTCGCGTTTTATCTCGGTGCCGAGAGCGGGGTAGGCGGCCTTGATAACGTCGTTTGTGTCGCACAGCGCTCCGACTATCTTTCTCACGGTATCCTTAAGGTAATCAAAGCTTCTGTCCTCGCGGGTTATCACCTTTTCCCAGTCCCACTGGTCCACGAACAGCGAGTGCAGGTTGTCGCAGTCGTCGTCGCGGCGTATCGCGTTCATGTCGGTGTATATGCCCTCTCCCGGAGCGTAGCCGTAGCGGTAAAGAGCCATCCTCTTCCATTTTGCGAGGCTCTGAACAACCTCGGCAACGCCGTCCACCTCTTTCATTGTAAAGTGGACCTTACGCTCGACGCCGTTGAGGTCGTCGTTTATGCCCGAGGCCTTCGTTACCATTAAAGGCGCGGTGATGCGGTCAAGGTTGAGAGCGGCGGCAAGCTTTACCTGAAAAGTATCCTTTGTGAGTTTTATTGCCTTTTGAGTATCTCTTAAAGAAAGCGCGCTTTTATAGTCTTTGGGGAAAATAAGCTGCATGCTCATAAAACTGTCTCCTTTTGGTTATTGTTCGCTTCGCGAACGGGATGGGGGATGAAGTTCGCTTTGCGAGCATTATCATCTAATGTTTCCGACTGTTCTCGGATAGAAAATAACGTCCCTGATATTGCTCATGCCGGTGCAGTACATGATAACTCTCTCAAAGCCCAGTCCGAAGCCGGAGTGCGGCACCGTGCCGTATTTGCGAAGCGCAAGATAGTCGCCGTAGTCTTCCATGCTCATGCCCTTGTCGTGCATGGCCTTAACAAGCTTGTCATAGTCGGCTTCTCTTTCGCTGCCGCCGATGATCTCTCCAACGCCCGGAACGAGCAGGTCGGTCGCGGCAACGGTCTTTCCGTCGGGGTTCTGCTTCATATAAAAGCTCTTGATATCCTTCGGGTAGTTGATGAGGAACACGGGCTTTTTATATATTTTCTCGGTGATATAGCGCTCGTGCTCGCTCTGGAGGTCGCAGCCCCATTCAACGGGATATTCAAACTCCACGTCGGCTTTTTTGAGCAGCTCGATGGCTTCGGTATAGTCAACAATGGCGAAATCGTTGTTCACAACGTTGAGCAGCTTTTCGGTGAGCCCTTTTTCAAAGCGCTCCTCAAAGAATTTCAGCTCTTCGGGGCATTTTTCCATATAGTCTTTGATGATGTATTTCATCATGTCCTCGGCTATCTCAATGAGGTCGGGAAGCTCGGCAAACGCAATTTCGGGCTCAACGTGCCAGAACTCGGCAACGTGGCGAAGTGTGTTGCTCTTTTCGGCTCTGAAAGAGGGGCCGAACGTGTATATCTTGCCCATAGCCATCGCCATGACCTCGCCCTCGAGCTGGCCCGAAACGCTGAGCCCCGCCTTCTTGCCGAAGAAGTCGTCGGCATAGTATTCGTCGGCGTTTTTATAGGCGTCGGAATAGCCGATGGTCGTCACCTTGAACATCTCGCCCGCGCCCTCGCAGTCGGAGCCGGTGATAAGGGGAGTGTTAACGTAAACGTAGCCGCGCTCCTGAAAATAGCGGTGAATGGCAGCCGCCATAACCGAACGCACTCTGAACACAGCGTTGAAGGTGTTTGTGCGCACGCGGATGTGCGGCATTTCGCGAAGCGTTTCAAGCTTTTGGAATTTTTTCTGAAGAGGGTAGTCCTCGGGGCAAACGCCGAGCACGGTTATTTCTTTGGCGTCCACTTCGGGAGTTCCGTTGTTGGGGTTTACAACCACTGTGCCAACGATTTTAAGCGAAGCTCCCAGCTTTGCCGCTTCCGGAGGAAGCGCCACTCCGGCGTTCTTGTCGATAACTATCTGCAGGTGGTTGAAGGTCGAGCCGTCGTTGAGCGCCAGAAACGCCATGTTCTTTGAATCGCGCGCGGTGCGCACCCATCCGCATACCGTCACTTCGCTGCCGGTCAGCGCGGGATTTGTGAAAATTTCTTTGACTTCTGTGTGTTTCATGCTGAAACCTCCTGAAAAAAATAATACAGTTGTTCATCCCATAGGACGAGCAACTGTGACCCGCGGTACCACCTATTTTGCCTTTCGGCCCCTTTATGACCTCATCTTTAAGGTCTGCGGCTGTAACGGTCCGCTTCCGGCTAACCTACTGAAAAGCATCTCTTTTGTTCAGCTCGCGGCTCCCGGGTGTTCTTCATATGACCGCCGCTGCGGACTTTCCAGCGCCGTCCGCTCTCTGTAAGCGCAAATCATACTACTTTTCCCGATCTCTGCCTTTTTATATCGTCATTATATGCTCCCGCTGCCGCATTGTCAAGTCTTTTTTTGCGCCGGCATTGACGCGCGCGTTTTGTTTCGTTACAATACTGACGCAGCTCAGGTTCGCCTGTTTTACGAAGCTGCGGCCGTTTTTAATTTTTTTTGAAAACTTTGGCAGATTTTTATGTTTTTTACGATATTATGGTTGAATTGCAATTCACGAAAGAGTGATGATCATGACGCAGACTGATATGTTGGCTGCTTTGCGGGAGGACCCGAAACGCGGGATCGCGCTTGTTATCCGTTCGTACGCGGCGCTTGCCGAAAAAACGGTGCGCTCCTCCGGCGGTACGGCCCTGTCAAAGGAGGACGCCGAGGAGATCGTAAGCGACGTGTTTTTCAGTATCTACGAAGCACGCGACCGTCTCGATCCCGAAAAGGGGAGCCTTGCCTCGTTTGTGATAACTCTGGCAAGGCACAAAACGGTGGATCTATTGCGAAAACGCGGTGGCAGCGCCGCAGAGCTTCCTCTGAACGAGACGCTCGAGTCGGGTTCGGACGTTGAAAACGACGTCCTCCGGCGCGAGACGAGCCGTCGCCTTGCCCTCGCTCTGATCGACCTTGGCGAACCGGACGCGACCATCGTAGCAAGGCGCTATTATCTCGGCGAAAGCTACGCTTCCATCGGCAAACGCGTGGGCCTCAGTGAAAACGCAGTCAACAAACGCTGCCTCAGAGCGCTCAAAAAACTGCGCTCCGTCCTGGAGAAAGGAGAGTAAAACGATGTCAGACATGGAACTGATAGATTGTTTATCACAGCTTAGCGAACAAGACGCGCTGCGTCTGCATAACGCCGGCGTTGATCTTGCCGCGGACGAAGCGTACACGCAAAAGATATATGCCTCCGTAATGGAAAAGGCGGGGGAGAAGGGAAGCTTAAACATGAAAAAAATAACGATACGCAAAAAAAGACTCGCGCTGCTGGCAGCCGCCGTTCTTCTGGTCGCGGGTCTCGTAACGGCAGGCGCGGCAGGAGTCCTCCGTTTGCCGAAAAACACGGACGAGCTGTTTAATGCCACGGGGCTCAAGCCCTCCGATAATCTGCTGCAGGTGCTTGACCCCGAATACGTTGAAAACGGCGACCTCATCCTTTCAGGCAAAAGCGTTCAGGCAGAAGGGTATACTTTTACCCTTGAGGGCGTTATAGGCGCAAGCCGGCGCCGCAACGTGCAGATTATGAAGGAACCGGTCTATGAAGGGGACGTTGAAGGCGTTTACGCCGTAATAACCGTTGTGCGCGACGACGGCGGCCTTGTGTTTGGCTACGGAGACGGCGAGGATGAAAAAACCATTCATACCATCGGCGCGTCGCCGCTTATACACGGCGCTATGCCCAACGTCAACGTGTACGGCTTTATGAGTATGGAACGTGAGACCGGCGTGCCGCTGACCTACTGCGAGGATAACGTTTTGTATCTGTTTGTGGATATCACCGATTTCCTGTGCTTCGCGGATAAGGGCGTAAGCGTGGCGGTTTACGGCACAATGGTATACAGCGCGGAGGAAATAGGGCTCTATGAAAACGGTATGCCGTATTTCACCGATAAGGCACGCGCGCCGCTCGCGATTTTTGAGCTGCCGCTTGATAAGGAACTCGCCGACGCCGATGCGCAGCGCGAAATGGAGCATGAGCGCCCCATCGCGTATCCGGATCTGCCTTTCACCTTTACAGGTCAGGATATTTCCGAATTCTACGCGGATCCCGTATGGCGTGAACAGACCGGCGGCTGATACCGCGCTTGCTTAAAACAAACCAAAAACGTACCGGGAGGGGGTCACACCTCTTTCGGTACGTCTTCCGTTGATGCTTCGGCTTTCCCTTAAAGCGAGGGTGCAGCTGTGATTCATGTGCAGCAGCAGTCGTCGTCGGGCAAGGGCGCGCCGTTTTTTTTGCACCAGTCCGCGGCGGCTCGTTTGGCGGCGAGAACGCAAACGGAGGCAAGATAGAGCTCGTCACGCTTAAGCTCCGGCTCTATGTTATAGTATATCGCATTATTGTTCATCTGAAAAAGATCGGTGACGTCTTTTTCGGTAATAATACCCTTAAGTGTTTCGGCGCAGTTTATAAGCGTCGCGTTGTCGGCGCACTCGTAAGAAGCGCTTTCAATAACGCCGTTTTTTACTTCGATCGTGAATCTTGCCCATTCTTGGGCGTCGGCGGGCTTCATTGCCCCCACGCCGGTATTTTTATCGTCCATATGAACCTCGCAAATATCAAAACGCGGCGCGTTTACACGTTGAACCTGAACAGCACGATATCTCCGTCCTGCATAACGTATTCCTTGCCCTCGCTGCGAACAAGGCCCTTTTCCTTCGCGGCGGCCATGGAGCCGTTCGCCATAAGGTCGTCAAAAGAAATGACCTCGGCCCGTATGAAGCCGCGCTCGAAATCGGAATGTATTTTCCCGGCGGCCTGCGGAGCCTTCGTGCCCTTTTTTATAGTCCACGCCCTCACTTCGGGCTTTCCCGCCGTTAAGTAGCTCATGAGCCCCAAAAGGTCGGAGCTTTTTTCAATGAGATTGTCAAGTCCGCTTTGGGTTATGCCGAGCTCCGATAAAAACATCTCTCTTTCGTCCGGCTCCAGCTCCGCGAGCTGCGCCTCGAGCTCGGCGCATACGGGAAGCGCGCGGCTGCCCTCTTTGTCGGCTATCTCTTTTACGCTCAAATAAAATTTGTTTGTGTTTATGTCGCCCGCAAAATCGTCTTCGCTCATGTTGCATGCATATATGACGGGCTTAGACGTGAGCAGCGCAACGCTGTCGAGCGCCTCCTTTTCATCGTCGTTCATCTCAACGGCCCTCGCGCACACTCCGGCGTTGAGTTCATCCTTCACGCGGTTGAAAAACGCGATGTTCGCGCCGAGGCTCTTATCGCCCTTCATCGCCTTTGTGTCGCGGTCGATCCTGCGCTGCAGCACCTCAAGGTCCGAAAGGATGAGCTCCATGTTGATCGTTTCAATATCCCTCACAGGGTCAACGCTTCCGTCAACGTGCATGATGTCGTCGTTCTCGAAGCAGCGCACAACGTGGACTATCGCGTCCACCTCGCGTATGTGCGACAAAAACTTGTTGCCGAGCCCCTCGCCCTTTGAAGCGCCCTTAACAAGGCCGGCTATATCAACAAATTCTATTGTGGCGGGAGTCACCTTGTCGGGCGAATACATCTTTGCCAGAGCGTCCAGGCGCTTGTCCGGCACGGCCACAACGCCCACGTTCGGTTCGATCGTGCAGAACGCGTAGTTTGCGGCCTGCGCGCCCGCGTTTGTCAGCGCGTTGAAAAGAGTGCTCTTGCCCACGTTCGGCAGTCCCACTATACCTAATTTCATATATTATCGCGTCTCCTTATAATTCAGTGAAGCGGGGAGCTCATTTATAAAAACGGCCGGCTCCCGCGTCAGCACATATTATATCAAACAAAAACCGCGATTTCAATACCCTTGCCTGCTTCGCCCGCACGATTTGCGCCTTTCTTTTTTATTTTTTATGCGGATAGGGATTGTATTGCGGTTCTTTTTTGTATATAATAGGATATCGGATTTATAAGAAAAATCGAAAATCGGAACAAAAGACCGGCGCGTGTCCCGCCCGATCAAAGAAGAATGCAAGATGAGAGCTTCAAAAAGAAAAATCAGTCTTACCGTTGTGCTTACTGCCGCTTTGCGCTGTTTTCGGTTTCATGCCTCGCTCTTCCGGCTTTCGCGGCTGACGTGAAGGAAACCGTATGCTACGTTGACGAAAACGGGATCGAACAAACCGTTGAAGCCACCGTGCTTGAAAGCGGCTCGTTCGGCGCGGCAGGCGAAACGAACTGGTACGTGCTTAAGGGCGAGGCGGAATGTACTGCCGTGATCCCGCTCCGGAGCCTTTGCGCCGACCTTCACGATTTGCAGCCGCGTTTTTATCTTCGCAAGGTTTTTTGCGGCGCCTGTGTTTACAAAACCGGATCTTACCGGTAAAACAGTAAAAGTATACCCAATTATCAAAGCTAAAGGAGAGTTTGTATCATGAAGAAAACGACAAAAAAGCTTGTGTCGCTGCTGCTGTGCGCCGTCATGGCGTTTTGCGCGGTCCTTCCCGCGTTTGCCGCCGAACAGCCCTCGTCGGAGCCCACGTGGCAGAATACCATTGAGTCCGTTACGCCCGAGGGCGAGCCTTTTGTGAAGCTTAAGCTTACGGCGGAGGGTTACAAGATCACCGAGTGTACGCTCCCTCAGCGCTACAACGTCGTGTTCAAGGACGGCACGTCTGTTAGAGCAGAGATATCCTCCGAGCCTTCCCATTTCATCCCCCTTTACGTGTACGAAACCTATTTTGACGTGGAAACGCCCGAAGGAGTAATCACTCTGTATTCGGCAGTAAAGTTTTATTCCGACAAAAAAGAGGCGTATTTCTCCGTCGGGCAGTATGTGCTTGAAGGATCAACGGATGAAAACGGCGAGCCGGCCGCAGGATCGGGCGCTTTTGAATTCCCGATTTTTGAAGAAAAGTGCGCGTCCGACGTGGACGAGGGCGGTTTTGTCGTGAAGGTCCTGTATTTCTTCTATTCCGTCTACTTAAAAATCGAGAACTGGATAAAACTGCGTTGGTATAACTTCCGTTACGGTAAATAACAGAAAGGACGTCGTTTTCAAAGGGCGTTTCCCGGGTCCCGGAGGAGGTCATAGTATCGCTGGAGATCCCCGCGAACGTTTCGCACGCAAAGGATTTTTCCACCTCCATGACCGTTGATTATGTAAAGATATATCAGCTGCCGTAATAAACGATTTGAAGAGATCGATAAAACCGCCGGGCCGTCCCGATTAAGGGAGGTCCGGCGGTCGATTTCATACTTCTGATACAAAACGCGGCGAATAGAGGCGGGATTATTTTGCGGTTCTCAAAGCTGATTTTCTTAATAGTTATTTGTTTATCGGGGGCAGGAGCTCAAGCACCGTTTCCACGAATTTCTGCATCTGGGGCGTTATGGCCTTCCCCTTGAGGTACACGAGCTGCGACCACTGCTTCATGTCGGCGTCTTTTATGCCGACCTCCTTAAGCTTTCCGCTTTTCAGATAGCTTCTCGCGGCAAACACGGGAAGCATGGAAATATAGTTTTCCTCAAGAGTGAGCTTGATGATCGTTTCGGTATTCGCGATCTCAATCGAAGGAACTGCGTAGAGATTGCGCTTTGCGAGCTCGTCGTCAAACAGATATCTGTAGCCTTCTCCCGGCGGCATAAGAATGAGCCTCTCGTTTATAAGCTCCTCAAAGGTGGCGTCGGTCCTTCCGGCAAGGGCGTTTTTCGGGTTCGCAACAAAAATGATCGGTTCCACCTCTTCGCGGACCCTGACCCATTCCTTCCTCGGCACCTTATAGTCGAGAAGATAAGCAAAATCGAGCTCGTTGGCGCGGATCTTGTTTTCTATGTCGCGGGCGGAGCTCACGTAGACGCTCACGTTGATATTAGGGAACCTTTTGTTGAACTCCGGGAGTATCGAAATAAAACAGGCGTTCAGAATGGAATCGACAATGCCGAAACGGATATATCCCTTCATGTTCTGCGCCTCTGTTGAGAAGGCCTCGGCCTTTTCCATCGCTTCAATGACCGCGGTGGCGCAGTCAACAAAATTCATGCCGTACTGGTTCAGCTTAATGTTTTTGCCGATACGGTCAAAAAGCGGGAGCCCGAGCTCTGTCTCAAGCTGCTGCATCTGGACTGTGACCGCAGATTGGGAGTATCCTAAAGACTGAGCCGCTTTTGTGAAGTTGCTCAGCTCCGCGACACGGAGAAACGTTCTGAGATTCCTGATATCCATTACGTCACCACGCCTTTTTACTTTTTTTTATGGGTTTTTTTAATATCCTTAATATATTTTATATATAAATCCGTATTTTGTCAACCGTTTTTATAAAAATCCGGTCAATTAATTGAAAGAACCGAAATAATATGTTATAATACCGAAAAAATGAGGGAACCAAACGCTTTATGAACCGCAACCATCTTAAAATAATAGCGTGTTTATCCATGCTCATAGACCATATGGGCGTTTTGCTTTTTCCTCAATGCGTCGCGCTTCGCTGCATAGGAAGGCTTGCGATGCCCCTGTTTGCTTTTTTTATCGGAGAAGGGTGCCGCTACACCAGAAACCGCAAAAAATATTTTCTTTCGGTTTTCATCCTCGGCGCGGCGTGCCAGGCGGTGTTTATAATTGAAGAGCTTATTGAGAGCCGTTCCCTCGGTTTTTCAAGCGAAGCGTGGTATTTCAATATTCTGCTGACTTTCTCGGCCGCCATCCCGCTTTGCTATCTTATTTCGGACGTGAAAAAAGCCGAAAAAAAGAAAAAAAGCGCCGTCCTTCTCGGGGCGTATCTTCTGTTTATCGCCTCCGGGGCGGCCCTGTTTATGTTCCTTCGCTCAAGAGGCGGGTCGTTCGAGCTGGATTACGGCCTGTTCGGTATCCTGCTTCCGGCAAGCACGCTTATTTTTGACGATAAGCACTATAAGCTTTCAGCGTTTACCGGAGTTCTCGTTGTTTTCTGCCTTTATACGGCTCGTCAGATGCCCTACGTCTGGTTTTCTCTCGCCGCCGTGCCGCTGCTCTTTTTATATAATGAAAAGAGCGGTTCGAAGCGTCTTAAATACGGTTTTTATATCTTTTATCCCGCCCACCTCGCGGCGCTTTATCTTACAGCGATCATTTTTTTCTGAAAAAAACGTTTTTTATATAGTAAATTTCAGAAATGTATGATAAAATAGTCCCAATTCGGGAGCGCGTTTCCCGACCAACCAAATTAACCGGAGGAAAACACAATGAAAAAAATTATATCAATTATTACCGTATGCCTTATGTCCGTTATCATTCTCGCGTCCTGCGGCAAGAAAACCGAAGCCACAAAGAGCGTTGAGGGACAGATAAAAGGACTTGCCGACGTTCAGATAGGCCTTGACAGCGAAGAGGCCGTCTCCGAGATCGAAAGCGCCTATAACGCCCTTTCCGACGAGGAAAAAGAGCGCGTAAAGAACTACGACGAATTTCAGTCGATAAAAGAAGAGCTCGCTTCCGTTAAGACCAAGGCCGAATCGTTCGACAAAATGAATTCTTCAATAAACGACATAGTCGACGCCGCGAAAGCCGGCTTCTCAAGCGCCGACACCGATTATTCCGAGCTTATCTCCCAGGGCAGACAGATCCTCGACAAATACGAGGAGCTTGAGGACGAGGATAAAGAGAGCGTTAAGATAAGCGAAGATTTCAACAAAGCCATGGAGTCTCTCTCTTCCTACGTTGAAACCGCCGAGAAATCCACCGCCGAATACGTCAAGGCCTTCAACAGCGTTTACGCCGAAGAAAACTATGAGGTAACAAACGTATACTGCATCATGCAGATAAGAGACGGAGTGGAATACCACGTTTTCGCGCTCACGTATAAAGACAAAGACGGAAATGAAAGCAACCTCTACGCCAACGCAAGGTGCTCCGCCAACACCACCGCCGAAACCATAATCGCAAACGCCGATTCCTTCTTTGCAAAGCGCGCCGTCAGCGACGACTATAACGCCGTTATCAACGCGAACGTCGCGCTCGACGTGGAAAAGGTGCTCTCTCTGGCAAAATAATCTCTTTTACGGGTGTATTACAGATATGGATTGTATCGTTATAGCTCACAGGGGCTCAAACGAATTCGCCCCGCAAAACACTCTTCCCGCGTTTCGCAAGGCCATTGAGGAAAACGCCGACGGCTTTGAGACCGACGTGCATCTCACAAAAGACGGCAAGCTCGTTATATGCCACAACTACACGATAGACGAAACCTCAAACGGCAGAGGCGATATAACGTCCTATACCCTCGGCGAGATCAAGCTTTTTGATTTCGGTTCATATGCGGGCGAGGAGTTCGCACGGGTCACCGCGCCCACGGTGGACGAATTCCTCGATCTCGTCGGTGAGCATTCGCATGGCCTCATAAATATCGAGCTCAAGCGCCCGAAAAACAATGAAAAGCACATAGTTGAAAAAACGCTCGACAGCGTAATAGCCCACGGGCTTCTGAGCAGATGCCTGATTTCAAGCTTCGCGCCCGGGCTTCTCAAAGAAGTAAAAAGGCTCGAGCCCGGCTGCAAAACGGGGCTTCTCTATCCAACGGTCGATTTCCTTTCAATGTGCAGGGCTGTCGACCCGTTCCCCTCGGCTAAAGCCGTCGGGGCCGACGCCCTTCACCCCATGGATGGCACCGTTACCCCCGCGCTTATAAAAAGGGCGCATTCCCTCGGGATGAAGGTGAACGTGTGGACCGTCGACAGCGAGAACAGGGCGAAGGCCCTTGCCGGGATGGGAGCCGACGGTATCATTACCAACCGCCCCGGAAAGATCAAAGCGGCTTTAGGACTGTAAAAGCATGAATATTCAGGGATTCCAAAAACTTACAATGCTCGATTTTCCCGGAAAAACCGCCTGTACGGTGTTTACGGGCGGTTGTAATCTGAGATGCCCTTTTTGCCATAACGTTCCGCTTGTGCTCGCTCCTGAGGAGGAACCGCTCGACGAAAGCGAGATCTTTTCATTCCTCAGTAAGCGCAAAGGGGTGCTTGACGGAGTCGCGATAACCGGAGGCGAGCCGTTGATACAGCGGGATATCGCGGATTTTATAAAAAAGGTAAAGGGCCTCGGTTTTCTTGTCAAGCTCGATACCAACGGCTTTTTCCCGGACGCGCTCGAAGCACTTGTTTCGGACGGGCTTGTCGATTACGTTGCCATGGACGTAAAAAACAGTAAAGAAAAATACCCCGAAACCTGCGGCAGGGAAGGGCTTGACATCTCCCCTCTGGAAAGAAGCCTTAAGCTGCTGAAGTCGGGAAGGGTAGACTGTGAGCTTCGTACAACGGTCATAAAGGAGTACCACACTCTTTCCGATATCGAGAGCATTGCCCGGTGGATAGAGGGCGCTCCGCGCTACTATCTGCAGGCGTTCAAGGATTCCGGCATCCTCAAGGAGGGCTCGAGCAGCGCTCTTGGCGAAAAAGAGATGAAAGAGATGCGCGACATCGCGAAAAAATACGTCCCAATTGTTGAATTGAGAGGGATTTAACAAAAAACACAACAAGATATTGTGCAAAAACGAAAAAAATAAAAAAATTCATACTGTATATTGATTTTCTTTAAGCCGTGTGCTATTATTAGCAATACACGGCTTAAATCATACATACATATAAAAAATGAACGAAAGGAGATAAATATGTATCAGGTATTAAAAAGGGACGGCAAGATTTCAGAGTTTGATATAAACAAAATAGCCGCCGCGATAGCCAAGGCTTTCGACGCTCAGAACAAGCAGTATAATCAGAGCGTTATAGATTTCATCGCTCTCAGGGTAACGTCCGATTTCGAGTCAAAAATAAAGGACGGCGTAATAAGCGTTGAGGACATTCAGGACTCCGTTGAGCACGTTCTCGGGGAGGCGGGCTACGCAGACGTGGCGAAGGCCTATATCCTCTACCGCAAGAACCGCGAAAAGATCCGCAACATGCGCTCCACCATCCTTGACTATAAAGAGATAGTCGACAACTACGTGAAGGTGAACGACTGGCGCGTGAAGGAGAATTCCACCGTCACCTATTCCGTGGGAGGACTTATCCTTTCAAACTCCGG
>JAFSWN010000139.1 GCA_017450185.1 Clostridia bacterium | reverse complement strand
CGCGACGCAAAAACAAAGAAAAAGACCCTGTAGATGGCATACAGGATCTTTTGGTCCGAGTGGCGCGATTCGAACGCGCGGCCTCTTGCTCCCAAGGCAAGCGCCCTACCCCTGGGCTACACCCGGTTAGGTGATTTTTTTGCGAAAATTTGATGTCTATGGGATTCTATGTGGTCATTGTGGAATTACAGAGAGTTTTAGAGAAATATGTCGCCCAAAGGTTGGCTGTTTGTAAGGGGTTGTGCGGCTCGATACGTTTCGGCGTGTCATCATCTGTAACGCTCCCAAAGCAAGCGCGCTACCAACTGCGCTACACCCCGTATTATGAAACTGATAACTCAGCGAGAAGTAATATAGCATAAATCAGGCTCAAAGTCAATAAAATAATTGCATCGAGCCGGAAAATGTATAATAATTGCTTCAAAACGAAAAACTTCCGTGAACTTCTGTGTTCTCCGGAAAACTCCGTTACACGTCTATATCCATTGTGAGATTGAAGGTCCACTCCGGATAGGCTTTTTCAAGCTCCTGTTTTATGGCGGCGAACTCCTCTTCGCGGTTTTTGAGAGAAAAATCGAGAATGATGTCGAGATTTACCGTCTTATTTGTTTTGTCGGCAAAAAAGCCGTGTATCTGCAGCACTCCCTTGTGAGAGGTCACAAGGCCCGTTATGCCTCTGTGCAGTTCCTTTATCTCGCTGTCGCCTGTGTTTATCGAATAGATGCCAACGCCTGTGAGCAGCACTCCGTGTTTACGGTATACGTCCGAAGCTATTTTCCTCTGCAGCTGGTCTATTTCGCCCGCTGTCAAATAGTCTGGTATCTCAACGTGCACGGAGCCTATGTATTTTTCGGGGCCGTAGGAGTGCAAAATAAGGTCAAAGGCGCCGAAAACGTTTTTGTTATCGCATATGGTCTCTTTAATTTTGTCGGTGTAGTCTTTCCCGGGCTGCCTGCCGAGTATTTCGTCGACCGTTTCTATAAGCATCCCGACGCCGGATTTAATTATCAGAGCGGATATAGCAACGCCGAGGTAGGCCTCAAGGCTAACGCCCGTGAACTTGAAAATGAGCGCGGAGATGAGCACCGAAAGCGATATAACGGCGTCGAAAAGCGCGTCGGAGCCCGATGCGGTAAGCGAGCCGGAATTCACTCTTTTTCCGGTCTTTTTAACGTAAAGCCCGAGCGTGAGCTTCATTATGACGGCCAGGGCGATTATTATCAGAGAAAAAAATGAATAGTCGGGCTCCTCGGGCGTTATGATCTTTTTAACAGACTCAACTCCCGAGGTGATGCCGGCGTAAAGCACGAGCGCGGCAACTACGAGCGTGCTTATGTATTCTATTCTGCCATGCCCGAGCGGGTGTTTTGAATCCGGCTTTTTTCCGGATATCTTCGCGCCGATTATCGTTATAATGGAAGAAAGCGCGTCCGAAAGGTTGTTTACCGCGTCAAGGATAACGGCTATGGAATTTGAAATAATACCGACGGCGGCCTTTACGGCCGAAAGGAACACGTTGGCTGTGATGCCTATCAAGCCGGTTTTGATTATCGTTTTTTCCCTGTTTTCCGAAGGCGCATTAGTGCTGCCGTCCATATTAAGATCTCCGTTATTTTTTCAGCCTATCATATGCCGCGGTGACGGCTTTTGACACAGTGCCCCTGAACGCTCCGTTTTCAAGAGCGAGCACGCCCTCTATGGTGGTGCCTCCGGGGGAGCAGACGGCGTCCTTGAGCTCGCCCGGGTGCTTCCCGCTTTCAAGCAGCATTCTGGCGCTGCCGAGGATGGTCTGCTCGGCAAAAAGCAGCGCCTTGTCGCGAGGAAGTCCGCACTTTACGGCTCCGTCGGCGAGCGCCTCGCAGAAAATATACACATACGCCGGCCCGCAGCCCGAAACTGCCATACCCGCGTCCATTTTGTCCTCGCTGAGCTTCACCACCTTGCCCGAAAACTTCATGAGCTCGGTGAATTCCTCTTCTTCCGCTTCGGTGATGCCCGAGGCCGGAGCGTAGAGTATGAGCCCTTCGCCCACTGCGGCGGGGGTATTCGGCATGATCCTTATTATCTTCTTTGTCCCGAAAAGCTCCGAAAGCGTGTCGGTGGAAATTCCCGCCGCCATCGAAACCAAAACGGTGAAGTTTTTTATACAGCTTCTCACGGAGCCTGCCACTGTTTTCACAACGTCGGGCTTCACTCCGAGAAAAACGTAGTGGCAGCTTGCGGCTAAAGCGTCCGCGGTCATATACCGGGCGTGTTTTCTCTTTGCCTTAGCGTCGTCGGTATCGTATAACGCGACGCGCCGGGGGCTTTTAAGTACGGCG
>JAFSWN010000138.1 GCA_017450185.1 Clostridia bacterium | reverse complement strand
GGCGACACCGAGGGAGCTAAGCGGTATTTTTCGGGGATCTCGTCGGACATATCGGAGAGCATGCCGAAGTTTTCCACAGGGAACTCCATTGTGGATTCGCTGCTGAACATAAAAAGCGCCTCGGCTGCCGAGGCGGGAACAAAGATCACCTTTGACGGAATGATACCCTCCGAGGGTATCGAGCCCAAGGACATGTGCATTTGCGTTGGAAATCTGCTGGATAACGCCATTGAAGCGTGCGCTTCGCTGCCGGACGATAAAAGCATAAGCGTTTCATCGGTCGTTAAAAACAACACCCTGCTTATAACCGTACAAAACCCGGTCGACCCCGATAAAAAGATAAAGAAAAACCAAACGCCCGCCACCACAAAAAGCGATAAGCGGGCGCACGGCATTGGCCTTAGAAACGTCAGGGACACCGTGAAAAAATACAACGGATCTTTGCAGCTTTACGTTGAAAACGGCGTTTTCACGGCGGAGCTGCTGACGGAACTGCAAAATTTTGAAGGAGAATGAAAATGAAAAAGCTGAACAAGATTTTAAGCGTTTTGTGCGTTATCGCGTTTGCGGCGGGAATGCTCCCCGTATTCGCCGCCCGTGTTTTCGCGGCGGACTATCAAACCGGCGACGTTATTACAATGGGAAGCTACCCTCAAACGCACGTAACGGATGAAGATCTCATTGCGGAGCTTGAGGCGGCTGCCGACGAAACAGAATGGCAGCCTATGGGGTATACCGCTTCGGCGGATGACGAATACGCCTTTTTTAAGGACGTGGAAACGGAAAGCGGACGATACAGAGCTATTCGCTTTACGCGCTACAATAACTCGTCCTCTCAGCCTCGTTACGGTTACAACGTAAACACCGTTTACTGGTTCAGTTTTGAACCGATAGAATGGACCGTGCTTGACCCGGAGAGCGGATTGCTTATAGCAAACAGAGTTCTTGATACTCAGCCGATATGCAACACTGTTTACAACACTCAGTATTCGGACCCGGATAATCTTTACTATCTGAACAATTACGCGCACGGCAGCATACGCTCATGGCTGAACGGCCTGTTTTTGAATTCGGCTTTCTCAGAAGATGAAACGGATATACTGATTTTACGTGAACAGGACAATTCCCTGTCCGGCATGAATGAAGCCTATTTGGCGTTTGAGTTTGAAAACACGAGCGATCTTGTTTTCCTTCTCTCGTATTTTGAAGCCGGAGAGGACGAATATTTCCCCGACGACAGCAGCAGAATTCGTTATGGCTCAGACTACGCGCGAGCGCTTGGGCTTGAAAACTATTCCAACCAGGTTTCCGAAAGCGATCCCGAGCCTGATTTCTGGTTTTTAAGAAGCCCCGGTTCGGGTTACAAAGTGCAGGGCTATATAAGTCCGTCGGGAACGTTATCAGCCGGTGTGGACAGCATGAGCTTTGACGTGGGTATATGTCCGGCGGTGTATGTTGACCTTGACGCATATGATCTTTTAAAGGCGTCGGGTGATCCCGTCCAGTCGCCGTACGACGGGCTTTCGTTCAGTTATGAGAGCCGAATACTGAGCGTTTCGGGCGAGGGAACGGTGCCTTCAAACGACAATCCCGAAACCGCTCCGTTTGCCGATTACGCCGGAGAATGCAAGGTGGTTATAATCAATGATGGCGTAAGCAATATATCACAAAACGCTTTCTCGGGGATGGACGGCGTTGATATGCTGATATTGAACGGCGCCGTTTCTCTTGACGAAAACGCATTTTCTTCAAACGAAGAGCTTGCCGTTGTTATCTGCGCCGGACAAACGCATTTCGAGGAAACGAGCCTGCCCGAAGACGTTAAGATTTATGAGCCTGAATCAGCGCCGCACACGGGGACGCTCGGTTCGGGATGCGCCGTTTACCCATACTCGTTCTCGGACGGCACTCTTTACATTAAGGGCAGCGCTCAGATGACAATATATGAGCTGCTCGATATCATGGCGGTGATGTGCGAATACTATGACGACGTGCGTTTTGTGCATTTTGATTCTTACACTTCAGTTGACGTGCCCTTCTACGTTTACGATACCTCTCAGGGAACGTACGTTACCGCTGAAAACAACACTATAAACGGCGTCAGCTTCTCGGTGAAGATTTCGGGCGAATACGACTGGGAGAGCATAAGCTTCAATGAGTTCTGCTCGCTCGCCGGAGAAAATGAACTCGGAATGTTCCGCCTTGTGTCCGACACAACAACCGGCGAACAGGTGCAGGAAAACACGTTTCAGATATTTTTTGAAAACGTTCAGAGCTTCATGAAAAAGGTCCTTAAATGGATCGTGGGGCTGCTGAATAAGATGTTCAATATTCTCTCAAAAATGAAAGCGTAAAGCGCGAAAAAGCCTCCTGTTTCAGTGCTTGACAGGAGGCTTTTTTCATATCTGTTTTATACGACCTCTATCCCCTCGGGGACTTCGATCACGGGCTTATTTACGCTTGAAACGCGGATTCTAATTTTTCCGTACGGGGTGGGGATCTCGGCGGATGCTTCTTTCAGCCCGAGCGAAGACGGATCGAGCGATATTTTTTTATACCCGGGCTCGATCATCTTAAGTCCGGTTAAAGCAAGCGGCAAAGCGTAGGCAGGCGTCCCCGCCCAGGCGTGGCTGCGGTCGAAAGAGTAGCCGGGGTCGGGCTTAAAGAAGCCCTCGGGGAGCCCTTTGGGGCAGGACATGACGGGGGCCTTCCACTGATTGAGGAGCTTTAAGGTATACTCCTCTCTGAGGCCGTTTCTATTGACCGCGTCGAGCAGGAAATGCTGAAAATACGGCTGTGCCTCGCCCAATGCCTCGTTAAAAATTATCCGCCGCAAAAGGGCTTGGTTCTTCTCTGTTTCAAAAAACTCAAAATATGCGGCAAGAACGTTCGCGTGAAGGCGGTAGTAGCGTTTGTTTACGTTTTCCGGCATCCATTCGCCGATAAGGGAAGCTTTTGTGGGGGTGTTCAGGCCCTCAAAAAAGAGCTGCCTGTTTTTATCCCAGAGGTTTTCGTATATAGCTCTGTGAAGAGCGGCGCTTTTTGAAGCGCACACAGCCGCGGTTCTGGTATCTCCGATCTCGGAATATATCTTTTCGGCGGTTTTCAGCGCGCCGTAATAAAACATGCACATGCACGTCTGCCCGAGAGCCTTCGGCGGGTGGTGGAGATTTATGCCGTCGGGATTCAGCCAGTCTATGAACATATAGTTGGGAGGCGTTTCGATGAGGCCGTTTTCGCCCACGTATCCGGAGAACCGCTTCAGAAGAAGCCGGAGCGCGTCAAGATTCTGCTCCAAAAGCTCTTTTTTGCCGGTAAGACGGTATACGTCCCGGAGCATCTGTACCCAGATGAGGCTGTAGCTCGTGTGGAACATCTCTCCGTCGTGCTGCCTTAAGAGATTTGCGGTGCGGTGTATATCGAACTCCGCAAGGCGCATATCGCCGAAGGTGAACGCGGTCATCAGCGTTTCAATGTAGTAATCGCCGGTGCACGCGAGCGGCTCGCAGTGCTTCGGGCTGTCGAGATGGTGGGTCTGGCGGCAGTATTTCAGCGAATGGGCGCACACTTCCAAAACGAGATTTAGCGCCTTATCCGACGTTTTCGTTCGGGCAAGCTCTTTTACCGGATAGTGCGAAGCCATGAGTTCAACACGCACCTCACACGGCTTATTTTCGCTGCTTTGCGCCTTAACGCGGATCTCGCCCGCGCTTTGAAGCTCCATGCCGTAATACGAAGCGTCCCGGGTAAAATCAAGCTCGTATCTCCAGCACGTTTCGCCGCTTATCTCTCCGCCCTCAACCGTAACCTTGACCGGAGAAACGGTTTTTACGTGCGCGTTCAGGTAACAGGCGTAGGTTTTATTAAGAGCGAACGTTTTTTCGGCTATGCTTTCGTTTTGAAGGGCTATTATCCCGCCGTTTTCGAGCGGCAAAGAATGCTCGTCACAGGGA
This sequence comes from Clostridia bacterium, assembly GCA_017450185.1. Classification (GTDB taxonomy): domain Bacteria; phylum Bacillota; class Clostridia; order Oscillospirales; family Acutalibacteraceae; genus RUG806. Next base: position 5,502 of record JAFSWN010000138.1, on the reverse strand, counting down.
GGTATCGGGGCGATAAGCGTTTTTACCGGCGGAGTTTTTTTCTGCGGCCGGACTTCCCTCTCCTGCGCGACAGACCCGTCGTACCGGTATTCGGAAGTATAATCCGCGAGAAGGCGCGCCTCCCACGTTTCGTCGGAAGCAATAAGCTCCTCTCCCCCGTCGGCAAAATGCACCCTGCCGATGAGCATAAAGCCGCCCTCGCCGCGCGAATACTCGCAGATCCTTACCGATCCCATGCGCACAAGAGCCGAAAAGGTAATCTTCCCGTCCTTCAGCCCCGTACAGTCGCTTTGAGCAAGCTCTTTTTCAAAGGCGTAAAACTCCGGACGCAGGACGTCGTTATACAAAAAGTCGCCTCCCACGCTCGCGGGACCGCGGAGAAAAGGCTTTTCATCTGCGAAAAGCAAGAATGCTGTGTCGCCGCTGACGACAAGGCTTATTTTTTCGATCTCCCTGTTTTTGAAATCGTATTCTCTCTTAAAAAGAGCTACGGTGTAATTCTTATCCCCCGCGCAAAGGCACGACAGCCCTGTTTTTCGGCGCTCGGGATATTCGTCTTCAGGAAGCCATATCCACGGCTCAAAAGGGCTGTTTTCATCGATAAAGGACGCTGCGGGCTTTAACTTATTTTCTTCTGACATAGAAATACAAGGCGCTGTAAAGCGCGATCCTTTCGGTTTTTTCGCTGCCATATCAAAATTGAACAACTCACTATGAGGGCTTACAGAGCGGACATAGTGAGTTTTCTTTTATACGGTTATCGAATGGGCGCCATGACGTTTATTTCGCGTCGCTGACCGACACGAGACCGTTGAACACGCCGACATACAGAGTGCCGTTCGGGCCGATGGTTATGGGGCCGTAGCTGTTGTTCCAGTTCCTGCCGCAGCCGGTGAAGACCTTATAAACGGTTTCGCCGGTCTCAAAATCTATGGCGGTGAGGTACCACGCCACAGCGTTTTTGGGTATATCGTCGTTCATTTCGCGCGTGTACAGGTAAACGAGCCCGTTCCCCGTTGAGAGCTTCGGAACGACGGTGCAGGACGCCTCGTCCGATTCCCATGCTACCGTACACCCGTCGCAGTTTTCGTTCATGTCGATCCTTGTGACGCCGGGATAGCCGGTGGGATTCGTTTCAAGGAAGCCGGAGCCGGTGTCTGTGTAGTTGTTTTCAACTATGAACGAACGGCCGAAGGCTATGAGGCTGTTTTCACTGACGCTGTGGCCGGATTCAAACACGGGTTCCTCGGCGAGCACTTTACCGGTCTCACGCTCGTATACCACCACGTGCACGCGGTCGTCGGCGTTGTCGGTTATCGCCACAAGGTGAGCTGTAGTCCCGTCGGCGCGCGGGCAGTCGAGAAGAGTGGGAGTGGTGCCGCTGCCCTGATTTATGGCTCCGGGCTTGAGCGAGCTGCCCCTGTCGTAGAGCGTTCTCCACGTGTACACGGGAAGGCCGTCCTCACCTATCTCAAAACGGTACATCGCGTAGTCGGAAACGATATATATACCGTCGGCGCAGACCGCAAGGGTGTTTTGAATCTCTTCGTTTTCAAGCGACATAACGTGCACTTCGCCGCTGTCGGGCTCAACGTAGCCCACCTGCCCGGGACGGGTCACGAACCATATGTTGCCCTCATAGTCGGGTATGGCGTCGGTGAGGTACGCTCCCTCGGGAAGATAGGAGCCGATAGCCCATTCCTTTTCGACCTTCCACTGAGGCGTCCCGGAGCTCTCGTCGACATAATAGATCTGAATAACGTTGTCGGAGTTGCCTATAAGCGGGCGGTCGCCCTCGAGCAGATGGCAGTAGGCGCCGCCTGAGGTATCGCTTGAAATTTTGCTGAAATCAAGCGTGCGGAAGAACTCGCGGGTTGAAGCGCGCTGGGGAAGCCGCGTCTCGGCGAGGATCTCAAGGCTGTCGGCGTCCATAAGCAGCAGTCGAAAACCCACAACGTTTCCGCTTATGCACATTATTCGTCCCTGTGAATCAAACATCAGCGTCGCCACAAGGCCGCCGAAAACGTTCATCGACCTTGATTTGACAACCGGGTCGATACCGAGCGGGCCGACGTATGAATAGGCGCCGGTGTTGTAGGAGTTGCCGTGCATGCCGTTTGTGCCCTCTTTTGCAAGATACGGGTGCTTGAAGCCCTCCACCTCGCCGAGATAGTTTATTTCGGCGGGGCTGCCGTAGTAGTTCGGGCACCTGTTCGCCTCGAGCGGCTGGCGGATATGCCCGCCGGGGCTTGTGAAGAGCATGATGAACGCCGAAATAACAGTCAGAACCTTAATGAATATCTGATACATTACCGTTTCCTCCGTTCCTGATAAATACGCTTATATTCTATCACAGCGTTTTAGAAAAGTCAAAGTTTTCGTTAGGGACGTTTGTTTTTCAAACTTGATTATTAAGCTTCATTTCCGGCGTTCAGCCCCCAAAGGTAATCGGACTCGATGAAATCAACGCCGAGATACAGCGCCCACGAAACAGCTTTTCTGTCGTCTGCGGTCCACACGGCGGTGCGAAGCCCGCGGCGTTTGAACTCGCGTATGACTGCGGGGAATATATCGGGAATCTTCAGATCGCAGTCAAACCCGCGCTCGAGAGCTTCTTTAACCTCCGCGTCGTATCCGCCGCCGCAGAACATCAGCGGAAGCTCGGGGTATTTTTCACGAAGCTTTATAAGGTTTTCCATCTGCATGGACTGAATGGAGCACATATCCCACGTGTAAAGCTCGTCAACGATATCCACTATCTCCTGAAGCTTGTCGTCGGGATATTCGCCCTTTAGCTCGATAAACGCGAACATGTTGTAGTCTCGCATTATTTCGATATACCTGCGGAAGGTGCAGGGATAAAGGACGGTATCGGTAAAATCGTTTTTCAGCGGTTTTTCCGTCAGCTCGGCGAAAGTGTAGTCGTTTACGTTCTTGCTGGTCCCGTCCGCATAGAAATAATCGCTGCCGTGGACGAGCATCAATACGCCGTCCTTTGAAATATTCACGTCGGTCTCACAGCCGTCGAACCCCGCCTCGGCAGCCTTTATGAAGGCTTCTTCTGTGTTCTCGAGATACTGCGAACAAAAGCCGCGGTGCGCGATAAATCTGGTTTTTTCCTCCTGCTTCGCGAAAACGCCCATGTTCCCGAGCAAAAGAGTGAAAATAGAAAGGATGGTGACTAAAAATTGCCATGGATTCATAAAAAACACCTCTATATTATTCCTTTATTTTTTTCCGATATAATTAAGAGCCTCAATCTGGTCGGGGTCGAGATTTCCGTGACAGTCAATAAAGACGTCAACGGTGATGACCGCTCCGGCTTCGTTGTTCTTTTTTATATAATCCGCCATGTATTCTTTGCTGCGCCTGACGCCCGTGTTCCTCCACCCGGCGCAGATATTGCCGTCGCGGTAGTCGCCCATGGGGATAAGCAGGTGGTTCTGCGCTCCGTTTGTGAACCTGTTTTTGAAAATATAGGTAAAATCATTGTCCTCTCCGCAGGTGAAGCTCTCGTTTTCGTACCATTTTACGGGGGTATCGTCGCCGGTTTCGCTGACAAAGCTGGCGGTGCCGCTGTTGAAGGCGCAAAGCGCGTTCGGGTTGCCGGAGAGAATGGCGTTATAGTATATGCTCAAAAGCTCGTTGTTGTAGCCGAGGCTTTTATAGCAGCCGTCCACCCACCAGCCCTTGACGAGATCGCCGTAGCGAACGGAATATTCCTTCAGCACCGCGGCCCAGTTTTCAACAAATCCTCTGCTAACGGTCCCTCTGATATTCTTTTCGTAGTCCTCAAAAAGACCCATGCGGGGACCTGCCGTAAGGTCGAAATGCGGGCCGTCGCCTGTGTAGTAGAGATAAAGGTCTATATCGTATTTTTTGAGCGAATTCCCGAGATCGGCTATAAGGTCGCGCCTGCAGCAGCCTTCGCCCGGAGCTATGCCGGTTATTTCGCAGTATGCTTCGTTTGGCGCTATCATAAAGCGCGTGCCCTGCATAACTGTGATGAAATAGTAACCGCAGCCTGTTTCGTGAAGGGTTTTCGCAAGAAGGTCGGTATCGAAGGAATCGACCTGCTCGTTCCACTCCTCCGCCATTTTGCGGATGATTTCGGGATGCTCGCCTCTGAAATCCGTATAACCCTTTTCACTTGAGTATAAATAGTGGTTGAACACGCCCCACTTTTTTTGCATCATTCTGTCCTGTGCGTTCATTGTTTTGCTCCTTTTAATTCTTATCCCAAATTTCTCTTGTATAAGTTCCTGTTGAGGCGTGTAACGTTTGCCCGCCTTTCGTTTGCCCCTCTAAGGCGAAATAGAATATATGCGCGTTTGCGGGAACCGGAAAAAAGGCCGTGTCACCTGTTAATTCTCCGAAAACGCTTTTCCAGCTCTCCCTCAGGTATTTGCCGCTGTATATGAGGTCTTCGGTTTTATAATATAAAAACGCCTTCACGTTCTGCACGTCGTCAGGGAGCGAAAAACTGATCTCACCGCCGTTTTCCGTGCGGCGCACGGACATGACCTTAATGTTTCTCTGCCCCTTGCCGTTCATTTCGTCGGCAAAGCGCAAAATCTCTGGAAGAGCCGAGCCCTCGATCTGCCCGTGAGTGAAGCCGTGGATAAGCGTCAGGCTGCCGTTCTTTGCGGCCGCAGCGCAGGCGGTCGAGGCGTTCGCGTCAAAAAACGGGTCGGAGTCGGAATTAAACCAGTGCATGGGCATGTCGGGCTCGCCCAAAAGCAGGCCTGCGTCCCACACGTCGCTGACGCCCTCTCCCCTGAACACTTCGCCCCACTCGGTTTTCGAAACAAACTGGAAGCCGCTGCCGTAAACGGGAGCCGCGAATGAGAAGCGGCTGTCAAGGCACACCGCAAGGCCGCCGCCGATACCTCCCCAGGAGATGCCGGTATAACCGACGCTGCCGCTCATTACGCGCTTATCACGGCGAAGAACAGTGTTTGCCAGAACGACGTCCGCCACAAAAAAAGTGAAGCCGTGCTCTTCAAAGGCCTTATCTTTTATTGCGTAATCTTCCATTGGCGGCTGCGCCGACGGATCGTATTTCCAAAAATCGAGAGAAGCGTCGTAGGTGTTGTCGGGGCCCACGTATCTCTGCCCGAAACCGTCGAAGGATATTGCGGCGTAGCCGTTATCGATCCAATAGCGCACCCATTCGGCGTAGGCGTGCCCGCCGCCTCCGTGCACGAGCACCATCCCGGGCACGGGCGAATCAGCCGAAGCGTTCTCGGGAAAGCCCATATAGGCGAAGGCCCGCGTTTCATGCCCGTTAAAGGGCAGACCCGAAAAAAGGATAGCTTTTATCCTTTTATCGTCGGGGTACGGATCCTTTTCCGGACAGTATGTAACCACAGGGCGCATTTTGACGATGCGCGAAAACAAAGCTTTCAGCTTATCAGTGTTTTCGTTCCCGCCGGGAGAAGGATGAGCGGAAACATAGGGTTTTATCATATATATCGCCTCTGAATAAGATCTTTTTTTACG
>JAFSWN010000137.1 GCA_017450185.1 Clostridia bacterium | reverse complement strand
ACCGATTCCGGATTTTACAGAATAACGCTTTGCACCAAAACATGCCGTTGTCATCTATAGGCAGGCCCCATGCGGCACGGTGTGCCGCGCTACCCGTTTTTCATCTTTTTTTATTTTCCGATCTACGGCGTCAGCCGCGCCATTCCGCGAGCAAAGCGAGCATATTTTTCTTGACATCCTTTAATTATTATGATAATTTTATATTATCTGTATCTATGCTTAAACGGAGGTTACAATACAATGCAATACGATTTCAGGACTGCCGAAAAAAAATGGCAGGACAGATGGGAGCAAGAGGGAGTTTTCAGAGCCGTGGACGGTTCGGAAAAACCTAAATTCTATGCCCTTGTGGAGTTCCCCTACCCCAGCGGAGCCGGAATGCACGTGGGGCACATCAAGGCTTATTCGGGCCTTGAGGTGGTTTCAAGGAAGAGAAGGATGCAGGGCTATAACGTTTTGTTCCCCATAGGCTTCGACGCCTACGGGCTGCCAACCGAGAACTACGCTATAAAAACGGGCATCCATCCGAGAAAAGTCACCGATATGAACATTGAAAAGTTCACTTCTCAGCTTAAAAAGGTTGGCTTCTCGTTCGATTGGAGCAGGGTCATCGACACCACCGAGGAGGATTACTACAAATGGACGCAGTGGATCTTTCTCAAGATGTTTGAAAACGGGCTCGCCTTCCGCGACAAAACGCTCGTCAACTACTGTCCCTCGTGCAAAGTGGTGCTTTCAAACGAGGACTCCCAGGGCGGCAAATGCGACATCTGCCACAGCGACATCATTCAGAAATCGAAGGACGTTTGGTACCTTCGCATAACGAAATACGCCGACAGGCTGCTCGAAGGGCTCGACAGGGTGAACTACCTGCCGAACATCCGCCTGCAACAGGAAAACTGGATAGGAAAATCCACCGGCGCGTTCGTTGATTTTACCGTTAAAAACACCGACGAAAAGCTCAGAGTATACACCACGCGCCCCGACACGCTCTTCGGCGTCACCTTCATGGTCATGGCTCCCGAACACCCGATGCTGGACAAGTATAAGGACATGATAACGAATTTCGCCGACGTGGAGGCCTACAGAACCGAATGCGCAAAAAAAACCGAGTTTGAACGCACGCAGCTTGTTAAAGACAAAACCGGCGTTAAGCTCAGCGGTTTTTCGGCTGTCAACCCCGTGAACGGAAAAGAGATACCTATATTTATATCGGACTACGTTATGATGGGCTACGGTACCGGCGCCATCATGGCCGTTCCGGCTCACGACCAGCGCGACTACGACTTCGCAAAGAAGTTCGGCGTTGAAATAATTGAGGTAATAAAGGGCGGCGACATTGAAAAAGAGGCCTACGCCGGCGACGGAGAGATGGTAAACTCCGGTTTCCTTAACGGATATACCGACAAAAAGACGTCCATTGCCGCTATGTGCGAGTATCTTGAAAAGGAAGGCATCGGCGAGAAGGGCGTACAGTATAAAATGAAGGACTGGGCGTTCAACCGCCAGCGCTACTGGGGCGAGCCCATTCCGATAGTCTACTGCGACGATTGCGGCATGGTGGCAGTGCCCTACGACGAGCTTCCTCTCAGGCTCCCCGAGGTTGAGAACTTTGCTCCCGGCTCCGACGGCGAGAGCCCTCTTGCAAAAATCGAGAGCTTTGTGAACTGCACTTGCCCAAAGTGCGGCAAAAAGGCCAGAAGAGAGACCGACACGATGCCCCAGTGGGCGGGTTCATCATGGTATTTCCTGCGCTATATGGACCCGCACAACAGTGAAAAATTCGCTTCCCCCGAAAAGCTCAGATACTGGGGAGAGGTCGACTGGTACAACGGCGGCATGGAACACGTAACACGCCACCTTATCTATTCGCGCTTCTGGCACAAGTTCCTTTATGACATCGGCGAGGTCCCCTACGACGAGCCCTACGCCAAGCGCACCGCACAGGGCCTTATCCTCGGTCCCGACGGCGAGAAGATGAGTAAATCCAAGGGTAACGTTGTTGACCCCAACGACGTTGTGGATTCATTGGGCGCGGACGTGCTCAGGACCTACGCGCTGTTCATGGGCGACTATGAAAAGGCAGCACCGTGGAGCGAATCGAGCGTGAGAGGCTGCAAGCGTTTTATAGACAGAGCGGCGGGGCTTACCGACATAATGACCGACTGCAGCGACTATTCCCCCGAGCTTGAAAGCGCCTTCCACAAAACCCTCAAAAAGGTGTCCGACGACCTTGAGACCCTTAAATACAACACCGCTATAGCGGCGCTTATGACGCTGCTGAACTTGATATACGACAAGGGTAGCATAACGAAAAAAGAGCTTGAAACCTATATTGCGCTTCTGAACCCCATTGCGCCTCACGTTACAGAAGAAATAAACGAATATATCGGAAACACCGTCCTTCTTGCCGTTACCGCGTGGCCGGAATACGACGAAGCAAAATGCGTTGACAGCGAAATTGAGATAGCCGTACAGATAAACGGCAAGGTGAGGGCGAAGATAAACGTTGCCGCCGACTGCGAAAGCGAAGAGGCCATTGCCAAGGCAAAGGAAAACGAGACCGCAAAGCAGTTCATCGAGGGCAAATCGATCGTTAAGGAGCTGTACGTCAAGGGAAGGCTCGTCAATATCGTTGTGAAATAAGGAGAAAAAAATATGAAGCTTTTAGGGACAGAATTCACTTATTTTTGCGGCGGCATCAAATACATAGACCGCTCGGAGGACAACCCGAATTTCAAGCTGGAATATGCAGCGGACGATAAAAAAATAACGGCGAAGGTCACCGCTAAAAAAAAGCTCACGATGCACCGCGCCGACATTGACTTTGAATTCGTTTTCGAGCCGACCGACAAATTCTTCGGCAACGGCTATCAGAGCTGGACCACTTCAAGAGAATACACCGTAAACGATAAAATGAAGGCCGTCATCCCGATAGCCAAGGGCAGGCTCGAAAACCTCGCCGGCATATCCGCCGACACCCGTTTTGTTGAGTTTCCGAAGGAGGCCGGAAGCTTTGTAAGCCACTGCTACACCTACGTTAAGAGAGGCAAGGAAGTTATCCTTATCGGTTCGCTCACCGAAAAGCAGGGCTTT
>JAFSWN010000136.1 GCA_017450185.1 Clostridia bacterium | reverse complement strand
TGTGAATATCATTTACTTAAATCCGATAGCCGAAGCCCACTCGAACCACCGCTACAACACAGCGGACTATAAGAAGGTGGACCCGCTGCTCGGAACGAACGAAGATTTCAGGTCTCTTTGCGACGAAGCACACAAAACGGGCTTAAAAATAGTCATAGACGGCGTTTTCAGCCATACGGGGGACGACAGTGTTTATTTCAACAAATACGGCAGATACGCGTCGCTTGGCGCTTACCAGAGCGACGCCTCGCCCTACGCGAGCTGGTACACCTTCGGAAAAACCAGAGACGACTACGACTCATGGTGGGGCATAAAGACCCTTCCCGAGGTAAACGAGAACGATCCCGGCTATTCCGAATTCATAACCGGCAAAAACGGAGTCATCGACTTCTGGATGGAGCTCGGAGCGGACGGCATACGGCTTGACGTTGCCGACGAGCTGCCCGACGCCTTCATTGAAAAGGTGAGGACGGCGGTCAAGCGCCACGGTGAAAACAAGCTGCTGCTCGGCGAGGTCTGGGAAGACGCGAGCAATAAAATAAGCCACGGCGGAAGAAGGACTTATTTTAACGGACGTCAGCTCGACTGCGTTATGAACTATCCTTTCAGGACGGCGATAATCGATTTTCTGCTCGATTCTAACGCCGAAAAGTTTATGTACAGAGTATGCTCAATAGTAAACAACTACCCGCCCGAGGTGATGGACGCGTGCATGAACGTTCTGGGCACGCACGACACCGAAAGAATACTAACTGCCCTCACAGGCATTGACCTTGAAAACAAATCGAGGGCATCGCAGGCGAGGATGACCTTTACCGGCCCGAAAATTACCAAAGCAAAGAAACTGCTTGAAAACGCCGTAATTATCAATTATTTTCTGCCCGGTATACCGTCGATCTACTACGGCGACGAAACAGGTATGACCGGGGGCAAAGACCCCTTCAACAGGGCTTTTTTCAAGGAAAACAACGATCCTCTGCTCACTTCGTTTTATATACAGCTCGGCCAGCTAAGACGTTCGCTTCCGGTGCTTAAGGACGGCGGCTTCTTTCCCCTTTCGGCGGAACGCTCATGTGCCGCGTTTTTAAGATACAAGCCCGGAGAAAAAAGAGCCGCGGTGATCGTTAACATGAACCCCGAAGCGATAACCTACGACCTCAATTACGACATGCGCACAATGACCGTCAGGTTCGGCGGAGAGAAACTGAACGGCGCGGTTATGATAGAAGCGAACTCGGCAGCGATAATTACGGATTAAAACAAAGAAAAAAGAAGAAAGATAAAAGATAAAAGATAACAGATTAAAGAAGGAAAACGCTTCGCGTTTTGATTTTATAATAATCCTTCTTTCATTTTTTTTACTTTGATATTAAGAATGAATACCGCTATAATCAGTTTAAAATCAATTATATCTTATATCATTTTCCCTGCGAGCGTATGCGAGCAAAATCACGCTGCGGTTTATCGCTCTTTCATCTTTCCTCTTTCCTCTTTTTCTTTGTTTAAAAGGGAAAAGGAGCTATCTTGATGATAGCTCCGAAACCCTTAATTAAAACTGCAAAATGCGTGTTTTTTAATTAATTATTTTCTTTTCTTGGAAACGATGAATGCTGCGCCTGCAAGAAGGGCTACGCCTGCAACAGCTGCAAGAGCCATGTTGTCGCCTGTAGATTTTTCGTCACCGGTGCTGGGGTTAGCAGCCTTGGTGCCGTCTTCAGTCTTGGTGTTGTCTTTCTTGTCATCAGCGGGTGTAGGATTAACAGGAGTCTTCTCCTCTTCCTTGAGAGCTGCAGTAGCTTTGCCGCCGGAAACAGTAGCGCCGTCGCACTTTCTTACAGCAACTTCAAAAGCGGTGTTAGCAGCCTTCTCGTCGATAACAACGAAAGTAAGGGTAGCAACGTTGAAGTTCTCGCCGTTAGCAGAAACAGTCTTCTTGGCCTTTGCGCTGGCAGCGAAATCAGCAGTGCTCCAAAGAGTCTCTTTGAAATAACCGGAATAAAGAACGGTGTGAGGCTCTTCTTCAGAGTTGAATTCGTGAGTAACGCTGTTTGACTTACTGCCGTCGTTTACGCTCTTGGCATCGGTACCGTAGTCAACGCTGTCGAACTCAAGAACTTTGTCGTCGTAGGAGATCGCGAGATCCCAGGACTTAAGGCCAACAGCATTCTTGAAGTATACGGCAACTTCCATAACGCCGTCTTCGTCGGGCTCGCCGGCAACAAGAACAACGCTGGAAGCGTCAGCTGCGAAAGCCATGGCGCTGAGGCCGGCGATCATAGCAACTGCCATAAGGACTGCAAGCACTTTTTTTGCAATTTTCATTTTTAGGACCTTCCTTTTTTTTTTTTGTGTTTTTTATATTTATTCCTCATTGGGAATCAATATACGTTTGTCGCGTGACTCCAGAGTAATCACAACGCATATTATACAAGATACCTCTATATAAGTCAATACCTTTTTAAAAAAAACTTTGAAATTTGACTTTTAAATAAAGGTATTATATAATGATTTTGGAAATACCCTGCGTTTTTTTGTTGTGATAATTCTATCATAAACGTCAGGTTTTTGCAAGGCTTTTATCGTAGAAAATACATTAACGAGGCCGCAATATATTGTGGAGTTTGACTAAAGAGGTGTTTTGGATGAACAACGATTTTTCCGCTATAAGGGAAAAGTGCGAGAAGTGCGTTTTGTGTCCCTTGAGCGAAACGCGAAACAACGTTGTTTTCGGCGTGGGGAACCCGGACGCCGAGATATTGTTTGTGGGCGAGGCTCCGGGTGAGAACGAGGACCTGCAGGGCGAGCCTTTCGTTGGCAGAGGCGGCAAGCTGCTCGATCTGTACCTTAACGGAATAGGGCTTGACAGAAACTCAAACGTTTATATCGCCAATATCCTCAAGTGCCGTCCTCCGCAGAACCGAGACCCTAAACCCGAAGAAATGGAAAAGTGCCTGCCGTACCTCAGAGAGCTCGTTAAAATTATGAGGCCGAAGATCATTGTCTGCGTTGGCAGGATCTCGGCGCAGGCTATAATTTCAAAGGATTTCAGAGTTACAAAGGAACACGGAATATTTTTTGAAAGAAAAGGAATACTTATGATGGGGACCTTCCATCCCGCGGCGCTGCTTCGCGACCCGAGACGCAAGGGCGACTGCTTTGAGGATTTTTTGAAGCTGCAGGACAAAATCCGCGAGCTTGGGATAGAGATTTAAAAGTTAACTCCGTGAAATACGGCACATAATTGATTTTTGAGATTTTTTTCTGCCATTCTGAGCCATTGCCCCTCGCTTAGCGCCGCAATACTATTTTACGCAATCTTAAAGCATAATCATCTGAAAAATAATTACAAAACCGGATACATAATAAAACCCGCCGCATTCACAACGGCCCCATAAGACAGTCTTACAAGATTTTCCGTCCCGCCGCAGCGAAATACGCGTTATTGTTATAAAAATATCAAAAAACACGGTAGCGCCGCGCCCCCGCGCGGTACGGGAAATTCCATCTTATAAATAACGCCGATTCCTTAAGCATTTTCCGGTCATCAACATATCGGCACAGGTCTTTTTTACCGCGCCGGGGCGCGGCGCTACCGGATCGTGAGCCTGACTTTACAAAAAAACTATAACTGAATGTGTATTTACGGGCTCTGACAAGAAAGCGGCTGCGGCGCAGCGTCTGCGACGCAGGATGCCGCTTTCGATTACGCCATCGCCGTCGCCCGTCAGGGCGAAATCGGCGGGCGTTATAATCTTTTTATTTGATAGGAAACGAGCAGTTTCCTATCAAATAAAAAAATAACCCACTATGAAGCTTTCATTGCCTGAAAGCTGCAATAGTGGGTTTTTTTACAATGTGCAAAAACTGCCTTATCCGGTCCTGATATTTGCGGCGGGCTCGTTTTTGCTAAATTTTACCGAAAGAACCGGCTGTTACCACTGGAAGTAGTTGTAGGTAACGCTGTCGACTCTCTTGACGGTTCCGTCGCCGGTCTTGAAGCCCTGACCGGAGATGTCGATGCCGTTGACTCTGCCGTCAACGTTGAAGTTGAGGGTGTTGACGTATCTGATGGCCTGAACCTTGAGGGTGTCGGCGTCAATGACGAGTCTGATGGTAGGATCGGTGAATCTGAGAGCGTACTTTCTTACGCAGTTCATGGTGCGGTTATCCGAATCGGGAACAAGCTTGAACCAGCTGTTGGAGCTGATGGCGTCGTAGAAGATCTTGCCGCTGACAACGGGCATTACTCTGTTGAGGTAGGAGTAGCCGCCGGTGTATACGGGCGCATCGGACGTAATGTAGGCGTCCTGAACGTCGTTCATAACGATGGTGATGTAGTATTTGCCGTCCTTAAGCTCGTTGCTGGCGCTCTTGATCTGAGCGGTGCTCAGAAGGTTCGGGATGAACAGGTTGTCGAGAGCGGCCTGAGTGTCGCTTGCGTATTTCTTGACGGAGTTTGTAAGCCCGGTGCTCGCGATACCCACTACCTTGTTCTTGTGCTGGAGGTTGACGTCAACGTCTGTGATCTCGTCGGCAACGGTCTTGGTATAGCCAACGTTCGCGACGGCGGCCTTCTTCACGGCTGCGGTATAGGCCATAAGAATCTCAACGTCGGTCTTGGGCATATAGAGAAGATCGTTTGAAGTGTAGTCTTCAAGGCGGACAGCCATTCTGAGGATAAGTCTCGCGTCGGCAGCGGTAACTCTCTTGTCGCCGTCTACGTCGGCGGCAGCCTTGAGAAGATCGTCGGCTTCGTCAAGCTTGACGGCTATTCTGAGCGCGATCCTCGCGTCGGCGGCGGTGACTTCTCCGTCGCCGTTAAGATCAGCCATAACCGGCATGACCTCAACAAGATAACCGGAGTCTTCAAGTGCCTTCATTGCGGGAGTTCCGGCATAAGCGTAGATTCTGGGAGAATAGGTAGTGCCGTCGGGAAGGGTGGCGAGAGCAAAGCAGTTCTCGCCGAACTCGGTCACGGAAGCGGGAACGGTGATGGAAGAGATAACGAACGAATAGGGGCTGTAGGAAACGTAGCAGCCGTCGAACGCGCCCGCGGCGATCTCTTTAACGGTGTTGGGGATGATGACGAAGGAAACGTCGTCGCCCATGTATTTAACAAGGATGTCGCCTATGATGAAGAATTCGCCTTCATAGTTGTTGAAGTAGGGGGTGTTCGCGAAAGCGTCGACGCCCACCTCGGTGATGGTGCCGAGATTGTCGAAAACAACTTCCTGAAGTCCGGAATCCGCAAAGGCTCTGTTGCCGATGGTGTCAACGTAGCGTGAGAAGATGATCTTCTTGAGGCTCTTGTTGCCCTCGAAGGCGGAAGCGCCTATTTTGGTTATGTTGAGCGGGATGGTCTCCTCGGCGTCGTGGCCCTTATAGGCTACAAGCGTGGTGCCGATGGTAACGAAGTCAACGGAATAGTTGTTGAACCACTTGGTGCTGTTCAGAGCGCCGTACTCAGCGTCAAAAGAAGCGCCGTCCTTGGTGTTGATCTCCGCAAGATTGTAGCAGCCCGCAAAAGCGTATCTGCCGAGATATGCGTCGCCGTCAAAGGTGACCGACTTAAGGCTGGAGCAGCCCTGGAAAGCGTTTGTGCCGAGCTTGACGCTGCCTTTGAATTCAACCGTTTCAAGGTTGGGAAGATAGGCGAACGAACGTGTGCCTATCTCGGAGATGCCCTCTTCGATAACAAGAGCGGTCACGTCGGCGAGATAAGCAAGCTCCTCGTCATAAGGATCGTAAAGGAAAGCTTCGTTTTCAACGGCGGTCATCGGGAGCTCAAGAAGCTCATCTTCGTCGTCAAGAACCAGCAGACCGTCTTCAACCTCACCGAGATACTCGGTGATTGCGCCGGTACCGTCGTCTCTAACGTTATAGGCGAGATCGCCGATACCTGCGAAAGCGGTGAGGCCGCAGCCGATAACGATAGCGACAGCGAGAACAAGCGAGATAAGTTTTTTGTTGATCTTTCTCATAGATAATATCCTCCTGTTTTTTAAATACCATTCCTGTTTTTAAACATAATCATAGTATCTACCCGAACATTATAGCGCAATATTTTTTATATGTCAATGTAAAATTGCAGATTTTGTTTTACAAAAATATGAATTTTCGGCGTTGATCCGTTCACCCGACGCGATTATAAAGCGAATTCGTCTGCGACATTGCCCTTGTCATCGAGATATTGTTGCAGAACAGCATGTCGTTTATCCCGTACCTGTCAACGAGCGCGGCTGCCGTGCCCTCGTAGTACCTGTAGTCCATAACGTATATATATTTATAATTGTATGTAAACAGCGGAGCTATAGCGTTGCCGAAGCTCTCCTTTATCAGCAGAAGGCTCTCGCCTTCGGCCATATCGAGGTTTTCTATAACAGAATACGGGTTGTCGCCCCAGATAAAGGCGCTGTATTTGAAGTGCGCGTTGTTTGTCGTGGCGTCGTAAAGCACGCTCATTCCGGAATAGGTCTTGCCCGACATATCCGTGAAGGTCATCGTTGCGTTCACCGGAGGCATATAGGTCTCCACAACGTCCGGGTTGTTCCCGAGAGCGGGATCGGAGCCCGAATCCGTGTAGAAGGTCCCCAAAAAACCGTCGTAGGCCTTGTAGACGCAGTCCTCGAGCTTAACGGGCTGAACGCCCTTAGCCTCGCAGAATTTCACGTAGGCGTAATACGCGCCGAGGCCCGTCCAGTGGTGGTCCGTGCGGTAATAAATGTATTCGTTTTTATGCTCGACCATGGTGTCGAAGATGCTCACCTTTGTTATTTTGTCGGAAAGCAGGCTTTCCATATAGTTTATTGCCTTTTTCTGGTCGGAAACGGAAAGAGAAGCGCGCACGGTCTTGTTGAGAGTTACGTCTATGCTCGTGGGGATTATCATGTCGTAGACCTTCGCTTTACCTGCAAGCACCTCGCCCGCGCGGTTCACCGCGGCGCTGTAGCGTTCGGAGGCGTCCTGCACGAAATTGTAGTATTCGTATCCCGCGTCCCCGTAAACAAGGATGGCTGAGAACTTCTGTACCGCTCCGGTAACCTCCTCGTCTTCGGAGCTTTCGGGCTCGGTCTCGATCTCGGTTTCGGATACAGTTTCGCTTGCCAAGGGAGCTTCGGTCAAGGCGTCGGAGGTTTCCGAAGCGTCGGCAGGAAGGGACGCGGGAGGCTCGGTTTCGGGAGGAACGTCCGGTATATCGTCGCCCTTAGCGCCCTCGTTGAAGCCCGCGACGGCGGCGTTTGTGCCGAGCAGGTGCTGCAGCTTCGCGTTCAAGGCCGTAAGATCGTCCCTATAGGGCACGGTGTCGGAAAACCACGCGGAGACCCCCGAAAAATACTCACCGCTGAAAAGCGACGAAAAGCTGAATTTCGGAAATTCGGCAAGCTTTCTTTTTTCGGTGAGGCTTTCGGTGGGACGCAGCGGAAAGATAAACGCGAGGAAGGTCAGCGCCGTCAGCGCGACCCCCGCTACCATTATTTTTACTAAAAGATATGAATTGTTTTTCATGGCGGCACCTAAAAACGGAAATAGAGGAAGGGATTATACGAATCGCCGACAAGCGAGAGGACCGACAGAAGAAGCAGAACTACCGGCAGCGCGACGTCGACGGTACGGGCGATATAGAGCCCGAGGCGCGACTCCTTTGCCTTTCTGTTCAGTATCTCCGACGCGACCTTCACAACGGGAGTGCAGGCGATAACGCAGATGATAAAGAACAAAACGTAGCCGAAGACAAATTTGCGGCTCTCGAACGTGCTGAGCGGATTTTTATTGAGGCAGAACATGCCCCTCAGCACCGCTCCCACGTGCGACGTCTCGGTAAAGCGGAAAAGCACCCAGCCGAAATACACCACGGCAAGAAGATATATATGCTTGAGTGCCTTCGTTTTTTCAAGGAATTTGCCGAAAACGAATTTTTCGAGCACAAGGAAAATAAAGAAATACAGCCCCCACAGCACAAAGTTCCAGCTCGCTCCGTGCCAAAGGCCGGTTAGCGCCCACACCACGCCGAGATTGAAAATCTGACGCGCGGTCCCCTTGCGGTTTCCTCCGAGAGGGATATACACGTAATCTCTGAAGAACGTGCCGAGAGATATGTGCCAGCGCCTCCAGAACTCGGTGACAGAGGACGAGATATAGGGATAATCGAAATTCTCTTTATAGTGCAGCCCGCAGATAAGGCCGAGGCCTATCGCCATATCGGAATACGCGGAGAAATCGAGATAGATCTGAAGCATATAGAACGCCATGCCCGCCCACAGAGTCAGCGCGCTGCGGCTCTGGAGAACAGAAAGGCTCGAGGCGTCCAGCACGGCGGAATCGGCGACCAGCAGCGCGTCGGACGCGGCTCCGCAGGCGTTGGCGAGAACGGCCTTTTTGGCAAGCCCGGCGCAAAAGCGTGAAAAGCCCGCGCTTATCGACTGCAGGTCGGAAGAGCGCTCTGTCAGCTCGTTTTCAATGTCGCCGTAACGCACTATCGGGCCCGCTATGCACTGATGGAAAAGACCGGCGTACAGCAGCACGCGAGCGTATTTCTTCTGCGCGGGGACCTCGCCCCTGTAGACGTCGGCAACGTATGTAAGGAGCTGGAAGGTATAAAACGAAATACCTATAGGAAGGGTCGTTTTCGGGAAAGAGAGCGCGTCGGAACCGATAACAGCGTTCAGATTTTCGGTGATGAAGCCCCCGTATTTGAAAAAGCCTATCGTGCCAAGGCAGAACACCACGGCCAGCGCCATAAACAGCTTTTTACCCGTTTTGTTTTCGGCGTATTTTTCTATATACAGCGAAAACAGCCAGCAGAAGAACGACATCCCGATGAGGATGAGCACGAAAACGGGCTCCCCCCACGCGTAGAAAATGAGGGAGAACACCAAAAGGACCGTGTTCCTCGCTTTTATCGAATCAACGAAGAAATAGCAGAACAGGTTAAGCGGCAGAAACGCCAACAGAAAAATAAGACTTGAGAATACCATTTTTACACTTCTGTAACCATAGAATTTTTAAGCCCGCCATAAGCTTCGCGGACTCGGATATATATTATCCTACGAAATCAAAAAAAAGACAAGCGTTTGCGTCATAAAATTTTATAATTCAAATAAACTAATTCAATAATAAATCTAATTAAGCGGAAAACGCGCTTGCCGGACCCTGTCCGGGACCTCGGTTTGCGCCCGGCTGCGCTCATTTGAGCCGAAAAAAACTCTTGTATTTGATAACAAACTATGGTAACATGGAATGTAAGTATAAAATAAAGGAGAAAAATAATGAAAAAGGTCCTGAGCCTGCTAAAGCCCTTCAAGTGGACGCTTCTCGCCTCAATATTTTTTGCCACTGTGAACACGGCCATGCAGCTTCTCCTCCCATACTATACAAGGGACATGATGTCGTCGATACTCGGCTACGACATGAAAGCTATAGTAAGATGCGCCCTTATCATGCTCGGCTTCACGCTGGCGGGCATCGTTACCTCGATAGCGAACACCTATTTTTCAACGAAGACCTCGGTCGGCTACTCAATTGAGCTTCGCAACTACATATTCAACAAGGTGTCGCACCTGTCGCAGAGCAATATCGACAAAATAGGCGTTTCCTCGCTTGTCACAAGGACGACGAACGACGTTCGGCAAATTCACGATATCGTGCTTTCAACTCTTAAATCCATTCTGCCCATCCCGATAATGCTCGTGGGCGGACTCGTTATGGCCTACCGCATGAACCCCGGAGTGCTCAAGACCGCGCTGAGCTTCATTCCCGTTATGGCGGGTCTCGCGGTGGTGCTTATAGCAATAATAATCCCTCTTTATTCAAAAATACAGAAGCTGGTCGACAAGGTCAACCAGATCATGCGCGAAAAGATAAGCGGAATAAGGGTGGTCAGGGCGTTCAACCGCACCGAATATGAAGACGAACGCTTCGACGATACAAACAAAAAGCTCACCGGCATCGCCCTTGTGGCGGCAAGGTCGCTGGCGGGCCTTATACCTATACTGACGCTGTTCATGTACGGCCTGATATGCGTGATAATGCTCAAGACCATTAACGCCGTTAATCTGCTCGACCCGGTAACGCAGTCGGAGGAGATAATGAACACCATCCCCAACCTCTCCGCCTTCATCGCCTACTTTTCACTTATCATCACCTCGGTCATGTCGGTGGTGAGCATTCTTATGAGCATTCCCAGAGCTTCGGTCTCAGGCAAGAGGATCAAGGCCATAATGGAAGCCGTTCCCGACGTTATCGAGCCCGAAAGCCCCGTGACACCCGCCGAAGAGGACCTCGGCAAGGTGGAATTCAGGAACGTCAGCTTCAAGTATAAGCCGAAGCCTCCCGCCAAAAAGAAGAGGTTCATGTCCCCGAAGGGCGCCTCGCCGGCACCGAAAAAAGAAAACTCCAATTTCATGCTTGAAAACGTCAGCTTTGTTTCACGTCCGGGTGAGATGACCGCCATAATCGGCATCACCGGCTCAGGCAAGAGCACAATGCTGAACCTCATCCCGAGGCTCTACGACTGTACCGAGGGCGAAGTCACAGTTAACGGCGTAAACGTAAAGGACCAGTCTTCGGAAGCTCTCAATTCCACTATAGCGGTCGTTCCGCAGCAGGCCTTCCTGTTCAGCGGGACCATAGCCGACAACGTGCGCTACGGCAAACCCGACGCCTCCGACAGCGAAATATGGCGCGCGCTCGAGATAGCCCAGGCCAAGAGCTTTGTGGCGGCTATGCCCGAGGGCATAGAGAGCCCCGTTTCGCAGGCGGGCAAAAACTTCTCGGGCGGACAGAAGCAGCGCCTCGCCATTGCGAGAGCAGTTATAAAGGGCGCGAAAATTATTTTGTTTGACGACAGCTTTTCGGCGCTCGACCTTGCGACCGACGCGCGTCTGAGAGCGTCTCTCAGAGAAAACCTTACCGACACCAACCTTATAATAGTGGCGCAGAGAGTCGGAACAGTGCTGAACGCCGACCGTATCATAGTGCTCGACAACGGCAAGGTGGTGGGACAGGGCACGCACGCCGAGCTCGTTAAGACCTGCGAGCTCTACAGAGAGATCGTTGTAACGCAGATAAGCGAAGAAGCGCTCGGCGAGGGCGCTAATGAAGAAAAAGCAACGGAAACGGACGCTTCCGAACAGAAGGGAGGCGACGACGATGAGTAAAAAGACACGCGCAGACGTTCCCGAACAGGAATACAAGAGCAGATACGCAGACTACAGAAAAGAGAAAAAGGACGAGCAGAAGCCCGAAAACGCGAAAGGTACGGTGCTGAGGTTTTTCTCGCTCATAAAGCCTCAGGCCTTCTCGATGGCGCTCGTCGTCATTTCCGCCATGGGGGCGACCGTTTGTAACATTATAGCTCCCGAGTATATGAGCAACGTCATAAACATCATGCAGAAGCTCATTGAGGATTTCGTTAAAACAAAGACCGCGATATCCTTCCAGCCCGCAATGCGCGAAATAACCGTTCTCGCCGTTTTATACGGGCTTGCGAGCCTGTTCCAGTTCTCTCAGGAGTTCTTCTCGGCGGGCGTTTCGCAAAAGCTCGTCTGCTCTCTGAGAGCGCAGACCAACGAAAAAATTTCGCGCCTTCCGCTGAGCTTCTTCGACCGCCAGACCAAAGGGCAGGTCATATCCAAGGTCATAAACGATATTGAAAACGTGAGCTCCAGCCTGCAGGCAAGCATACTCACCGTTATGACGAGCGTAATTCAGGTGGTGGGAAGCCTTATTATGATGCTTCGCACCGGAAACGTCATCATGACCCTCGCCGCCATAATCCTTGTTCCCGTTTCGGGCTCCATATCCTATGCGGTTTCAAAGAAATCAAAGATATGGTTCCGCCGCTACTGGGACACTATGGGCGACTTAAACGGCCACATCGAAGAAATGTACGCCGGCCACACGATCGTGCGCATCTTCGGCCACGAGAAGCAGTCGATAGAAGAATTCAGGGATATCACAGAGCGCCTCGGGCACAACAGCTTTGTTGCTAATATGATCTCGGGCGTGCTCAACCCCGTGCTCACGCTCATCAAAAACATAAACTACGTTTCGCTGTGCCTGCTCGGAGGATATATGTACATCGGGGTGAAAAACGGCACCTTCGCCTCCTCAAAATTCGGCGGTATCGGCGATATAACCAAGTTCCTCTCATATTCGGGCTATTTCTCAACGCCGATTATAAGCCTTTCGAGGATAATAAACAGCATCCAGTCGTCGCTCGCCTCGGCCGAGAGAGTATTCAACCTGCTTGACGAGCCCGAGGAGGACCCCGACAGCGAGCAGTGCGTCGACCCCGGCGAAATAAAGGGACTTATTGAGTTCAAGGACGTTTCGTTCAGATACGTCGAGGACGTGCCGCTCATAGACGGCCTCGACCTTGTTGCCGCTCCCGGCTCAACCACGGCTATAGTCGGCCCCACCGGCGCCGGAAAGACAACGATAGTCAACCTTCTGATGCGCTTCTACGATATAAACTCCGGGCACATCTACCTTGACGGCAAGGACATTTATTCAATGTCGAGAAACGCCCTTCGCGCGAACTTCGGCATGGTGCTTCAGGATACGTGGCTCTTTAAGGGCACCATAAGGGAAAACATACGCTACGGCCGCGACGACGCCACCGACGAGGACGTGGAGCAGGCCGCGAAGAACGCTTTTATATACGACTATATCA
>JAFSWN010000135.1 GCA_017450185.1 Clostridia bacterium | reverse complement strand
CATCCCGCGAACGCAGTGAGCAATATCCCGTTCGCGACAGCGAACGCCATCCCCCATCCCGCGAACGCAGTGAGCAATATCCCGTTCGCGACAGCGAACGCCATCCCCCATCCCGCGAACGCAGTGAGCAATATCCCGTTCGCGACAGCGAACACTATCCCGCCCGCGCAGCGGGCCATATTACATATACTCTTCGATTATTCTGATCGCGTCCGCAACCGTTTCCAGTCCCATCGCTTCCCTGTCGGGGATCTCGACCTCGAATTCCTCTTCTATTTCAACCGCGAGGTTGACGAGCTCAAGGGAGTTGAGACCGAGGTCGTGGCGGATGTTGGTGTCGAGCGTGATGCTTTCGGGATCGATGTCCACGAACTCACAGATAATTTCTCTCATTCTTTCAAGCATTTTAATTTCCTCCTGAAATTTAATCTTATTGACCTACCGCTTTGAGGTGGGCGTAATAGCGGTCCTCCACCTTTTTGCGGATAACTTTGCGTGTCGAATTGATCTCGAACTCCTCGGTGGAGACGTAGACGTCGGCAACTCTCTTGTAGGCGGGAAGGAGCTTGTTTACTTCGCTTACGTCCTTGTTCATCATCTCATAGAGCTCATCTTCCGTTTTGCCCTCGAAATCCTCGGGAGCGAGCTGGAAGGCGGCGGCAATTATTTTCTGCGGGCGGCCGTTTATCTCTTTTTCGGCCTCGAACACCACCACCTCGTGAACGTATTCAAGATGCTCCATGAAGAAGGCTTCCACCTCTTCGGGGAACACGTTTTTGCCGTTGTCGAGGATAATGAGGTTCTTTTTGCGGCCCATAATATAGAGCATACCGTCTTCGCCCGTTCTGCCGTAGTCGCCGGTTTTGAACCAGCCGTCCTCAAACGAGGCCTTTGTGGCTTCTTCGTCGTTATAATAGCCCTTTGTGACGTTTTCGCCCCTGATCCATATCTCGCCAACGCCGTCTTTATCGGGCTCGTGGATCTTATACTCAGCCTTCGGGAAGGGCTTTCCGGCGCAGTCGGGCTTGTTGCGGCAGTCAAGGTTCAGCGTTACCGTGGGAGACGATTCGGTGAGGCCGTAGCCGTTGTAGATATTAAAGCCCATATCGCAAAGGCAGGTGACGTATTCCACTCTTGTGGGAGCGCCGCCGCACGAAAAGGTGGGGAATTTCCCTCCGAACTTTTCGGCTATCTGCGAAAACAGCTTGGGGCGCACGTCTATGCCCACCTTCATGAGGGCGTTTGATATCTTAAGGCCCTTTTTGAGCACGTCCGCTCTTCCGGTCTCCTCGGCGGTCTTCCAAATGGTTGTGTATATCGTGTCGATAACGAGAGGAACTATAGCCATCGCGTCGGGCTTAAACAGCTGCAGGTTCTGCTGGAAGTTTTTGAGGCTGTCGTTTATGTAGACGATGCAGTTCATATAGAGCGCCGTGAATATATTGCAGCTCAGCTCGTAAACGTGGTTCATGGGGAGAAGGGATATGGAGCTGTACTGATCGGGGTCGATGGATTCAAGCACGCCGTCGGCGTTCTGGGCGAAGTTGCCGTGAGTGAGCATAACGCCCTTGTTTATGCCCGTGGTGCCTGACGTGAACACTATGGCGGCGAGATCGTCTTTTTCTATTTTGGCGTCGATAAAGCTGCGGTCGCCCTCGTCCATGAGCTTTTTGCCGAGAGCCACAAGCTTATCGAAATTAAGGATGTTTTCCTCGTCGAATTCTTTGTTGAAGCAGATGGCGGTTTTGCATCTTTCGTCGTGCGCAAGATGGTATTTCGCGGTTTTCTGATACATCTTTGAAAAGAACACCGCCTCGCAGTCCGCCTTTGTGAAAAGGAAGCTTATAAGCTCGTCGGTGAGCTCCTTATCGATGGGGGCGACGACGCCGACGCCGCAGGTAACTGCGAAATACGCCACGACCCACGCGTATGAATTTTCGCTTACAATACCTATGTGCTTGCCCTTAAGTCCGAGCGAAATGAGCGCGGTGCCGAGAGCGTACACGTCGGTGCGGAAATCGCGCACGGTGTGCTGGATTATCTCATACTTTTTCTTTTCCACCATGCAGATGCGGTCGCCGTAGACCTCCATTCTGTCGAGAAGCTGACGGAGAGTTATAAGCTCGCCCATCATGTGCACTTCGTGGCGGATGGCGTCGATCTCTTTTTTGTCTTTTTTTGTAAACTGAGCCATAACCCGGCCTCCTTATCTTTTTACAGCGTCAAGCAGGTCTTTTATGGGGATATCGGGATTTTCTATACCTGCGAGGATGATCTTCACCATGTTGTCGTGAAGCGACTTAACGTCCCCGGGAGTGACTATCTTGCAGCGGTACATATAGTGCATCCTGACGCCGCGGCTTATTGGATCTGGATAGCAGATGGCGTAGAGGGGGTTAAAATATCTGCCGAGATTATAGGTCTTGAAATCAAAATCCAGGTCTGAGAGCTTGTCTATCGGGATGGGGAGCCACGAGAACATGAACGACGCGACGCCCTGAGTGGTGGAGTGGCCGTACATCTTCATAAGCATGCCTCTCGCGTATATAAAAGGATAGCTCAGATGCCTGTATAGCTGGGCGCGGACTCTGAATATCTCGTCGAGCCCCTCCTTAAAGGTGGCTGTTTCGGGGATAATGGTGCGCACCTGAAGGGTCTGCGCCATGCAGCCGCCGGTCCTCATATCCTTATAGGTTATGCGCTTCGAGCACATAAGGTTATAGAAAACGTCCTCGGTGCGGTAGTTTATCGCGGAGCAGTAGGTGCGCATCGCGAAGGTGAAGAGAGTTTCGGGAGACACGTTATTGTCGAGGCAGAATTTGAGGATCTTTTCGGCGTCTTCCCCGGAAATAAGATAGGAAATGACTTCGGCCCTGTCGTTGAAGGGGGCGTAGGCCGCCTTTGTGACGTGAAGGTCGGGGTTCTTTTCTTTTTTGCGCTCTTTTTCAAGCAGCTCGGGGCCGTGCACGCCGGCATAGAAGGGCTCGCCGCCCTTTGCGAAATACTCCTGATAGAACTTTTGGCCCTTTGCAAGACGCTTTTCGTCCTTTGATTTTTCAAGCTCGGAAACGATATAGTCCTCATACTTGAATAAGGGCTGGGGCATCTCGCAGCCGGTGGTGAGCGATTTATATACTCCCAGAAGATCGAGGAAGAAAACGAGCATACCCATTGCGTCGATGGCAAGGTGCGAGCAGTTGAAATAAACGCCCTTACGCCCGTCGGCCATTTTGAAGAACACGATGCGGAAGGTCTCGTTTTTCAGGAAATGAACCGGAGTAACGGCGTCCTTCTGAAAATAAGCGTCTTTTTCTTCGTTTGAGGAGAATTCCATAACCGGCACGTCGTCCATTTTGAATTCGTCAAGAAAGTACTGCTTTAATTCTCCGTCGACCTTTTTGAAGCGAAGACGCATTGAGTCGTTTCGCTCGAATTCAATGTTGAGCGCCTTTTTGAGGACGTCGAAATCGATGTCTCTTGCAACCGAGAAGGAAGCCGGGATCTGGACTATTTCCTTGTGGAAGCTGAACTTGACAAGCATGTACATGTTAAGCTGCGAAGGTATAAGGTCATAGTAGGTTCTCATTATATCACCCCTGAAAAAATATCTTTTTTTAGTTTATCATAGACGAAAACGTTTTTCAATAGACTATGAACAAAATGTTAATAAATTTGATTGATATCGCCCGTATATCCGTTTTCTCTGAGCGCCTCTCTCCAGCACGTCCAGCACATGCTTTCATAGCGGTCGTCGCTGCCGAGAGCCACCTGCGGCCCCTCGACGGTCACCCTTCCGTTTTCATCAAAGCGGGCGTTCACAAACGCCTTGTGACCGCATTTACAGGCGGAGGCTATTTCGTCGATATCGTCGGCAAGCTCCAAAAGCGCCTTGCTTCCGGGGAAAAGCCTGCACCTGAAATCGGTGCGAAGGCCGTAGCAGATGACGGTCAGGTCGTACCGGGACACTATCTCCCTTAGCTCCCACACCTGCTTTTCCGTGAAAAACTGAGATTCGTCGGCGATTATCACCTCGATATTCTCGCCGTCCAGAATAAGGACCTCGAGCATTTCTCGGATATCCACGTCCGGAGCAATAACCGTTGCCTCGGCCTCGAGGCCTATACGAGAACGAAGCACCGAAACGCCGTCGCGGCTGTCGGTAGCGGGCTTGATGAGCCAGGTTTTAGCGCCCTTTTCCTCATAGCCGTATCTTGTCATGAGCGCCTGCGCGGTTTTGGAAGACCCCATAGCGCCGTATTTGAAATGGAGTTTGTTCATAAAAAAGCTCCTTACGTTCATATTGTTTTAAGTATATCACTTTTAACGCAGCTTGGCAATTATTTATCACAAAAAAATAACGCCGTCGTATAATCTACCGAGGAGGAAAACCAGAATGACAGCAAAAAACACAGTTTCGGTCATCGGCGGGGATTCGCGCCTTTTATACGCGGCAAGAAGGCTTGGCTCGAAAGGGTTTGACTCGCGCGTTTACGGCTTTGAGCTTTATACGCCGCCGTTTGAAGAGATACCTGCCGAAAAGAAGCTAAATGAAGCTCTATTAAGCGACGTCATTGTTTTCGGGCTTCCCTGCTCCCGAAACGGCAAAACTCTTTGGGCGCCGTTTTGCGAAACAGAGATAACTTTTGAAGATATAATAAAAAACGTACCATGCGGAAGGACCGTTTACGGAGGGATGATGCCGGGAGCCATGAAGGAAAGGCTGAAAAACGGCGGCTGCACGGTTTACGATTACGGCGAAAGCGAAGCCCTGCTGCTATATAACGCGATGCTCACGGCCGAGGCTCTTACGGGCATACTCATAACAAAGCTTCCCTGCTCGCTTTCGGGGGCGGATATAGCTATTACGGGCTACGGAAGGATAGGATTCTATCTCGCAAGGTTCCTTCGTTCCTTCGGCGCTAAGGTCACGGTTTTTTCAAGGGACCCCGCCGGCCTCGCCAGAGCGCAAACGCTCGGCATGGAAGCGCAGCATCTTAAAAGCTTTTGCGATAAAAAAAGATGGTTTTCGGCGCTTATCAACACCGCGCCGTCGCAGATCATCGGAAGAAAAGAGCTTGAAGCCCTTAATAAGGACTGCGTTCTCTTTGAGACGGCGAGCGCTCCGTTCGGAATCGACGCCAGAGCTTCGGAGGAGCTCGGCTTCACGCTGCACTCGGCGCCCTCGCTTCCGGGAAGGTATTCGCCTCTGAGCGCCGGATACTTTATTGCCGACGCTATTGAAAACATAGCCGGGGAGGTGGAAAACAGTGGATAAGCTTAAAATCGGATTCGCGCTCACCGGCTCCTTTTGTACCTTTAAGAGAGTTATCCCCGTTATAAAGAGCTTAAAGGAAGCGGGACATGAGCTCATACCTATTATGAGCTTCAACGCCTACGGAACCGACACACGGTTCGGAAGAGCCGAAGAATTTATTTCGGAAATAGAAGATATAACGAAAAATAAAATAATATCGACCCTTGCGGCCGCAGAGCCGATAGGGCCGAAAAAGCTTTTGGACGTTCTCGTTATCGAGCCGTGCACCGGGAACACGCTGGCAAAGCTCGCCTGCGGCATAGCCGACACGCCGGTAACTCTCGCGGCAAAATCACACCTCAGAAACCAGCGGCCGCTGCTTATCGCGATATCGTCAAACGACGCTCTGGCCGGAGCCGCCAAAAACATAGGAACGCTACAGAACTTTAAGAACGTGTTCTTTGTGCCCTACACGCAGGACGACCCGAATGAAAAGCCGAACTCCATAGTTGCGGACTTTGAAAAAACCGCCGCGGCGATAGATCACGCCATGGCGGGAAGGCAGATACAGCCGGTTCTGATTAAATGATAAAAGATTAAAGATAATAGTTTATGGGAATGCGCTTCGGCGCGGGATGGGGGATGGGGGTACGATGTTCGCTGTCGCTCACGGGATGTACAAAGCGCAAAGCGCAATGCGTAATGCGTAATGCGTAATGCGTAATTAATTAAACTATTATAATTAACTACACATTTAACTCAAGCATTAAGATAATTGATATTATCAAACCTCATATTTTTTATAATGCGAAGCGCAGCTTCCGAAATTACGAATTACGAATTAAGAATTAAGAATTCCGATTTAGACTCTAAACTGTACCCATAAAAATGGACAGGTCGATTTGAGTGGATTCCGACGACGTCCCCGAAAAACGAACAAAGGATGAAGTTGTAAAACCCGGAAAGTAGACAGTGCATTTATGGGCAGGATATGGTAGAATGTAT
>JAFSWN010000002.1 GCA_017450185.1 Clostridia bacterium | reverse complement strand
GTTTACCTTTCGGACTTCGGCTTGTTATGCAGCCTTATCCACCATTTAGCCTGATCAAGTTTCTGTACGTAGGCTCCTGAGCTTTGCTACTCCGCTTCCTCCCCCCTTGACATTGCTGTCAACGGCTTGCGGTTCACTACATTTGGCGGTAAATACCCGTGACGGGACTCTCACCCGCAAGATTTGTGCCATGCCCGACACACATCAAAACAGGGAGCTGCGTTTGAAACAGCCCCCTGATTTTTTTACGTCTTGCGTTTATGAGTTTTTGCGGTATATCAGCATGACGACGCTGAAGACCACTGCGGCGACAAGGAAGATTATAGCAAAGGAATATGCAAACGACAGCTCGAGAGCCTCTACCTTCGCGAGCGAGCCGAGCAGGTTTGAAAGAACGTTGTTCGAGCCGGAGCCTGAATCCGATAAAAACGAGCTTATGCTTATCTCTCCGGAAAGAAGGGGCTTCGCGAAAGCGTCGAAGCTCTTGTTCATTGCGAACGCAGATATAAGCGAACCGGCGCAAAGGCAGGTGGTAACAAGGTATTTTTTTGTTGCTATGGCAAAAACAGCGGCGGCTATGGCGAGCACGAGCATAAGAACCGCAAACGCCGCGAAGAAATACAGATGATGGGTGTTTGTGAGCTTTGCTCCTATGGTACCTTCCTTATCGAATATCGCGCTGCCGATCGATTTCCACAACGCGCTCTGGGTAGAATCCATACCGCTTCCGAATTTTACTATATCATATATGCTCTGATGCTCTTTAAGCCCGAGAGTGCCCATAAGGGAACCGGCAAGAGAGGACGAAATGCTCAGATGCAGCAAGGGCAGGAAGAAAAGAATGGGGATTATTCCGAGGGTGAAAATCGGGATCGTTACTTTATAGGCGGTTTTCATTACTGTTTGCTCCTTTTATTTGGGTTTATACGACGAATTGAGCTGCACGGTGCGGTTGAACACGGGCCTATCGGAAGTTGAATCCGGGTCGACGCAGAAGTAACCGTTGCGCACGAACTGGAATGCCGAACCGGGCTTTGCGGACGCGGCCTCGGGCTCGACAAGCGCGTTTTCAAGCAATGTGAGAGAATCGGGATTGACGGAGGCTTTGAGCTCGTCGTCGGAAAGGGCTCCGGGGTTGTCGATATCGAAAAGCTGGCCGTAGAGCCTTATTTCCGCCTTGACGAAATCTGCACCCGCCCAGTGGATGGTGCCCTTGACCTTTCTGCCGTCGGGCGAGTCGCCGCCCTTCGTTAAGGGGTCGTAGGTGCAGTGGATACAGGTCACCTCTCCGTTTTCATCCTCTTCATAGGAAACGCAGGTGAGGAAATACGCACCCTTGACGCGCACCTCGTTTCCGGGGAACATGCGGAAATATTTTTTCGGAGGCTCCTTCATAAAGTCGCCCTTTTCAATGTAGATCTCTTTTGAGAACTTAAGGGAGGCCTTGCCCATTTCCGGATGGTCGGGATGGCGTTCCACCTCTATCATTTCGGTTTTATCTTCGGGATAATTGTCGATTATCACCTTGAGCGGCTCGAGGACGGCATGGGTCCGGGGAGCGCTTGCGTTAAGCTCGTCCCTTACGCAGGCCTCGAGCAGACCGTAGTCCACCGTGGAATAAGCCTTTGAAACGCCGACCTTCTCAATAAACGACCTTATGGCTTTAGGCGGATATCCGCGCCTTCTCATGCCGCAAAGCGTTGCGAGACGGGGATCATCCCAGCCGGTTACAAGGCCGTCCTTCATCAGGATGATGTTCTTGCGCTTGCTTGTGAGGCACTTTGTGAGGTTGAGGCGGGCGAACTCTATCTGGCGCGGAGGCTCCTCAAAGCCGATCTCGTTTATGAACCAGTCGTAAAGCGGGCGATGGTTCTCAAATTCAAGGGAACACAGAGAATAGGTGACCTTTTCTCTGGCGTCGGAAAGAGGATGGGCGAAATCGTACATCGGGTAGACGCACCACTTGTCGCCTGTCTGGTGATGGCTTACGTGCATTATGCGGTAAATTACGGGGTCGCGCATATTCATATTGGGCGACGACATGTCTATCTTTGCCCTGAGCACCTTTTCGCCGTCGGAGTAACTGCCGTTTGTCATCTCTTTGAAAAGCCTGAGGTTTTCTTCAACGCTCCTGTCGCGCCAAGGGCTGTTTTTCCCGGGCTCGGTAAGAGTGCCGCGGTACTCCCTTATCTCATCGGCGGTGAGGTCGTCGACGTAGGCCTTGCCTTTTTCGATAAGCTTCACGGCGCACTCGTAGATGAAATCGAAATACTCGGAGGCGTAATATACGTTTGCGCACTTAAAGCCGAGCCACTCGATATCCTCTTTTATCGCCTCGACGAATTCGGCGTCCTCTTTGACGGGATTTGTGTCGTCAAGGCGCAGGTTGCATATGCCGCCGTATTTCTCTGCGGTGGCGAAGTTGATGCATATCGCCTTTGCGTGGCCGATGTGAAGATATGAATTCGGCTCGGGCGGGAAACGGGTCTGCACGCGGGTGTTAACGCCGGCGGCGAGATCCTCGTCTATGAAATCGTGAATAAAATTTGAATTGAGTCCGTTTTCTTCCATACAGTTCTCCATATTATTAAATTACGTCTGAAATCAAACGCGAAGCTTCTCTATGGCGGCGTCGATCCTTGAAAGAGTCTCGTCTTTGCCGAGTATCACGGCGAGGTCGGTGCCGCCGCCGGGAGTGCTGCGTGTGCCGGCGAGCGCTATGCCGAGAGGATAAAGCAGCTTACCGTTTTTCATTTCGAGCTCTGCCGCCTTTTCGGCGCATGCCGCGAATATGGCTTCGGGAGCCCATTCGGCGACGTTTTCAAGGATGGGCTTAAGGATCTCAAGAGCCTCGAGCGCGGTTTCGGGATCGGTCTTCATCTTCTTATTGACAAAAAGCTCGGTATCGTAATCGGGAAGCTCCTTTATAAAGGCTATCTGCTCGGGTATCTCGCCGAGAACCTCGGTGCGGGGCTGCAGGTTTTTGCACAAAAGAGGCAGGTCGCGTATTTTTGAAAGAAGCTCGGCGTCCATAACCGCCTTAGCCTTTTCGAGGAAGGCTTCGGGGGACAGCGCTTTGATATATTCGAAATTTATATGGCGAAGCTTGAGCGGGTCGAAGATGGCGGGAGATTTGCTTATTCTCGCGGGGTCCCACGCCCCAATCATCTCGTCGAGAGAGAAAATCTCTTTTTCGCCCTCGGGGCTCCAGCCGAGAAGAAGGAGGTAGTTGAGCACCGCGTCGCTGAGATAGCCCTTCGCCACAAGATCCTCGAAGCTCGCGTCGCCGTTGCGCTTTGAGAGCTTCTGGTGGGCGTCCTTCATAACGGGAGGACAGTGGATATAGGTGGGAGGGGTCCAGCCGAACGACTCGTAGAGAAGGTTGTATTTAGGAGTGCTTGAAAGATATTCGTTGCCGCGCAGCACGTGGGTGATGCCCATCAGATGGTCATCGATGACGTTAGCGAAGTTATAGGTGGGCATACCGTCGGATTTCAGAAGCACCTGATCCTCAAGCTCGCGGTTATCCACCTCTATGTGGCCGTAAATAAGGTCGTCGAAGCTCGTTTTGCCCTCGAGCGGCATTTTCTGACGGATAACGTAGGGAACGCCGTTTTTGAGGTTTTCTTCTATTTCTTCTTTGGAAAGGTCGCGGCAGTGACGGTCGTAGGTGCCAACCGCCATACCCGAGGCTATCTGGTCCTCCCTCATTTTTTCAAGGCGCTCCTCGGTGCAGAAGCAATAGTAAGCCTTGCCGTCTGCAACGAGCTTTTCAGCCCACGCCTTGAAAATACCCATGCGTTCGCTCTGCACGTAGGGACCCACTTTTCCGGGCTTGTCGGGGCCTTCGTCCCATAAAAGTCCGGTTTCGGTGAGGGTCTTGTAGATAACGTCGACCGCTCCTTCGACCTTTCTGCCCTGATCGGTGTCCTCGATGCGAAGGATAAAAACGCCGTCGTCGTGCTTAGCGGTGAGATAGGTGTAGAGCGCGGTTCTGAGGTTGCCCACGTGCATATAGCCGGTGGGGCTCGGAGCGAAACGGGTAACCTTCGCGCCTTCAGGAAGATCTCTGAGTGGAGCGTTCTCGTCATGGCCCTCGGGAGTGTTCTTTATATCGGGCGCCGAAACGCCGGGGTTTATATTATCCATAAAAATTACCACCTGTTTTTTTATTGCATTTTAGTATATCTTAAATATTAAAAAAAGTAAAGATATTGTTTTCGGTTCTTTGTGATTTTTTACGGTTTTACCCCGCTTTTGCCATAAGTTCAAGGTGTTCGTATCTCATATACCGCTGAAGATACATAAAAACCTTTCCTTCGCCGTCCTCGAACCGGACGGTGACGCCCGTCGGATATTCAAGGCCGTTGTCCGAGGGGGTGCGGTACAGCGTAAGCGAAGAACCGTCGGGCAGAGAAAAGAGCATATTTTCAGCGTCGGGCTCCTCCTTTATCGGCTGGCCCATGCCGCTGTCGGTGAGCTCCATGAATATCCTGCTTACGGTATCGTGGCTGACGGGACCGCGTTCGTCCGCCACGGTCAAGACGACGTCGCCGTTTTTGCGCGCGTAAACGAGGCATTCGGCAAAATCGAGAGAGAACCGGTGGAAGCGGTAGCTCGAGCTCGCGGCGATAAAAGCCGGCGTCAGCACGGCGGCAAAAAACACCGCGCAGGCAATAAGACAAATGAGAATCGTCTTGTCGCGCTTCCCTTCGGACGCACCTTTTACTCTGTTATACATGCACACCACCTCGGTGCAAGTATAACAGGAATACGCCGATATGTCCAGCGGAATAAGGAAAATCACAGTTGAATCTGTTTTTTTATTATGATATAATACCCCCGGTGGTTTAATGAAATTATTCTTCAGATATCTGAAAAAATACCGGCATTTAAGCATTCTCGCGCCTCTTTTCAAAATGGCCGAGGCTGCGCTTGAGCTGATGGTGCCGGTGGTTGTAAAAAACGTAATAGACAACGGCATAGCCTTAAGCGACACGGGTTATATAATTAAAAACGTCGTCATTCTCGCCGCGCTCGCGTTCGCGGGACTTGTTTTTTCGATCACGGCGCAGTATTTCTCGGCGAAGGCGGCCGTTGGTTTTTCATCCGATCTCAGGGCAGATCTGTTCGGGCATATAACGAGGCTCAGCTTCTCGCAGCTTGACTCTTCGGGCCCGTCGGCGCTTATCACAAGGCTGACGAGCGACATAAGCCTTGCGCAGAACGCGGTCAATTTAACTCTGAGGCTGCTGCTCAGGTCTCCTTTTGTTGTGTTCGGCGCGGTGATCATGGCGTTTACGGTCGATTCGCGCTGCGCTCTTGTTTTCGCGGGGGCCGTCCCCATGCTCGGCGCGGTCATTTTTGCCGTTATGTTCGTTACGATGCCGCTCTATAAGAAGGTTCAGGGAAAGCTTGACGCGGTGCTCAAGGGCGTTAGGGAAAACCTCAGCGGCGTCAGGGTGCTGAGGGCTTTTTCAAAAGAAAACGAAGAGATCTCTCGTTTTGAGGGTGCGTCGGAAACGCTTTACAGGGCTTCGCTTTTCGCGGGAAAGATATCGTCCGCGCTCAACCCCGCAACTTACGTTATATTAAACGCGGCGGTCATAGCGCTCATTTACATCGGCGCTCTGCGTGTTGACAAAGGCGTGATGACTCAGGGAGCCGTTGTGGCGCTCTATAACTACACGCTGCAGATACTTGTGGAGCTGTTGAAGCTTGCCAATCTTATTATTACCATTTCAAAGGGCATAGCCGGAGCGAACAGGATAGGCTCGGTATTTGCCGGGAAACCCGATATGAAGCACCCCGAACACGGTGAAAAGCCCGATTTTTCGGCTCCCGCGGTGGAATTCAGGGACGTTTGCCTTCGCTATGCCGAAAATTCAGACGATTCGCTGACGAACGCATCCTTCAAGGCGGAAAAGGGCGGGACGCTCGGCGTTATCGGCGCTACCGGTTCGGGAAAAAGCTCTCTTATCGACCTTATACCCCGCTTTTACGACGTTAGCTCCGGAAGCGTCAGCGTGTTCGGCCGCGACGTCAGAAGCTACAGCGCGGAAACGCTCGGCGAGCTTGTGAGCGTTGTTCCGCAGAAGGCGGTGCTTTTTTCAGGGACGGTAAGAGACAATCTGCTTATGGGCGGAGAAAACGCGGATGACGACGAGCTTGCGAATGCTCTTAAAATCGCGCAGGCATATGATTTTGTTTTCAATAAGGACGGGCTCGGCACCGTTATCGAGCAGGGCGGACGCAATCTTTCGGGCGGACAGAAGCAAAGGCTGACTATAGCCAGAGCTCTTGTGAAAAAAGCGCCGATACTTATTCTTGACGATTCGTTTTCCGCGCTTGACGCCGCGACGGGCAGGATGCTGCGCGACGCTCTCGCGGGGCTTTCATATAGGCCGCTTGTGATAACCGTTTCACAGCGGGTTTCGTGCGTGAAGGACTGCGATAATATACTGGTTCTTGAAGACGGAAAAATAACTGCTGCCGGAAAACACGGCGAGCTGCTCATAAACAGCCCAGCCTACAAATTCATAAACGACACCGAAAGGGGGGCGAAATGATGGCGGCAAAAGCTCCCAAAGGAACAGTAAAGGGCATACTCCGCTTTCTTAAGGCCTACAGGCCCGAGATCGCCCTCTCGGTTTTCTGCTCTGCCGTTAACGCCGGACTGAGCCTTTATATCCCGCTTTTGTTCGGACAGAGCATAGACCTTATATCAGGCCCCGGCAGAGTTGATTTTGACGGAATAAAATACCGGCTGCTCATCTGCGGCGCGCTTATAGCGTTTTGCGCCGCCGGAGCGTATTTTGCCGCGTACGCGAACAACAAAATAGTGTCTTCGCTAACCAAAGATATAAGGACCGCCGCTTTCCGGAAGCTGCAGGTACTGCCGCTTAAGTATCTTGACTCACATCAGTCCGGCGACACTCTGAGCCGCATAATAAACGACGTGGACCGTTTTGCCG
>JAFSWN010000134.1 GCA_017450185.1 Clostridia bacterium | reverse complement strand
TGCCGTTGTCAAGAATGGAGCGGAAAGCTAACATGCCCGGAAGGAACATATCGAGCGCCTCGTAAACGTCTATTGTATCGGCTGTCTCGTCGCCGAGGATGCGCTCGATGAAATAATACATCGAATAAAAATCGGAGCCGCCGTGGCCGTAGTTTTTGCTCTGCTCGTCCTTTTCCGCGGGAAGATAGGTATCAACGCTGTCGTGCCCGTAATCTCCCGAAAATTCGTCGGCGTTTATAAATATGCGGTCATGGCCGCCGTTTTGGGAGTCTTCTCTTGAGGATTCCATACGGCCCTTTGAGCCGTAAAGGGAATACCAGATGCTGTTTTTATAGAGCTCTCCGTGTATGCTCTTGACTATGGCTCCGTTTTCAAGCGTTACCATCTCAATTCCGAAGCATGCCGCCCTGCTCCCGGTTCGGAAGCGGCGCTCGTTGTTGCTGCTTTCAAATCCTGTCACAGAAACGGGACGAAGCCCGGTGATATGGATGATTGGGCCGAGGGAGTGCGTGCAGTAGAAGGTGGAATACATATTGTTGCGCCAGTGATCGGGCTCGCCGTAGGTTATCTCGGGCCATATCGACTCGCAGTTGTGCACGTATTCGCCCTCTCCGTATTCGAACTCGCCGATCTTTCCCTCACGGTAAAGCTTTTTCATCTCTCTCGGAGCTGCCATATAGCAGTAGTTTTCGCCGTAGGCGTAAACCTTGCCGGTGCGCTCAACGGCTTCAACGAGAGCCACCGCCTCCTTCATTGTCTGAACGGGCAGCACCTCCGAAAAAACGTGCTTTCCCGCCTCCATGGCCCTTATGGCGAAGGGAGCGTGCTCGTTTGCGTAGTTCGCCAGCACGACTGCGTCCATATCGTGTTTTATAAAATCGTCAAAATTATCATAATAGGCAACCGGAAGGCTTCCGGCTTCTCTGCGGACCTTTTCGAGCTCGTAGGGAGCTTTGTCGCACACAGCCACAAGCTCGGCGTTATCGGCCTGCTTGCAGTACTGAATCATGGTCCTTCCTCTGTGCGCGCCGAGCACGCCCACTCTGACTTTTTTCATTCCGGATCCTCCTTTTTACAGCTCAGGCTCAAATGAAGGCATCATCTTAAGCTTAAACAGATTGTTTTTGTGCATACGGTCTATTTTCTTCTTTTTTTCTTCGTCCTCAATGACGCCCTCGCGGATGTACCTGTCAAGCTCCGCATATGTAAAGCCGAGGTTTTCCTCATCGGTCTTTCCGCACAGGCCGTCTATGGGCACTTTATGGACAAGCACGTCCGGCAGGCCGAGGACCGCGCCTATCTGCTTCATCTCCCTGACGGTGAGATGGGAGCACGGGCTGAAATCCCCCGCCGCGTCGCCGTAGCGCGTGGAATAGCCCACCCAGTCCTCCGAAAGGTTGCAGGTGTTCGCAACGCGTCCGTTGTTGCTCTGTGAAACTGCGTAGAGAGTTGCCATCCTTATTCTCGGCGGCAGGTTGATAAGGCTCTGCTGCTGCAGCTCAAACGGGATGTTCTTTATCACTCCGTCGACCGCGTCTTTAATGTTGACAATATAGTGGCGAATGCCGAGATGCTCAACGAGAAGCTTCGCCATGTCGATATCCGCCTGCTCGCCATTCGGCATAAGCACGCCGATGACCCGGTTTTTTCCGAGAGCCTCAACGCACAGAGCCGCAACGATAGAGCTGTCCTTTCCGCCGGATATTCCCACAACGGCGTTGCAGCCTTTGCCGTTTTCCTCAAAAAAATCGCGTATCCACCGCACGCATTCGTCTTTTACTCTTACGGGGTCAAACATATTCTCACTCTCCTTTTCTCTCGATAAGAATCTATACCTTAAAAAATATTATATAAAATAAAGATTCCACTGTCAACCGTTCTTGACTAAAACCGCCTTATTGCGTTATAATCCGTATATGGTTAAGAAAAAACATCAACATCAAGGAGAATAAACGTGGGATTCATTTCAAACTACTACAAAAAAACCACCGTGCACCGCTATGATGAAAACGGCTTTATAAAATATTTCACCGCTTCGGATTTCCCGGGGCTGAAAGCCGAGCCTGTTTCTTTCATGTCCGGCAAAAACACTCTTCGCGGTTATTACTACTCATATGACGGAGCCAGAGACGACGTTCTTATTATTTTCTGCCACGGAATCGGCGGAGGGCACCGCTCGTATCTCACCGAAATAGAAAGGATTGCCCGGGAGGGGTATACGGTGCTCGCCTACGACAACACCGGCTGCTTTGAGTCGGAGGGCGAAAGCACCGTGTGCATGAGCCGGTCGCTTTCAGACCTTGACTCCGCGCTGACCCACCTTAAAAATGAGGGCGAGTTTGTACGGTACGACTCCGTGATAGTTATGGGACATTCATGGGGAGGCTTCGCTGCCGGGAACATTGCGAACTTCCATCCCGACGTTAAAAAGGCTGTGGTCGTTTCAGGCTTTATATCCGTAAAAAATCTGTTTATCGGCACGCTGGGCGGCGCGAAGGACCCGGTGAGGAAGCTGATATTATGGAGGCTCCTGGCATTTGAAAAGAAGGCGG
>JAFSWN010000133.1 GCA_017450185.1 Clostridia bacterium | reverse complement strand
ACGATAACTCCGGTATCATCCGCTCTCTCGGCGAATTTCAGAGCGGGATTGGCATCAAGGTCGTCGGTCGTGATCGAAAATCCGGGAAGATAAGCCGCCACCATACGGTCAAGATAATCGGGATGCTCAAGGAAATAATCCTTGAGAGCGATCTTCAGCATCACGGTCCCCTGGGAGTGTCCGGCAAGGATGAACGGACGGCCGGCATTGTAATTCTCAAAATAGTAGTCGAGGGCGGCGTAAACGTCGGTGCGCTGCTCACGGTACTGAAAAGCGATGAATTCCTCCGGAGTTTTCCCGAGAAGGGCTATGAGGTTCGTCTGACGGTAATAGGGCTCATAGAGATTTGTAAGGTCCTCAAAGAGCTTCGGGGCCTGAGGGTAGTTATTCTTTACGCCCGCTCGAAGAAGGAAGTCGTCCACCGGAGCTATCAGAGGGGCGTCGGTTGACGCGTTGAAATATACCGACGGGTACACAAAGAAGGTATCGACTTTTTTGTCCGCTTTTTCGGGCAGATGAGCCCAGTTGTTTTCGTTTGAATAGTCGGTGGGAACGCCCACAAGATCCTTTACCCTATACTTTTTTGATTCGTCGCACATTTTCAATAAACTCCTTTATGATATGATCCATACGATCCGATTTACATCGACCGAATTATTATATTATAATATCGCATACGTTTAAGATCAAGACAGATACGGCAAAAACAGTCTGAGGATGAAAAGACATAATGAAAACGACCCGGCAACGGGCCGGGCCGGAGTGTTGCTGAACGAATGTCAGTCCGCAAGCTGGTAAATGCGCACGTAATCAACGATATACTCGCCTGACATATCCTTTGTGCGGGTCATGTTCTCAACCGCGCAGCTCGGAAGGCAGAGCGTCACGCGGACCTGCTCGGGAACCTCGCTGATGCCGTTTCCGTAGTCGGAGCGCATCGCCTCAACGCCGTTTATGTACCAAATGTAATAATCGTCGGTCCAAAGAACGCCGTAGGTGTTGTATTCGTTGACGGGATCGTTCGAATACCACTGGCCGAAGTTTCTGCCGTCTATAGTGTTCGGGTCGTCGTCGATACCGTTGCACCACATGGCGGGCGTTATGCCCACGGGGTAGTCGAGCTCGCGGCTTGAGTCGGAGAAGGATTCGTATACGTCGATCTCACAGCCGCCGGGGCCGCCCTTGGAAATGTCGGCGTTGAGCTCTTCCCCGTTAAGGGTGATCCAAAAGGCGCTCCACAGGTCGCGGCGAGAGGTGTTGCGAAAAACCTTGCATCGGATCTCATAATAGCCCTTGCAGTAGAGCTGATTAAGGCCGATATCGGCAGCGTACCAGTTTTCGCCTCGGGCGCCCTCGGTTTTGTATTCGCCCTTCATAACAAGATTTCCGTCACGGAAGCTTATCTGGTCCTCGCTGCCGGCAAGATAGTAGCTCCAGACGTCGGTGTCGAGCGAATCGCCGTCAAATTGATCCTCAAAAACGAGCTCGTAGCCTGTGAGGTCAAGCTTCGGTCCGCGGGGAGTTCTGGGCGTGTCGAAAAACGCCGCTGTGAACATTTCCATTATGGCAAGCACGGTCGCGGTTATCTTTGTAAACGGGACCTTGAACGTCAGAAGCTGCTTTAAGGTTTCAAGAGCGTCGAGAAAAGCCGCGCGCTGACGGAAGGCAAACTTGAAATAGGTAAAGAATTGTTCAAGCATGGTTATTCTCCTCTTTTTATTATGTAAAACAAATATAACATATACAGGGGACGTTGTCAAGAATTGACAAACGGCAGATATAACACTATAATGTGTTTTGTTGT
This sequence comes from Clostridia bacterium, assembly GCA_017450185.1. Lineage (GTDB taxonomy): Bacteria > Bacillota > Clostridia > Oscillospirales > Acutalibacteraceae > RUG806. The sequence continues at coordinate 8,118 of JAFSWN010000133.1, read as the reverse complement.
CCCCGCTGCGGGAGAAAAAAGAAGAGCATTTTTAGTGAGGTAAACGCATTGAACAGCCCTAAATTCAATTTGAACGCGCTTTTGGTCATTGTTACGGTGTTCACCGCGATAACGCTGTTTGTGACTGTGGGCGTGGTCAACATGCGCAACCCGTTTCCCGTAAACGAGTACCACCCGATAAAAGGTACAAAATACGCGGTGGTATATTCCACGTATAAGGAAAACGGAATATACACGGGCCCGAAAAACAGCTGCACGCTTGTGCTTGAGGGCAGCTTCGGAGCCGAATGGGGGCTCGTGACAGCGGGAGACGCGATTTATACAAACGAATACAGAATGACCGACCTCGGGCTCGTTATATGCGATCTTATAAAGGTTGACATGGACACGTTCAACAAAGAAACGCTGATGACCGACGCCATTCTTCGCGGTACCTGCGCTTCCGGCGAAATGGTGTGCGTGGAAGGCTTTCTTATGCCGTCGAACTCCCCTGCCACGAACCCGCTTTGCTCTTTATACAGCATGACGCGAAGCGGGCTCGACGTAAAACAGCAGGAAGCCGAAGTTCTGTGGCTTGACCCCGACACCGGCGAAATACTTTACAGAAACACGACTCCCGACGCGCTCTCGGACGATTTTGACGCTATATTCCTCCAAAAAACTCTTGAGGAGGCGCGAGGATGAAGTTCGGACTTGACACACGCAAAAAAATGACCGGCGCAAATCTCAGCGTTTATATTTTCCAGATAACGTCGCTGCTGCCGGCGCTGTATATCGTTGCGGCTTCGGGCTACGGCGCTCTGTTCACTCAGAGGGGACCCGCCGGTTTTCTGTGCTCGCTGGGCTTTTGCGGAATACCCCGAGCTCAGGCTCTTGGGCTTTCAATTCTCTACCGCGCTTTTTCAAGCGAAGCCGCCGTGTGCTTTGCGCTGCTTATAATTTCACTTATAGTCGGTTTCGCCGGGAACAGGCTGCTGCGGGCCAAAGAGAAAACCGCGTTCACGGTGAGGGTGGTTTACACGGCGCTTATAGGTGCGGACCTTATTTTCAGGCTGCTGCCTCTGAGCTTTAACGGCGCGTTCGGCTTCGCCCCGTCCGCGTGCGCTTTCGCCTTAAGGCTCCTCTGCCTCGCGCTGGTAACAGCGGACATAGTGGTTTATAAAAAAAATTCAGATATTTATACATAATATTTGCTTGACAAAAGCCGTTTTGTGCATTAAAATACATTTACAAAAAAATGAAAGAAGGAAAAGTAATGAAACTCACAAAAATCATCGCGCTTATCCTTGCGCTCACCTTTGCGCTCACTGCTTTTGCCGCGTGCGCCGGAAAAACCACGACCGAAGACCAGTCTTCCGAGTCTCAGGCAGACGTTGCCGCGGCCGCGAAGGTCAAGACCGTTGACATCTCCCTCACCGACGAGCTCTACGCTTTCGGCGTGAACAAGGACCAGCCCGAGCTGCTTGAGAAGACCAACGAATATATTGCTCAGATCAAGGCCGACGGCACTCTTGAAGCAATCGTTGCAAAGTACTTCTCTGAGAACGGCTCCCCCGCAGTTGTAAAATCCGCCGAGGAGGACAGCTCCAAGGATCAGCTCGTTGTAGCGACCAACGCCGCTTTCCCGCCCTTTGAATCCACCGAGGGCGCAGATTACACCGGAATCGACATGGAAATAATGGACGGTCTCGCAAAGTTCCTCGGCAAGGAGCTTGTTATAAAGAACGTTGCCTTTGAGGCTGTTTTCTCCACCGTTGACGCGGGCTACGCCGACATCACCGCCTCCGGTATCACCGTAAACGAAAGCCGCAAGGAGTTCGTCAACTTCACCGATACATACTACACCGCCTCTCAGATAATCATTGCGAAGGCCGACGACGCCGCGTTTGACGCCTGCGCCACTCTTGAAGAGGTTGAGGCTGTTCTCAACGGCCTTGGAACCGACGTTACAATAGGCGTTCAGAAGGGCACCACCGGCCAGTACTACGTTGAAGGAGACGCCGACTGGGAGTTCCCCGGTCTTCCCTGCTCCTGCAAGGCCTATGACTCCGGCGCTCTCGCCGTGAACGATCTTGTGAACGGCAACATCAAGTACGTTATCATTGACGAGGCTCCAGCAAAGAGCATCGCCGCGTCGGTCAACGAGTAAAAAAACCTCTCGGTTTTAACATTGAATTCAACGCTGTGGAGCTTCGCGCTCCACAGTTTTCGATTAAAGAGGAATCATATGGATTTTATCGGTAAATTCAAAAAGCTGTGGAACGCGCTGTTTATTAAGGGCAGCGGCGACGGCTACATGAGAGTGCTGACGGGACTTCGAAATACCGTAATAATCGCCGTGTGCGGCCTTCTTATCGGTATCGTCATAGGCACGCTTATCGCGGTGGTGCGCGTGGTGCCGAAAACAAACAGGGCTCTGAGGGCCCTTGACAAGCTCTGCACTCTTTACGTCGCGTTTTTCCGCGGGACGCCTATGGTGGTCCAACTGCTTCTCGGCTATTTCGTGCTGCTGCCCCTTATGGGCGTCAAGCTTTCGTCGCTTATGGTGTGCGTGCTTATTTTCGGGCTCAATTCCGGAGCATACGTCAGCGAGATCATGCGCTCAGGGCTTTTAAGCGTCGACGTAGGGCAGACCGAGGCGGGACGCGCTCTGGGACTGAGCTTTTCGCAAACCATGACGCGAATAGTTGTGCCGCAGGCCGTTAAGAACATCCTTCCCACCCTCGGTAACGAATTCATCACGCTGATAAAGGAAACAAGTATCGTTAGCTTCGTCGGCGCGGTGGACCTCTATTCCGCCTTCAACTATATCGGCAGCGCGAACTATGAATATATGCTGCCCTATCTCGCGATGGCGGTCATCTATATCATTATGGTCCTCGGTATTTCGGGGCTCATAAAGCTGATGGAAAGGAGGCTGCGCAAGGGTGATAAGCGTTAAAAACATCTACAAGAATTTCGGGACCCTCAGCGTGCTCAAGGGCGTTTCGCTTGAAATTGAAAAGGGCGAAAAGATAGTCATCATCGGCCCGTCAGGCAGCGGGAAAAGCACGTTTTTAAGATGTATGAACCTCCTTGAGGAGCCCACCTACGGAGAGGTGTGGGTAGACGACGACCTTGTGACGCCCATTGACCCGTATCTGCACGCGGACGTGATAAAGGCCTCGAACACCTTCGGGAAAATGGCTGCCGAGGCCGGAGAAGCGGCTGACGCGGACGCGATAATAAAAGAGATCAAAGAAAAGGACCTGCTCAACGAAAAGCACGAGGGCTCACAGTATAAGAAGCTTATGAAGCGGCTTTTCAAAGAAAACGCGCTGGACGTGAACCTCGCGAGGCAGCGAATAGGCATGGTGTTCCAGCAGTTTAACCTGTTTAACAACCTCACCGTGCTCGACAACATAACCCTCGCCCCGATAAAGCTCAAAAACATTTCAAAGGCCGAGGCGGAGGAACGCGCCTTCCAGCTTCTGGACCGCATAGGGCTCAGAGACAAGGCGCAGGTTTTCCCGGCGATGCTCTCAGGCGGACAGAAGCAGCGCATAGCAATAGTGAGAGCTCTCGCGATGGACCCGGAAATTATGCTCTTTGACGAGCCCACGAGCGCGCTTGACCCCGAAATGGTCGGCGAGGTGCTCGACGTTATGAAGGAGCTGGCGCGCACGGGAATGACGATGGTGGTGGTGACCCACGAGATGGGCTTTGCGAAGGAAGTGGGCACAAGGCTGCTGTTTATGGACGAAGGGAAAATACTGGAGGACGCTCCCCCGAAGGAGTTCTTTGACGCGCCTAAAACACAGAGAGCGCAGGAGTTCCTTTCAAAGGTGCTGTAAAAAAATGATCTCACAACAAAATTTCGCTCCGCTTTTTCGCGGGGCGAATTCAAACGGGCCTAACAAAACAGCCCAACATACAAAATAACCGGGAGCGGTAAAATGAAAGTTATTTGCAGCAAAAAACACACTGTCGGCACGGCCGACAGGATGATATACGGACATTTTCTCGAGCATTTCCACAGGCAGATCTACGGCGGGGTTTTCGACCCCTCCTCCCCTTTCGCGGACGAAGACGGCTTCAGGGAGGACGTTATTGACGCGCTTCGGAAAATAAAAACGCCCGTAATACGCTGGCCGGGCGGCTGCTACGTTTCGGCGTACGACTGGAAAAAGGGCGTCGGGAAAGAGCGCGTTCCCGCGTTTGACAAGGCTTGGAGAGTTGAGGAGCCGCACCTTTTCGGCACAGACGAATTTATTAAGCTCTGCCGAAGGATAGGCTGCGAGCCGTATATCTGCACGAACGCCGGAACCGGCTCGCCGGAAGAAATGAGCGACTGGGTTGAATACTGCAACCTGCGCGATATGGGGCAGTGGGCAAAGGCCCGAATTAAAAACGGCTTTCCGGAGCCGCACCGCGTTCGCTACTGGAGCATCGGCAACGAAAACTGGGGCGGCCACGAGATAGGCGCGAAGGACGCCGGCGAATGGGGCCGCCTTGTTCGGGAATCCGCCAAGATGATGCTCAGAGTCGACCCCACGCTCGAGCTTTCGGCGGCGTCAATACCGGACCTTGACTGGAACCTTAAACTTCTTCGGGCGGCCGGGCAGTATCTTGACTGGATATCTATTCACGGCTACTGGGGCAACACCGAAAACGGCCTTATCCCCGACAGCTACGACACCGTGATGCTGCACACCGGAAAGGATATATCGGACGGCATAGACCGCGTCCGGGCGTATCTCACTTCTCTCGGGCTTGAAAACAAAATAAAGATAGCGTACGACGAATGGAACCTTCGGGGATGGTACCATCCGAACCTTATGGACACGTGGGACCGCGACAGGTTAAGGCGTGAGGACGAAAGCTTCTACCGTGAAAAGGTGCTGAGGGAGCGCGACAAAAACGACGTTAATTCCATTTACACGATGGCGGACGCCGTTTTCTCGGCTTCGTTCCTCAATACGTGCCTAAGAAACTGCGACCTTGTTAAAATGGCTTGCTTCTCCCCTGTCGTCAACACACGCGGCGCTGTTTTCACGCACGAAAAGGGCATTGTTCTGCGCCCGCAGTTCTTTGTGTTCGAGCTTTACGCCAATCTTTTACAAGACATGGTTCTCGATATATGGAAGGAGGACGTGCCGACAGTTTCGGGAACGGTATGGAACGAAGAAAAAACCGTGGACGTCGTCGATATTGTTGTGACCTGCGGAAGCGGCGGTTATACGGCGGCGGCGGTGAACAAGGACGCCGAACACGCTCGTGAGATCGAGATCTCCTTCCTTGACGAACCCCCGGTAGAAATGCGAATACACACGCTGAACGGCCCCTCAGCGGACGCATATAACGACGTAAATAAAACTCAGGTGGGAGTAAGCGTTTTTGATTGGGCTCCCTTTGAAGGAAAAACAGTTTTGCCGCCGCACAGCGTAAACATAATAGAGCTTCGCTGAACAGGCCAAAAAAAGGAGAAGAAATGGACCACGGAACATTTACGGTTATCGCATTCGATTTAGACGGGACCCTGACTCAGCATAAATCAAAGCTGAGTGAGCAAAACCGGCTCATACTCGATTTACTTCGCGAAAAATACAGGCTGCTGATGGTCGGAGCCGGAACTTGCACGCGGATATGGGAGCAGATGGACCGCTATCCCATCGATATCATAGGCAGCTACGGGATGCAGTTCGCGCTCTATGACAATGGATCAAAAACCCTTGATATGCAGTGGGACGAACGCGTTGAAACAAACAAAGAAGAAATGCTGAAGCGCGCTGATAGAATAAGGGAGCGTTTCGGCCTTTATGATTTTGAAGGCAAAACGCTGGAATTCCATCCAACCGGCGCGCTGACGTTCCCGGTGCTCGGCACTAAGGCCTGTCTTACTGACAAGCTTGCCTACGATCCCGACCGCGAAAAACGAAGAATAATGTATCCGTTTGTTAAGGAAACGTTTTTTGACTACAACGTTATGATAGGCGGCTCGTCCTCTTTTGACATCGTTCCCGGAAAATACGGAAAGCTGAACGCAATAAGGCGCTATCTTGAAAAATACGGTATTGATGAAAGAAATATCGTTTACTGCGGCGACGATTATTACGAGGGCGGCAACGACCACGACGTGTACGCAGGCGGCGTCCCCTTTATAAAGGTGGATAATTACGAGCGCTTCGGTGATATAATAAGGGAAAACGGCTTACTGTGAAAAATTAAATTCTTGACGATACCGCTGATCCGATCGGAGACCGGAACGTGATGAAAGAGAAGGTTGTTTAACTCTAAACTCTTAACTCATAACTTCCCCTTAAAGTCCCAGCACCGATCTCGATATCGAAAAATACACCAGCAGCGACACGCCGTCCACAATGGTTGTTATGAACGGGCTCGCCATGACCGCGGGGTCGAAGCCTATCTTTTTGGCGAGAAGCGGCAGGGTGCAGCCGATTATCTTGGCGCAGAGTATCGTTAAAAACAGGGTCGCCGCGACCACGGCGGCAACGGACCACGTAACAGACGCCTGCCCCATTATCGTGTGGTCGACAAGCATCACCTTGAAAAGCGCCGCGCCGCCGAGAGTCAGGCCGCAGAGCGCCGCCACGCGGATCTCCTTCCACATGACCTTGAAAAAGTCCGAAAACTCAACCTGTCCCAATGAAATACCGCGGATAACGGTACCGGACGCCTGACTGCCGGAGTTTCCGCCGGTGTCCATGAGCATGGGGATATACGCCGTCAGAATGACCAGTTTGGACAAGGCGTCCTCAAATCAGGTGATGATCATGCCGGTGAAGGTGGCGGAGATCATCAGAAGCAGCAGCCACGGGATCCGCTGTTTCCAGACTTCCCAGACGGAAGTCCGAAGATACGGCCGGTCCGAAGGCGTGATGGCCGCCATCTACTCGATATCCTCGGTGGCCTCTTCCACCAGAACGTCCACTGCGTCGTCGATGGTGACGATGCCCACCAGCCGGCCTTCCCCATCCACCACAGGGATGGAGGTCAGGTCGTATTTCGCCAATTGCCCGGCCACGGTCTCCTGGTCTTCCGTGGTCGTGACGCAGACGGTGTTGGGGGACATGATGGCCTCCAGCTCCGTGTCTTCCTCCGCAAGGATCAGGGTACGGATGGTCAGAGCGCCCATCAGTTTCCGCTTCTCGTCCACCACGAAGCAGGTGTTGATGGTCTCTTTGTCCACGCCTACCCGGCGGATCCGGCGAATGGCCTCCTCCACCGTCATGTGGGGCAGCAGAGACACATACTCCGTGGTCATGATGCTGCCGGCGGAATCCTCGGGGTAGTGGAGGATCTCGTTGATCATCCGGCGCTTTTCCGGGTCGGCCTGCTGCAGGATCCGGCTGACCACGTTGGCGGGCATCTCCTCCACCAAGTCCGCCGCATCGTCCACGTACAGCTCGTCCACAACTTCCCGCAGCTCTGCGTCGGAGAATCCGGTGATCAGCATTTCCTGCCGTTCCGGTTCCATCTCCACACCCGTGTCCGCCGCCAGCTCCTTCGGCAGCAGGCGGAACAGCAGAGGAAGCGTGGTATCCGGAAGATCTTCGAACAGGGCGGCGATATCCGCCGCATTCATGGTGCTGAACACGTCTTTCAGCGTGTTGTACTTCTTCTCCTCCAGAAGCGATTCGATCATCGCATCCAGAGAAATGGTTTTCTCGTTTGCCATGGTCTTACCTCCTTATGGTTTTTGGGAAGCAAGACACGGTATTCGATCAGGTCGGAACAGGACGCGATCGCGGCGTTTCCGACTGCCGTGAACCGTGCCCTGTACTGCCGCTGGCGTCCATTTCCCCACCTCGTTTCATAAAAATTCTGTTTTTATTTTAGCCCGCTCCCCGTGTCCTGTCAACCGGAGAATCTGACGGATTTTGGCGAAAAGAGAAGCGCACCAAAGGGTGCACTCCCTAAGGGAGCGCCCTTTGGTGCGCATCGTTCTTACTTTGCGTAGATCAGGCCCACCAGCCAGTTGAGCATTCTCGCCGGCAGGATCTTGGCCAGAAAGCAGAACAGTTTGTACTGGGCGCCGATGGTGTAGACGGGTTTCCTGCTCCGTTTTTGTGCCACCTTCGCCACAAACCGGCCCGCCGCCTCCGGCGTCATGCCGTT
>JAFSWN010000132.1 GCA_017450185.1 Clostridia bacterium | reverse complement strand
TGTTAAATGAATTTGCGCGATTTTTTGACGGCTATATACTCTGCGACGAAGAAAGCGCCGCAGCCGCGCTGACGCTCGCGAAGCAGAAAAACAGCATAGTTGTGACGCCGGAATACGAAGAAACGGTCAGAGAAGCGGGACTCAAAAAGACTATGGACGCGACCGGCTGGAGCGAGCTTAAGCTGCGCTTTTCAAGGGAATTCGGGGAAATACGCAGGGACGTCGCCTTTGAGCAGCCGACAAGCTTCGCGCCGAGGCTTCTCGATTACGCCGTGATGAGCGGCGCGTATATACATTACGACGCCAAAGACAGCGAAAAGGAGCACACGAATTTTTTCCGTTTTCTGCAAAACAACGCTCTGGTGTTCGGCTGGAACAACGACGTCGGGGAATACGGCACGCTCTCGTCGTTTTCAAAGCTCAACGCCTGCCTTATACCCGCGGACCACGCCTATAACCTTTCGGTGCTCAGCGGCTACGAGTGCGAAAAACTCACTCAAAAAACCGCCGTGAACGCCGAAGAGGGAAAAAGGACCGTCTGCATCATGATGTCGGACGGCGATAACCTGCAGTGGTTTCTCGGAAGCTATGACGACGCTTCGCACTATGGCTCCGATATCAGGGGAAGCTTTCCGTTTTCATGGGGCGTTCCGGCCTGCGCCGCGGATATCGCCGCGCCCGTTACACAAAAGTATTATGAAGAAATGGATAAGAACGACGCTTTCGTGCTGTCGCTGAGCGGTATGGGCTATACCTTCCCTTCTAAATGGAAAAGCTCAAGGGCGCTTGAAGCCATGGCGGGAAAGCTTAAAGAAAAAATGGAAAAGCTCGATACTCTCGAGCTTCTGGTGCTGGACGACGGAGGTTTCGATTCAAAGGCCGTTGATACGCTGATAGAAAAAACCGGAGCCTCGGGCATTTTCTATATCGACTACAGCAATTATGCCGGGCTCGAAGGAAAAACAAGGTTTGTTGACGGAAAGCCCGTGGTTTCTGCGAAATACATGCTCTGGGCCGGGATAGAAGGCTGCTCGCCGGAGGAAACAGCGGCGAAAATAAACGCCCTTCCTTCAGATCCTGACGATCCCGGTTCCTACGCTTTTATTATTGTTCACGCCTGGTCAGGCATAAATGAAAGCGGCGAATTCGCCGAAGGCGGCGACACGATGAAGGCGGTGCAAAGGCTTGTTCAAAACCTTGACGAAAATACGGTCCTTACAACGCCGCATCAATTTATCGAGAGGATCGCCGGGCTTTCGGATAGCTGAATTCCCTTCGGGAGACAGGCAGTTTTTCATCATTTACCGGACCCTGATGTATCGACCGGGTCTCCATACCGCGCGGGGGCGCGACGCTGCCGAAAATGAAAGGAACTCAAGCTGTTTTTTTGTCCTTAAAAAGGGCTGTCCCCTGTCCCTCAAGATAAACGGTGGGCAGCTCGGAATAATAACCCTCTCCGAGCGCGGCAAAGGACGGGATAACGGTCAGTAATAATAAAGATAAAGTTATTACGACCGAAACGGCAGTTTTGATTTGCTTGTTCATTTAGTCTTCTCCTTAGACAAGAAAGCGCCTGCGGCGCAGCGTCTGCGACGCAGGATGCCGCTTTCGATTACGCCATCGCCATCGCCCGTCAGGGCGAAATCGGCGGGCGTTATAATCTTTTTGTTTGATAGGAAACGAGCAGTTT
>JAFSWN010000131.1 GCA_017450185.1 Clostridia bacterium | reverse complement strand
TCAAAAGCCCTTGCGTAGCAAGGGCTTTCCGTCCAAACATTTAAATGGATCGGACGTCTTGGTGGAGACATGGGGACTTGAACCCAAGACCTCACGGATGTGAACCGTGCGCTCTAACCAGCTGAGCTATGCCTCCGTTACAAACGACATTATAATACTTAAAAACGCGTTAGTCAAGAGTTTTTTTGAAAACCTTGACAAACATGGGAGCTTATGATATAATACATCACACTTTGTGAAAGGATAATTATATATGGAAACCGACCCGGACGGCAGTCCCTCGTTGTCCCAGATATATTTATATTACGGCATAGTTTGAGCGCCGAGGCGCGTCAGGCTGTGTTTTTTTGTGTTCAAAAATCATTTTTACCGGAGGATAGATTCAAAACATCATGCTTAAAGATATTCTACTGAGGCTTTTGCTTCAGCTTATCCTTATAGCCTTGAACGCTGTTTTCGCGTCGGCGGAGATAGCCGTTATTTCAATGAACGACGCCAAGCTTGCCGCTCTTGCCGCCTCGGGCAACAAAAAGGCGGTCCGCCTTGCGCGCATCACGAGCGCTCCCGCGAAATTTCTGGCGACCATACAGGTGGCTATAACCCTCTCGGGCTTTCTCGGTTCGGCTTTCGCCGCCGAATATTTCGCGGAGCCTCTGGCGGGTTTGTTCGTAAAAGCGGGGTCGCCTGTTTCGGAGAGTACGCTCAAAACTATCTGCGTTATAGTTATAACCGTTGTGCTGTCGTATTTCACGCTTGTCTTCGGCGAGCTCGTCCCCAAAAGGATTGCCATGAAAAAAGCCGAAAGCCTGGCTCTGGGCATGTCGGGGACGCTCAGCTTCATTTCAAAGCTTTTCGCTCCTCTCGTCTGGTTTTTGAGCGCTTCCACAAACGGCGTGCTGCGCCTTATCGGAATCGACCCCAACGAGCAGGACTCGACCGTAACGGAAGAAGAGATACGCATGATGATCGACGCGGGCAGCGAAAAGGGGACCATCGACGAAGACGAAAAAGAGCTTTTGCAGAACGTTTTTGAGTTTGACGATCTCACCGCCGGCGAGATAGCGACTCACCGCACAGACGTTGCGATACTCTGGCTCGAGGAGCCGGACGAATGGTACAACACGATAATCGAGAGCCGCCACACATTTTTCCCCGTTTGCGAGGAAACGGTGGACAATATAGTCGGCGTTGTAAACGCGAAAGACTTCTTTGCATTGAAAAATAAAAACCATAAAGCGGACCTCAAAAAGATCATGCGCGCGCCGTATCTCGTGCCCGACAGCGTCAGGGCGGACGTGCTTTTCAACAACCTGAAAAAGAAGCGCGAGTCCTTCGCCGTGGTGCTCGACGAGCACGGAGGCATGGAGGGCGTCGTTACCATCACCGACATCCTTGAGTGCATCGTAGGCGATTTCGACGAGGACACGCTTGCCGAAAACAACGGCCAGCCCGATATTGTCAAAAAGGACGAAAACCTTTGGCTGATAAGCGGCGGCACGCCGATAGACGAGGTCTGCGAGGCGCTTGAGATCGAGATATCCGACGAGGATTTCGACACCTTCGGAGGCTACGTCCTCAGCATTCTCGGGGCCATCCCCGCCGACGACTCGCGGTTTACCGTCGAGGGAGACGGCCTCAGCATCACCGTCACCTCGGTGAAAGAGCACCGTATTGAAATGACGCAGGTCAGTAAGGTCATCCCGGAGGAGACGGAAGAGGAATAACATGGCTTTGTTTAATTCAAAAACGAAGGAATTCGTCATCCCCGAGGGCTTCACGGTGACCGCTCATTCGGGGGCGTTCGGCACGCCGGACAATTCGCTTGAATTCATAAGAAAAGCAGTCGCCGAAAACTGCGCTGTGCTTGAAACGGACGTTACCTTCCGTCCCGACGGCAGGGCGGTCATGATCCATTCGGGCTCTCCCTCTCAAAACGAGGGCGTCCCACTTGAAGAAGCCTTTGAAATAATAGCGGGGCATCCTTCCATAAGGTTGAACCTCGATCTCAAATCCACGGTGAATCTGCCCGCCGTTGACGCGCTTCTTAAGGAATACGGGCTTTTTGACCGCGCTTTTTTTACAGGCGTCGGCGAAGACTGGGCTCCCGTTGTTAAAGCAAATTCGGGGTTGCCCTATTATATAAACGTGGATACCTCCCTTCGCGAACGGCGCGATCCCCAGCTTGCAAAAAAGGTGGCTCATAGCATAGCTTCCGCGGGCGGAATAGGCATCAATTCGCATTATAACGACGTTTCTTCCGTTATCGCGAATGCGGTGCGTGAGCGCGGGCTAAAGGTGTCGGTCTGGACGGCAAACGACGTTCGCGCCATGAAAATATGCCTGGCTCTCGGCGCGGACAATATCACCACGCGCCACCCCGACGTGCTCAAAAAACTGATAGAAAGTGTGCAGTGAAACGCGGACCGGAAAAATAGCCGTTTTCGATCTCGAGATGCCCAGCGCCAGAAGGGACGCGATAAGCGCGATAGGCATAACGGTCATTAAAAACGGAGAGATAACCGACAATTATTACACCCTTGTCGATCCCGAATGTGAATTCGACGATTTTACGGTGGAGCTCACGGGCATCACTCCCGAAAAGGCGGAGCGATACCCCAATTTCGGCGCGCTGTGGAGCGGCATAGAGCCGTATCTTGAAAACGCCGTGCTCGCCGCGCACGGGGCGCAGGGAGACCTGCACGTTCTGTCGCGCACACTGAGGCGCTACGGCATCGAATGGGTCGACAGGGTCGATTATATCTGTACCTTCGAGGCCGCAAAAAGGTGCTTCCCCGAGCTTCCCGGGTATTCTCTCAATAAAATAAGCGATTCTCTCGGCATCCCGCTCGAGCATCACGTTGCGTCTTCCGATTCCTTCGCCGCCGCGATGATCCTGCTTAAATGCGCCGAAAGGGTCCCCGAAATTCTCGACGATACAAAAATATACAGCGTCTCCTCCGCTTTTTCCGTTTCCGACGCGGCACAAAAGAAGAGGACGCAGCTTGAAGCTATAAATAAAGACATAAGCAATTTTGTTTCAAAAAAGTTTGCCGCCGTGCAAAAAAAGAGCCTCGCGGGCAAGACCGCCTATAAGGTTCTCGGAGTTAAACCCTCTCTGTTAAAAAAGTATTCCGCTAAGGTCGTGAGCAGGGGAGCCGGGAACGAGTTTATTGCGAAGCTGCCTCATACGCTGTATGAGGAAAACATGCTGCACGCTTACCTTATCTGCCGTATAAAGGATTTTGACGCGTGCATGGACCGCACCGAACGCTTTTTGCCCTATATTGACGACGACGCCGTTTTTTTCGCGCTGAATCCGAGGGCGCTCGGAGCAGACAGGAAAGAGCTGCGAAAAAAATGCCTCGGCTGGCTGTCGTCCCCCGAACCGTATATAAGGGCCTTCGCCGTCAGGATGCTCGCGAGATGGTTCACTTCCGAGGAGGACGCCGATACGGATATTTCCGAAAAAATCGCGTCCTTCCCCGACGCTGAGGGAACGGTTTTTCTCTGCGCGGCAGACTATTTTTTCAGGCTGATGAAATTCGGCGGAGAAAGCGGCCGCGAATGTACATACCTTGCCGCCGAAAGCTCAAGAGCCGCCGCGAGAGGGATAGAGTTTTATCTAAGCGACGCTTCGAACGGGCAAACGGATCAAGGCGCAAACAATTGCTGACAAAATTGTAATCAAAAAAATGCCCGCCGAGCTTGACGGACATTTTTTTTTGAAATATAATAGTATAAATTTTTGTTTAATTAAGAGAAAACGTATGAAGAAACCAATTAAACCTGTATTCGTCGTTGTTTCGGCGTTATTGCTGATAAGCTTTTGTTCGTGTTCGTTGAAGATAACCTCCGGGGCCGATAATCGGGAAACCTCGTCCGAGGCGTCCTATAGTACAGAAGCGCCCGTTTCCGGAGCATCCTCGGGCATAACGCCAACGGGAACGTCCGAACAGGGATCGGAAACCGCCGTCCCTTCTTCCGCCCCGGACCTCTCTTCGCCTGTATCGGAGCCTTCAACCACTGACCTCTCCTCTTACGGCCCGAACGTCATAGGGTTCACAAGCAAGGGGTATAAAATAGTAAACGAAGACGGCCTCACCTATATAAACGGCGTGCTTGTGGTCAACAAGACCTATTCGGTCCCGAGCAGCTACGGGCCCGGAGACCTGACTGACGAGTGCAGGGAAGCCTTCAACACCCTCGTTTCGGCAGCAGCCGAAGACGGGCTCAATATCTTCGTTGTGTCCGGCTACCGCTCATATTCCACTCAGGAGGGGCTTTATCAGCGTTACTGCTCGCGCGACGGTCAGGAGAGAGCCGACACCTATTCCGCCCGTCCGGGTCATTCCGAGCACCAGACCGGTCTCGCCATAGACGTTAACTCCGTCAGCTATTCGTTTGCAGACACCGCCGAAGGGCAGTGGATAGCCGCCAATTCATATAAATACGGCTTTATCGTCCGCTACGGACGCGACAAGGAAAGCGTCACCGGATACGCCTACGAGCCCTGGCACATAAGATACGTTGGCGTCGCTATGGCCCAGGCTATCTACGACAGTGGTTTGAGCCTTGAGGAATACCTCGGTATTTCGTCGATCTACGCGTGAATCAGCGTCCTTTTCACCGTTTCAAACAGCACCCCGAATATCTCCCTTACAAAATACGTCGGCAAAAGTATCCTCTGAGACGGCGCGCTGACGGCATAAGCTTTGCATCCCAGGCTTTCCGCGATCATCGAAGCTCTGCACTGATGATATTCATTGGTAACGAGCGTCAGATCTTCGGGGAGCCTTTTTTCTTTTATTATTTCAAGCGAAAAAGCGAGGTTCTCGCGCGTGGACTCCGAGCGGTCCTCAATAATAAGCCTTTCGGGGGATACGCCCCTTCTTGTGAGCTCTTCAAACATACAGGCGGCTTCCGCAATGGGCTCGTCGTCTCCCTGTCCGCCCGAAAGTATGCAAACGGCGTCGGGGTTTTCCTTCAAAAAGCTTTCCGCGGCGCCTATCCTTGAAAGAAGCATCCTGCTCGGGCCCGAGTCGTACACCCTGCACCCGAGCACCACAACGGTGCTCTCCCTGCCGGGAAGCGGGGCGTTCAAGGCGCTTTTTATTATTTTCGTGCCCGAGAACACCGCAGCCGCCGTTCCCGCCGCGAGAAGCACCGCAAGCCCCACAGCAGCCGCTTTTCCCCATGGCTTTTTCACGACTTCCTTTACCGCCGGGAACAGCTTTTTTGAATAAAAAGCGCAAAGGAACAACGCTCCGAAAAACAGCATTCCCGCAATATTGCCCGCGTTGAAAACGCCGTACATCGGCAGCGGTATGAAAAACAGAGAAAACAACGCTCCGCTTATTATAAGTATTGTGATTTTCATTGTTTTTTTCAACATTTCGTTCACCCGAAAAAATATTATCAGACCCGCAACGAAAAATCAATTTAATTCGGATTAAGAATTTTTTAAAAATAGTTATAGACAAGCTTTTTATTAAATGCTATACTTTTATTTTGAAAGAAATTTTTCCGGCAGGAGAACGGGTATGGTCAAAAAGGGTTTCGATAATGAAAAATATCTTGAGCTGCAGTCAAAAAACATAAAGGACCGCATCGCCAAATTCGGGGGCAAGCTCTATCTTGAGTTCGGAGGCAAGCTTTTTGACGATTATCACGCGTCGCGCGTGCTTCCGGGATTTATGCCCGACAGCAAGGACAGGATGCTTTCCGAGCTTAAGCACGACGCCGAAATAGTCATCGTCATCAGCGCCAACGACATTGAGAAAAACAAGCGCCGCGGCGACCTCGGAATAACCTACGACGTCGACTGCCTTCGCCTTATCGACGCCTTCAGGGATTTCGGGCTGTTTGTCGGCAGCGTGTGCATCACGCACTTTGCCGAGCAGCATGCCGCCGTTATGTTCCAGAAAAGGCTTGAAAACCTCGGCATGAAGGTCTACAGGCACTATATCATTCCCGAATACCCGAACAACCTTCCGCTCATCGTAAGCGAAGAGGGCTACGGCAAAAACGATTTTATCGAGACGGAGCGGTCCCTTGTCGTCGTTACCGCGCCTGGGCCCGGCAGCGGAAAGATGGCGACCTGCCTTTCACAGCTCTATCACGAGCACAAGAGGGGAAACCGCGCCGGCTACGCGAAATTCGAGACCTTCCCGATATGGAACCTCCCTCTCAAGCACCCCGTGAACGTCGCTTATGAGGCCGCCACCGCAGATCTCAACGACGTTAATATGATAGATCCATTCCATCTCGACGCCTACGGAGCCACCACCGTGAACTATAACCGCGACGTTGAGATATTCCCCGTGTTAAACGCCATGCTCACCCAGATCGCCGGAAAGTCGGTATATAAATCCCCCACCGAGATGGGGGTAAATATGGCGGGCTTTTGTATAATTGACGACGACGCCGTGTGCGCCGCCGCCAAGGAGGAGATAATCCGCCGCTACTATGAGGCCGCCGTGCTTTCAAAGCTCGGTATGGGGGACGCCGCCGTTGTGTTCAGAATTGAGCTTCTCATGAACCAGCTCGGCATTTCAACCGAAGACAGAAAAACCGTAAAGGCCGCTCTTGAAAAGGCGGAGGAGACGGGAGAGCCCGCCTGCGCAGTGGAGCTTTCCGACGGCACGATAATCACCGGAAAAACGTCCGATCTGCTCGGCGCGTCCTCTGCAATGCTTATTAACGTGCTCAAGAAGCTTGCCGGCATACCCGACGAAATTCTTCTGCTCTCCCGGGCGGTCATCGAGCCGATACAGGAATTAAAGGTGAAAAATATGGGCAACCGCAACCCGAGGCTCCACACCGACGAAGTCCTCATTGCCCTGTCGATATGCGCCGCGACAAACCCCGTCGCCAAAAAGGCGCTTGAGCAGCTTCCCAAGCTCAAGGGGCTTCAGGCCCATTCATCGGTCATCCTTTCGTCCACCGATTCCCAAACCTTTAAGAAGCTCGGCGTAAATATGACGAACGAACCGAGAAGCGAAACGAAAAAGCTTTACCATAAGTGATCCCGGCATCCGCAAATATCCTTTTAACTCAACAGAAAGGAAAGATAACGGACGGCTCCGGGGTTATCTCCCTGTTTGCCGGACCGCTGTCGAGTGTGTTTTCTATGGAAGAAAAAAAAGTTAAAGCAATTGCCGTCAAGGGCCCCGCGAAATGGCTCTTCATGCTTTGCCAGTGGACGTGGGGACTGAGCGTCAATCTCATCGGCCTTTTCGTCTATATGGCGCTTTACCCCCGCTGCCGCCACAGCCGTTTCAATAACGCCTTTATAACCTATATTCCCTGGAACAGAGGCGGGCTTTCGCTCGGGCTGTTCATTTTTATGGCTGACGGCAGGGAGAACAAGTGGACCTATAATACCCGCATCCATGAATACGGCCACACGATACAGTGCCTGCTGCTCGGCCCGTTATATTGGTTTGTTATCGGCATACCGTCGTCGGTTTGGTGCAACTTCTTTGAGGGTTACCGCAAAAAAAACGGCGTTTCCTACTACGACCTCTACTGCGAGAGCTGGGCGAACAAGTGGGGCGAAAAGTGGAGCGGCCTCAAACGCGTCGACGACAAATAGACCGTCTGTATTATCATTATTTACGGAGCTGCCTTGGGTGCCCTCACTTAGGACAAGGGGACTTGAACCCGAACCGCCCTTGGGCGGCTTTTTTTGTTTGATAGGAAACTGCTCGTTTCCTATCAAGCAAAAAGATTATAACGCCCGCCGATTTCGCCCTGACGGGCGACGGCGATGGCGTAATCGAAAGCGGCATCCTGCGTCGCAGACGCTGCGCCGCAGGCGCTTTCTTGTTTTATCAAACATTTACCAAATAATTATTGAATATCCGTTTCGAGTATGATATAATACTTGTGTTTAATAAAACTGAGGTGAGAAATGTGCCTGTGCGAGAAGAGAGAAGAACCGAAGACAGAAGAGTGAAAAGAACAAAAAAGGCTCTCAGGGAGTGTCTTTTCAAGCTGCTTGAAGATAAAAGCGTGGACGAGGTCACCGTCAAGGAGCTCACCTCCATGGCGGACATAAACCGCTCCACGTTTTATTTTTACTATAAAGATATCGACGATATGATAATCCAGATACAGGACGAGATCTATTCTGTGTTTGAGCGCGACGTCATAAACAAGGCCGGAGAATTCAACACGCGAGAGGATTTTGTTCAGTATCTCGTGCGATTTTTAAGCTTCTGCAAGGAACGCGAAAAGATATGCCGCTTTGTTATGAGCAATGATCCGAAAAACATCCTTTCAAAGCGCATAAAGAGCTCGCTTCTGAAATGCATCCCCGATACCACCAAGATATTCGCCGAGGACGACCCCAAGCGTTATCTCACCGACTACGCGGTTGCGGGCTTCTGGGAGCTTATCATAAGGTGGATGTACGACGGCATGAAAATACCGCCCCATGAGATGGCGACGTTCCTTACAAACGTATATTTTTACGGCAGCAGATACGTTCTGCTCGGAAAAGAATAAAGCAGGGAAGCGATAATATGGATAAAAGAATAAACGATTATCTTCAGAACTCAAAGGAAAGATTTATTAACGACTTAAGAAGGCTTGTTGAGATAAACAGCGTCCGCAGCGCGCCTGCCCCCGGCAAACCCTTCGGGGAAGGGCCGGCGAAAGCGGTGGACGAGGCGTCGGCGATCCTGAGTGAGCACGGCTTTGGCTCCGAAAACTACGGTGGGTTCGCGCTTGAAGCGGACTTCGGCCCCGAGCCCGATATGATGCTGCTCGCCCATCTCGACGTCGTCCCCGAGGGCGACGGATGGACAAAGGAGCCCTATAAGCTCACTCTTGACGGTGATATCGCCTACGGCCGGGGGACTACAGACGACAAGGGCGCGGCGGTCGCGTGCATTTACGCGCTCGACGCTCTGAAATCGTTATACGGCGAGCCGAAAACCGGCGTGCGTCTTGTTCTCGGAAGCGCCGAGGAGACCGGCAGCGAGGATATGGAGCATTATTTTTCGCTTCGTCCCGTGCTCAGATACACCCTTTCGCCCGACGCGGACTATCCCCTTATCAATATTGAAAAGGGACATTTCTCTCCCTTTTTCAAAAAGGACGTCGAAAATACCGGAGAAGTAAGGCTTCTGAGCTTTGAAGGCGGCGGCACTCAGAATATCGTCCCCTCGAAGGCCAAAGCCGAAATAAGCGGCGTGAGCGCCGAAGCTGTAGCGCCGGTCGCAAAAAGAATATCTGCTGAAACAAAGGTTGAATTTACCGTCAATAAAACGCCCGACGGCGCCGTGATAAGGGCGGACGGCGTTTCGGCGCACGCGTCGACCCCCGAAAAGGGCAATAACGCTCAGACCGCGCTTATAAGGCTAATGACCTCGCTGCCTTTGGAAGGACAGGTCAAAGAAACGCTCGATTCTCTTGCCCGCCTGTTCCCGCACGGCGAAACTGACGGCAAAACCGTGGGGCTTAAAATGCGCGACGAGGCTTCCGGCGCTCTCACTCTCAATTTCGGAGTTATGAGCTTTGACGGCCGCGAATTTTTGTGCGGAGCCGACATGAGGTGCCCGGTTTCGGCGGACCAAACGGACGTCCCCGGTATATTCGGCGGGGCGATAGCCTGCTGCGGTTTTGAATATTCCTGCGCGCCGAATTTCAGGAAGTCCCACTATGTTCCCGAAGACAGTCCCCTTGTTGAGACCTGCCTTAAGGTTTACGAGTACCACACCGGCGAAAAGGGAAAGGCCCTTGCTATAGGCGGCGGGACCTATGTGCACGATATAGAAGGCGGAATAGCCTTCGGAATAGAGTTCCCCGGAAAGGACTACCGCATCCACGGCGCAGACGAATACGCCGATATTAACGAATTGCTCCTGACCGCCGAGATGTACGCGGCGGTCATAAAAGAGCTGTGCTATTGAGGGCAAAGGGATGAAAGCAGAACTTCTTGCTCCCGCGGGGTCGCTCGAGTGCGTTGAAACCGCGCTGTATTTCGGAGCGGACGCGGTATACTGCGGCGGGCCCATGCTGCAGCTCAGAGCCGAGAGCACGACCTTCGGATTCGACGAACTGAAGGCCGCCGCCGCGCTCTGCCGTGAAAAAGGAAAAAAGCTTTACGTCACGGTGAACTGCTTTGCCTAAAACGGCGAGATACCTCAGCTTGCTCAGTACGCGAAAAGGCTTACGGAAGCCGGAGCCGACGCGCTTATCGTTTCGGATATCGGCGTTATAGCCGAGCTCAGGGAAAAATGCCCCGACGTGGAGCTGCACGTCAGCACACAGGCCAACACGCTCAACTACCGCGCGATAAACTTCTACCGCGATATGGGGGTTAAGCGCGTCGTCCTCGGAAGGGAGATGACTCTCGAGCAGATAGAGCAGCTTCGGGGCCTTATCTATGACGACGTTGAGATCGAGGCGTTCGTTCACGGCGCAATGTGCATGGCTTATTCCGGCAGGTGCCTTTTAAGCTCCTTTCTCACCAACCGCAGCGGCAACAGGGGAGAGTGCTCCCAGCCCTGCCGATGGAACTATTACCTTGTTGAGGAAAAGCGCGGAAATATGCACGTCCCGGTCGTTCAGGACGGAGCCGCCACCGCGATACTGAGCTCCGCCGACCTCAAGTGCATAGGTTTTCTTGACCGCCTTGAGGAAGCCGGCGTGCGCTCGTTCAAAATAGAGGGCAGAATGAAATCTCCCTATTACGTCGCAACCGTTGTGAACGCCTACAGGCAATATATGGACGGGAACGCCCCTCTCGACGTCTGCGAAAGAGAGCTCGACTGCGCCTCTCACCGCCCCTATTCCACGGGCTTTTATTTCGGCGAAGTGAAGAACGACCCGAACAACGACGGCCTCTACCGCCGCACCTGTGATTTTACCGGAATCGTGCTCGGAAAAACCGGAGAGAACGAATATATAATAGAAATGCGAAATAGATTTTCTGTGGGGGACGTTCTTGAAATACTCTCGCCAAACAGCCTCGGACTTTCTTTTACAGTCGAAAATATCAGGGGAGAAAACGGCGAAAACAAAAGGGACGCCGTTCTCGTTCAGGAAAAAGTGTCGGTAGGCTGCCCGTATGAGCTGCGTAAGGGAGATATTCTCAGGAAAAGAATAGTTTAATTATTTATTGCTTATTGACAAAATTTGAGTTATTCAGTATAATAATTTTAGTTTTATCCGTTTTTCGCGGTTACATCTAAACACATCCTTAAAGGAGAGATGATCATGTTCGTAGTGTATGTTCTCTATAAGGGGATCATAATTCCCGTTGTTATCGCAGCTCTTTGCGGAGCCGCAGCTGCAGCTCTGTTCTTTATCATCAGAAACAAAAAAAGAGGCGGCAGCGCCAAGCCCACCAAAAAGCAGCTTGTGGCTCAGGGCATCCAGAACAACATAGGCGATTTCAGCGGCCTTTTTGAGCCGGTATATTCTGTTGCGAACGGCAAAAACAAGAGGCAGCAGGCCACATTCGCCGCTTGGAACGACGCAGTTCAGAACAGCGAGGAAGACAACGGCTACAAGGCGATCTTCAACGATTATTTCGGCGACTATGAATCCTGGGGCAAGGGCAAAAAGAAGGTCAAGGTCAAAAAGCAGAACAAGATCTATAAAAAGAAGTCCAAAAAGCTCCTTAAAATATTCAAGAAGGGCGATATCGTCCGCTCGTCCGACCTTTATGCGGCAGGCGCCGAGGACACCGCCGAGAAGTTCAGCTTTGCGGGCGACGGCTCCATCGAGACCGACGCTCAGTACGAAGTCCTCGCACCCTGCTGGACCTATCAGGACAAAATCGTCGACAAGGGCGTTATCAGATAACAAAATCAAAAACAGCGCAGCTTCCGTTTTTTCGGAAGCTGTTTTTTTGTGTAAAAAAGCCTCATATTCAGCGCATCCCGTTTCCCATTTATTTTGTTAAAAAAACTTGACCGTACCAAGCCGAAATGGTATAATAAACAAACAATATCAGATTTAATGCAAGAGGGTGAATTTATGCCGTCTGATATCATGCAGAAAGTGCTTGAGGCGGAAAAGGCGTGCGACGAGAAAAAGGCAAAAGCGCGCGAAGAGGCAAACGCAGTCATAGCCGAAGCCGAGAAGAAGGCCGCCTCAATGATAAGAGAGGCCGAGGCTTTCGCGAAGGCAAAATCAAAAATGATCCTCGAAAAGGCGCAAACGGGCGCCGAACAGAAAATCAGCGGCGGGAGCAGCGAAACTCTTGCCGAGATAAAGGCGCTCAAAGCCGCGGCAGGCGAAAAGTATTCCGAGGCCGTTCGGCAGACCGCGCTGTATCTTCTGCAGCTTTCATAAGGGGAGGTGAGCCGGTTTGGCAAAGCTTAAGGTAATGTCTGTTGAGCTTATTGCCCCGATTTCGGAAAAAGAAAAAATACTGGAATATCTGCAAAAAAAGGGTACGGTCGAAATAACCGACGTGTCCGACTCCGGTGAAAACGGCGCGTCGGACCCCGAAAAAAGAGCCGAGATAGCCGGGAGCGTTTCTTTGATCGAACACGCGCTCGATATCCTGAACGCCCGCGCGCCCGAGAAAAAGCCTCTCACGGCCATGCTCGATCCCAGAAAAGAGCTCGACGACGGCGAGTACCGCAAAAGCGCAGGTGAGCTTTCACAAACGCTTGAGGCAGCGAAAAGGATGGTCGACCTCGAAAACGAGGCCGCCGACATCGACGCCGACACAATAAGGCTGCGTACCTACGCCGATACGCTCTCCCCGTGGGAAAACGTGTCGCCGCCTGAAGTAACGCTCAAATACGTTTCGGTTCTGTGCGGAAGCTTCCGCAAAGAGCTTTCACGCTCCGATCTTCTGATCTATCTCGCCGAAGCTCTTCCCGAGAGGGACTGCGTTGAGGTTGAAACGCTCTCGCAGAGCGAGGAGCACTCGGCTTTCGCCGTCTACTGCTTTGAGGAGGACGAGGCGGAGTTCGAGCAGGCTCTCAGGGAGTTCGGCTTCGTTCCCGCTCCTGAGCTCGAGAACGTTTCCTTCGCCGATAAAATAAAAGAGATACGCGGCAGTATCGCGGCGGGGGAACAGAGAAAGGCACAAATAGACGCCGAGCTTGTTTCAATGCGGGACATGCATGAAAAATTCCGTTTCGCTCTCGACGAGCTGAGCATCAGGGCCGACAGGCTGACCGCGAACGAAAGACTCTATGGCACCGGGCGTGTCTTCGCGCTTAGAGGTTACTGCGCCGAAAAGCATTCGGCAAAGCTTAAAAAACGCATAGAGGGCGACTTTAACGCCGTGTTTGAGGTTACCGAGCCTTCCGAAGACGAAGACGTCCCTGTCATCCTTTCAAACAACGCGTTCGCTTCTCCTCTCGAGAACATAACGGGAATGTATTCCATGCCCGGAAAAGAAGATATAGACCCCACCGGCTTTATGGCCTTCTTCTACTACTTCTTCTTCGGTATGATGCTCTCCGACGCGGGCTACGGCCTTCTCATTTCGCTCGCCACGGGCGGCGCGCTCCTGTTCAAAAAAGATATGGAGCCTAAAATGAAGAATAACGTAAAAATGTATCTCTTCTGCGGGCTCTCAACGGTGTTCTGGGGCGCGATGTACGGAAGCTGGTTCGGCGACGTCGGCCACGTCATAATGCGCGAATTCTTCGGCAGAGACATAAATCCTCTGCCGCCGCTGTGGACAGACGCGGTATCCGACACGATGAACGTGCTTATAATGTGCTTCATTTTGGGCCTTGCGCACCTGTTCTGGGGAGTGCTGATGAAGGGCTATAACGACCTGAAGCACGGGCAGAAGCTCGACGCTCTGTGCGATACGGTACCAACGTTTTTAACGGTTATAGGCATTGCCCCGATATTCTTCGGGCTCTTCGCACAGTCGTCGGTGCCCGATAACTACACTCCTCTCGGAACGTTCTTCTTCAACGTTTTCACCGCGGTGCACACGAACCTCAAGAGCGTTTCAACCTATATCCTCATAGCGGGCGTCGTGCTCGTTATCGCCACCGCCGGACGCCATTCGGCGAGCATAGGCGGCAAGATAGGCGGAGGGCTGTACGCGGTGTATAACCTTTTCAGCGGATATCTCGGAGACGTGCTCTCCTACGCGCGTCTGCTCGCGCTCGGCATGGCCACAGGCGTTATAGCGCAGGTCATGAACATGCTCGGAACTCTCCCGTCGAACCCCGTCGTCAAGGTCATAATGTTTATCCCGGTATTCTTGGCCGGGCACGCGGCGAATCTCGCCATCAACCTGATAGGCGCCTACGTGCACACGAACCGCCTGCAGTACGTTGAATTCTTTTCCAAGTTCTATGAGGGCGGAGGCAGAGCCTTCGAGCCCTTTGAAGCAAAAACAAAGTTTTACAGATTTAAGGAGGAACTGTAATTATGGAATTAGGTGTTTTCTTTATCATTTTAGGCGCTGTACTTGCCGCCGGTCTTCCCGGAATGGGTTCCGCGAGAGGTACCTCTCTTGTGGGACAGGCTGCCGCCGGAGTTGTTTCCGAGGATCCTTCCAAATTCGGTAAGGTGCTCATTTTGCAGGTGCTTCCCGCCACACAGGGCCTCTACGGTCTTCTTATAGCCATCCTCACGCTCAGCTTCACCCACATCATGGGCGGAGGCGGAGCCGTTCACTACACCTGGCAGCAGGGCCTCGCGTTTTTCGCAGCCGACCTTCCCATGGCTGTCGTGGGTTATTTCTCAGCTATCCATCAGGCCAAGGCAGCCGCCGCCGGCGTCGGCATAGTTGCCAAGAAGCCCA
Source organism: Clostridia bacterium (assembly GCA_017450185.1). Lineage (GTDB taxonomy): Bacteria > Bacillota > Clostridia > Oscillospirales > Acutalibacteraceae > RUG806. The sequence goes on along the minus strand of JAFSWN010000131.1, from coordinate 6,496 downwards.
ACGAGAGCGGTAAAGCCATCACCTTCGCCGCGCTGGTCGAGACCTACGCCATACTTGCCCTGCTTGTAAGCGTTCTCGCCCTCAACGGCCTTTCCGGCACGTTCGGGATCTGATCATATCATAAAAAACGGAGATAACAATATGTCCGGAGTTGAAAAAATAATCGCCCGGCTGAATGAAGAGACCGAAGCGCAGTGCGATGCCATCATTGCCACCGCCGAGGAAAAGGCGGCACAGATAGTGAGCCGCGCTCAGACACAGGGCAACGAGATAATAAGAAACGCCGAAGAAGAGGCAAAAAAACAGGCGGCGCAGATCGACGCGACCGCTTCCTCAACCGTTGTGTCAAACAGCCGCAAGGATATGCTCGGCGCAAAGGTGGAGCTGCTTGACTCCGTTCTTGCCGACGCGAAAAAACGCCTGCACGACCTGAGCGACGACGCCTATTTCAGCACTCTTGCCGGACTTGCCAAAAAGAACCGTCAGGAAGGGCCCGGAGAAATGCTTCTTTGCGAGCGCGACCTTAAAAGGATGCCCTCCGACTTTATCGACAAGCTCGGCTACGGCTTCACCGTGAGCCCCGTTCCCGCCGATATCGAAGACGGCTTTATACTGAAATACGGCGATATCGAGGTGAACTGCACCTTTGCCGCGCTGTTCAGGGCATATTCGCAGGAGCTTCAGGCAAAGGCGAACGAGCTGCTGTTCAAATAACGGCGAAAGGACGGGTTTTTATGAAAGACACCGAATATACCTTTGCCGTGGCAACCGTAAGGGCTAATGAGAACCGGCTAATATCATGGCAGGACCTGACCGCTATAGTTGCCGCCCGCGGCTACGAGGAATGCGTGCGCAGGCTCAGGGAAAAGGGTTACGAAATAGAAGGCGCCGATTATAACGCCGCTCTCGAAAAAAAGCGCATGGAAGCCTGGGAGCTCATAGAGAGCCTGCTTCCCGAAAGGGCGCAGTTCAATTCGGTCCTAATAAAAAACGATTTTTACAATCTTAAGATCTGTGAAAAGGCGCTTTTCGCAAACAGAAGCGCCGAAGGGCTTTTTATTACTCCATCCGTCTAGAACCCCGGGGAGATAAAGGCGGCCGTTTACTCGCGTGAAAACGAAAAGCTTCCGGAGCAGCTCAGGCATGCCGACCGCAGCGCCTACAGGATCCTGTCGAAAACAGGGTTCGGCGCTCTGGCGGACGCCGTTATCGACCGCGCCGCTCTCGAGCATTCCATAGCCTTCGCGAAAAAGGCCGATAATCCCGTCATGCTCCTTTTCGCGGAGGCGAACGCCGCTCTTATAGATATAAAGGTGCTGTACCGCTGCATATTGACCGGAAAAGCGCGCAGCTTTATGGAAAGGGCCGTGTGCGAGTGCTCCGCGTTTTCAAAAAAGGAGATAGCTGACGCGGCCGAAAGCGGAATGAATGATTTCCTGGAGTTTTTAAGCCATACAAGGTATTCAGGCGCGGCCGACGCTCTTCGAGAGAGCGCGTCGGAGTTTGAGAAGTATTCCGACGACCTGCTGACGGGCATAGTAAGCGTCGGAAAGAGCGAAGCCTTCGGAATAAGCGCGCTGCTCGGCTACTACTGCGGCGTGAACACCGAAATAATGAATTTAAGGATAATTCTGTCGGGAAAGCTCAACGGCCTGCCCGACGGCGAAATAAAAGAGAGGATGAGAAAGCTGTATGTTTAAGCTCGGCGTAATAGGCGACAAGGACAGCGTATACGGCTTTTCGTCCGTGGGCCTCAACGTGTTTTTCGCGGACACCCCCGCCGAAGGCACAAGGATACTTCGCGAGATCGCCGATGATTACGCGGTCATATTTATAGTTGAAAAGCTCGCGTCCGCTATGGAAACGGAGCTGCAGAGATACGCCTCCCGTCCGTGCCCCGCCCTTATTCCCATACCGGGCGTTTCCGGAAACACCGGAATAGGCGTCAAAAACGTGAGTTCATTCGTTGAAAAGGCTGTCGGGTCCGATATTTTGCCCGACTAAGAGAGGTTGATGTAATTTGAGTATTGGAAAAATCGTTAAGGTGGCGGGCCCCCTCGTAATCGCCGAGGGAATGAGAGACGCCAATATGTTCGACGTCGTCAGGGTTTCCGAAAAGCGTCTTATCGGAGAAATAATCGAAATGCACGGCGACAGAGCGTCGGTGCAGGTTTATGAGGAGACCGCCGGCCTCGGCACGGGCGAGAGAGTGGAATCCACCGGAATGCCGCTGAGCGTCGAGCTCGGCCCCGGGCTTATCAGGGGCATTTTCGACGGCATCCAGCGTCCCCTTGAAAAAATCATGCAGAAGACGGGCAACAACCTCACAAGAGGCATTGAAGTACCGTCGCTCGACCGTGACGCGAAATGGCATTTTTATCCCACCGCAAAAACCGGTGACGCTCTCACAGGCGGCGACGTTCTCGGCTACGTTAACGAGACTGACGTCGTCAAGCATAAAATTATGGTTCCCCCCGGAGTCTCGGGCGTGCTCGTTGAGCTAAAGGATGGCGATTTCACCGTTACCGACGAAATAGGATATCTTCAAAGCGAAAACGGTAAAAAAACCGTTCTGACGCTTATGCAGACCTGGCCCGTGCGCCGCGGCAGGCCCTATAAAACCAAGCTTTCGCCCGATATGCCGCTTGTTACGGGCCAGAGGGTCATCGACTCACTTTTCCCTATAGCAAAGGGCGGCGTCGCGGCTATCCCCGGCCCGTTCGGCAGCGGAAAAACGGTCACGCAGCACCAGCTCGCGAAATGGGCCGAGGCCGATATAGTCGTTTACATCGGCTGCGGAGAGCGCGGCAACGAGATGACCGACGTTCTGAACGAATTCCCCGAGCTTATCGACCCTCACACGGGCAAGTCGCTGATGGAGCGCACCGTGCTCATAGCGAACACCTCCGATATGCCCGTTGCGGCGCGCGAGGCTTCAATATACACCGGCATAACCATTGCCGAATATTTCAGAGACATGGGCTACAGCGTCGCGCTGATGGCGGATTCCACCTCCCGTTGGGCTGAGGCGCTCAGAGAAATGTCGGGCCGTCTTGAAGAGATGCCCGGCGAAGAGGGCTATCCCGCCTACCTCGGCTCCCGTCTCGCGCAGTTCTATGAGCGCGCGGGCCGCGTAAAGGTGCTCGGCAGCGGCGATACTGAGGCGTCCCTTTCGGTAATAGGCGCCGTTTCGCCTCCCGGCGGCGATATCTCTGAGCCCGTTTCACAGGCCACCCTTCGAATAGTCAAGGTGTTCTGGGGCCTCGATTCCGCGCTCGCATATAAGCGCCACTTCCCGGCTATAAACTGGCTGACGTCCTATTCTCTTTACGCCGATTCTCTCGGGAAATGGTTCAACGAAAACGTTGCGTCCGGCTGGACCGAAAACAGGAGCCGCATCATGGCGCTGCTCTCGGAAGAGGCAAGCCTTGAGGAGATAGTAAGGCTCGTCGGCATGGACGCTCTTTCTCCCGGCGACCGCCTCAAAATGGAGGCCGCGAGAAGCATAAGAGAAGACTTCCTTCATCAGCTCGCGTTCCACGAGGTGGACACCTATTCGTCTCTTAAAAAGCAGTATCTCATGATGCAGCTCGTCCTTATGTTCTACGACAGATCCGCCGACGCTCTCGGGCTCGGCGCCGATATAGAAAAGCTTGCCGCCATCCCCGGCAGAGAGGATATAGGCCGCTTCAAGTATGTTCCCGAAAAGGACATAGACGCCGAATACAAGAGAGTTTCCGACCTGCTCATTGAGCAGATAGAGGAAGTTGCCTCTCAGAAGGAGGAATTCTGATGCCTAAGGAATACAGAACTTTGCAGGAGGTCGCCGGACCGCTTCTTCTCGTCAGAGACGTTGAAGGAGTCAAATATGAGGAGCTCGGCGAAATAGAGCTCGCGAACGGCGAAACAAGGCGCTGCAGAGTGCTTGAAGTAAACGGAACCAACGCGCTCGTCCAGCTCTTTGAAAACTCGCAGGGCATCAACCTTTCGAGCAGCAAGGTGCGTTTCCTCGGCCGTCAGATGGAGCTCGGCGTTTCGCCCGACATGCTCGGAAGGGTTTTCGACGGTCTCGGCAGACCTATCGACGGCGGCCCCGAGCTCATCCCCGACAAGAGGATGGACGTAAACGGCACGCCTATGAATCCCGCCGCCAGAAGCTACCCGCAGGAATTCATCCAGACCGGCGTTTCGGCCATCGACGGACTCAACACCCTTGTCAGAGGGCAGAAGCTTCCCATTTTCTCCGCTTCGGGACTTCCTCACGCTCAGCTTGCCGCTCAGATAGCAAGGCAGGCGAAGGTCAGAGGCACCACGGAACCCTTCGCCGTTGTTTTCGCCGCAATGGGCATCACGTTTGAGGAATCCAATTTCTTCGTTGAATCGTTCAGGGAAACGGGAGCTCTCGAGCGCACGGTCATGTTTACAAACCTTGCGAACGACCCCGCAGTCGAGCGTATCGCCACCCCCAAGATGGCGCTCACCGCCGCCGAATACCTCGCTTTTGACCTCGGCATGCACGTGCTCGTTATTTTAACTGACATCACAAACTATGCCGACGCGCTTCGCGAGATTTCAGCCGCGCGTAAGGAGGTCCCCGGCAGACGCGGATATCCCGGCTATATGTATACAGACCTTGCCTCTATCTACGAGCGCGCGGGCCGTCAGAAGGGCAAGCCCGGTTCAATTACGATGATCCCTATCCTTTCAATGCCCGAAGACGACAAGACCCATCCCATCCCCGACCTCACGGGCTATATAACCGAGGGACAGATCATTCTTTCCCGTGAGCTTTATCGCCGTTCCGTCACTCCTCCCATCGACGTTCTTCCGTCGCTTTCCCGTCTTAAAGACAAGGGCATAGGCGAGGGCAAGACCAGAGAGGACCACTCGAATACAATGAACCAGCTCTTTTCCGCCTACGCAAGAGGAAAGGACGCAAAGGAGCTCATGGTGATCCTCGGCGAAGCGGCCCTGACGGACATAGATAAGCTCTACGCCAAATTTGCCGACGCTTTCGAACGCGAATACGTTTCTCAGGGCAACTACACCGACCGAAGCATTGAAGAGACCCTCGACATCGGCTGGCGCCTTCTCAAGATCCTTCCCAGAAGCGAGCTTAAACGAATATCGAATAAGCTTCTTGAAAAGTATTACGATAATTTAAATGCGTAATGCGTAATGCTTAATTCGTAATTATGAAGAACAATGTAATTGTAAATAAGAGCAGGAGCTTTGCTTTTCGGATAATAAAAATGTATCAGTATTTGTGCGGCGAAAAACGTGAATTTGTTATTTCCAAACAAGCGCTGAAAAGCGGAACGAGTATTGGAGCGAATGACAAAGAAGCAATACGCGGACAAAGCAAAGCGGATTTTTATGCGAAAATGAATATAGCATTAAAAGAAGCGAGCGAAACTGAATATTGGCTTGAACTGTTGTATGGCGGCGGATATATAGATGAAGGATCTTTTAAGAGCATATATAAAGATTGTCAGGAATTGATAATAATACTTATGTCTATTACAAGAACTCAGAATTAATTGAGAATTAACTCAATCTCATATAATTACGCATTACGCATTAAGAATTAAGAATTAAAAACAGTTGGTCTGGTGACGAAAAATGCCAATCCTAAACGTAAACCCCACCCGCATGGAGCTCACAAACCTTAAGCGGAAGCTGGTCACGGCAAGGCGCGGACACAAGCTCCTCAAGGACAAGCGCGACGAGCTTATGCGCCGTTTCATGGAAATGGTGCGCGAAAACAAGGAGCTCAGAAAAAAGGTTGAAAAAAACATAGCTCAGGCAAACGCTCATATGGCGCTTGCCCGCTCCGTTATGGGCGACCGGGCTTTGGAGGCCGCTCTGATGGTGCCGATGCAGGAAATGAGCGTTGAAGTGACCGAAAAAAACGTTATGAGCGTTATCATACCGCAATTTGAGACCTCGCTCAGAACAGCCGACGATTCCGATATCTACCCCTACGGCTTCGCTTTCACTTCCTCCGAGCTCGACGGTACCGTCAGATATATTTCCGACATCCTTCCCGACCTCTTAAAGCTTGCCGAGCTTGAAAAGTCCTGTCAGCTCATGGCGGCTGAAATAGAAAAAACGCGCCGAAGGGTCAACGCCCTCGAGCACGTTATGATCCCTCAGTATGAGGAAACGATAAGGTATATAACAATGAAGCTCGACGAAAACGAGCGAGGCAACACCACGCGCATCATGAAGGTCAAGGATATGATGCTCAAGGAAGCGCACGGGTATTGATTTAATTCGGAATTCTTAATGCGGAATTCGTAATTTTTGATTATAAAACGAAACTAATATTAAAAAACCGGAGATAGCTCTCCGGCTTTTTTGTTTGATAGGAAACTGCTCGTTTCCTATCAAACAAAAAGATTATAACGCCCGCCGATTTCGCCCTGACGGGCGACGGCGATGGCGTAATCGAAAGCGGCATCCTGCGTCGCAGACGCTGCGCCGCAGGCGCTTT
>JAFSWN010000016.1 GCA_017450185.1 Clostridia bacterium | reverse complement strand
GTTCATGACCACCTTTGAAACAATTGCGGGGATACCCTCGGTGTTTTTCCAGCCGATAGGCTTTTCAAACTACAACAAGCTTTCGGCGAGGTTCTCGACGAAATCGCTCTATATGATAAGCCAGGTATTCGCGAAAACGCTGTATATCCCGCTCTGGTTTTACGGCAGGTTCTTAAAGGACAAGAACGGCAAACCGCTGTTCACAAGCATCCCCGCCATGCTTCCGGTCACCGCGGTGTGGGAGATAGTTTACGCCACGTTCTGGGGCGTGAAGAGCATTTCTGCCGACGAAATACGAAACGAGCTAAACGACTACATCGAATGGAAATACGGCTACAGGAACGAAGCGACCCTTTCGATGGCGGCCACTATCTTCGGCAAAATACCCAATAGAGTAAACGGTATTTTGGAGCCTATGTACAAAAAATGGATAGGCTACGACCAGACGGCATACCCGAACAAGCGGGCTCAGCCTGAAAAGGCGCAGAGGTGGATATTTGCGATGGCGACTATTATCACCGCGATAGTTGTGCTTATCGGCGTTGTGCCGATGTTCGGCTACAACATCGATAAAACGATGCGCGACAAGATGTATCTTGAACTCAACGCCCGCCGCGCCGCCACCGCGGAAAAGATAAACGACGACTTCGAGGGAGAAAGCACAGAAGGATGAAGCTGAAATTCAAAAACGGCAGATTCAATATACTCCAGGTGAGCGACCCGCAGGATCTGCAGATAATAAGAAAGGCGATGTTCGTGATGCTCGAAAGGGCATACGACCGCTTCAAGCCCGACCTCATTCTTATCACCGGAGACAACACTCTCGGGAACCACTTCACCGACGCGGTTCCGGTTTTAAGCCGGCTTACCGTAAAAACGAAAGAAGACGAGCTCAGGGAGATGAAAAAGGCTCTCGCCTATCTGCTCGAGCCGATCGAGAAGAGGCATATCCCCTTTGCCGCCATCTACGGCAACCACGACGACATGAACAAGGTGACAAAGGAAGAGCAGAATGAGATATACCGGTCCTATTCATGCTGCGTTGGGCTCGACGGCGAAGAAGCGTACCGGGGGACCTACAACCTCCCCATATATTCCGAGGACGAAAGCAGGATCGCGTTTAACCTCTGGATGATCGACAGCGCGAGATTCGACAAGGAGCAGAAAAAAAGCTTTCATTACGTTTTGCCGGAGACGGTGGAGTGGTATGAAAAAAAGAGCGCCGAGCTCAAAGAGCAAAACGGCGGAAAACCGGTTCCGTCCGTTATGTTTCAGCACATCCCGCTCAGAGAAACGCTCGAGCTTATTGAGGAATGCGACGAAGAGCGCGGCAGCGTTTTAGAAAACGGGAAACGGTACCGGCTGAAAGACGGCGTTTCGGGCGTTATGGGAGAGTTCCCGAGCGTCTGCACCGAGGAGGTCGGCCAGTTTGACGCGATGAAACGCGCCGGAGACATCAGGGCAGTTGTTTTCGGGCACGACCACGTGAACCGCTTTGAGGGGAACGTGGACGGAATAGACTTCATACAGACCGCCGGGTGCTCTTTTCGGTGCTACGGCAGCAGCGAACGGGGACTGAGGACCTTCACGCTCTATGAGGACGGAGGGTATGACACCCGGTATTACACTTATTTTGACATCTGCGGCAAAGGGCCGGTTTCGCTTCTGCGCTATTTCAGGGACGCGGACGAATTATGGAAGGCGCGGGCAGCCGTTGGAGCGGCCGCGGCCGCGGCGGCAGCAGCCGGAACCGCAGCAGGCATCATCAAAGCGAAAAAGAAGCATTGACAGAAAAAACCACGGGGCTGCCCGTGGTTTTTGATTTTATTCGTTATAATTTACCCTAAAAGAAGCGCTTCCACCTTTTGTTTTACCTCGTCAAGGGAGGTGAAAAGCACCGCGTTTATGCCGAAAGCCTCCGCGCCGATTATATTGTCGGCGTTGTCGTCGATAAAGACCGTTTCGGCAGGGTCAAGCGAATACCTTTCAAGAAGGGTTTTATATATCTTCGGCTCGGGCTTGCAGCAGTTTTCCATGTAGGAAAACACTCCGCCGTTTATAAGGGTGAAGAACGGGTATTTTGAGATGAACTCATAGCTCTCAACAGAAAGGTTTGAAAGGATATATATATTATATCCCCTGTTTTTGAGTTCTTCAAGATAGGCTGCAGTGCCGGTTTTGAGGTAGTGTATCTTAACCCAGTCGCCATTTAAGACAGTTCGTATTCCGTCCGAAAGGTCGGGATATTTTTTTACGAGAGCCAATGAGAGGTCGTCTATGGTTTTATAGTCTCCCCTGTCGTGCAGGTACCAGTCTTTACCGAAGACGGCGTCGAAGAGATTTTTCGTTTCCGGTTCTCCGAAGCCGAACGAGCGGATATACGCTTCGGGATCGAACTCAACGAGAACTCTTCCGAGATCGAAAACAACGTTTTTTATCATTTTTCCGAAAGCCCCTCGCTGTTTCTTACCTGCGCCGTCTCATAGAAGCCGTCGTCGCGGATAACAAGGCGCGTATAGCCCTGGAGCCAGTCCTTTTCCTCATAGCCGAGGCTCGAGGCGGCGGTGTAGGAGCCGTAGCCCGAGGGTTCTATATAGCTGAGCAGAATATCTTCGTAATAAACGCCGAAGTTGTTGAGCTGGTCGTGTCCGCAGAAGACCGCCTGAGTAACCCCGCAATCCTTGAGAGCGGCGAACACACCGGGCTCGAAGCCCGTGCAGCAGATGTTTTCAAGCTTGTCGCCGTATTCGAACCGAGCGCTTTCAACGGCGTCGCGGTACTGCGGAAGCGGTATGTGGAGAACGAGAGTGGATCTGAAATTCCCGTACTGAGCCTTGAGGCTTTGAGCCTTTTCGACGTACCATTCAACCTGATCCGGCTTTGCTCCGTCATATTTTGAATCGTTCACCGCGGGATACTGAGCCTTGGTTTCTTCGCTCATCTCATCGAAGGTGTCAAGGAAAAAGAACGTGTGCGACATGCTGCCGTCGGGGTTGAGGATCTGCAGCGAGTAGTTGCAGTTGCCCGTGACGCTTTCAAGGCCCTTTCTCATCAGGCAGTGAGGGAAGGAGCAGTATATGTCCATCATCTTTTCTCTGGACGCGGAATAGGGATTATCGCCCTCGTGGTTGCCGAGGACGCCAGCCCAGTAGACCCCGAGCTTCTCAAAAATTTTGCCGAGCTGCCTGCAGCGAACGCCGTTTAAGCCCGAGGTGACTATGTCGCCGCCGAAGATAACGAGGTCGGGCTTTTCTTTGAGCACGTTTTCAACTATTTTTGTCACGGTCACCTTTGAGGTATTGTTTTTGCCGTCGAGATGAGTGTCGGTGAACATAAGCACTCTTATATCGCCCCCGACGCTTTTTTTGACTGTCACGCTGTCGTCGGTTTTTTCAACGACGCTCAGAGTGGTGCCGGACTGCTCAACTGAACCTATATTGTAGTTCAGCGGATGAGGGAGAAACCCCCACGTTATACAGCCTGCGACGATCAGGAAAGCAAGAACAACGCAAATTATTACTGCGGTCTTTTTCTTCATAAACACCCTCCTTTTTAATGGTAAGCAAAATAGACGGTTTATTTCTCCAAAAGCCTTACCGGATAGTTTTCGGCAAGAACGAGCTGCCTGCCCCGTTCGGAGCATATCCAGTTGTAAAGGATGCGCTCGGGGCTGTCCGACGCCGCGGAGGAGCGGATGACGACGTAAAAATCGTTTGTGAGAGGATAGCTGCCGTTGCCTATCGTTTCGTTCGACGGGTCAACTCCGTCCACGGCGAGGATCTTGGCTGTATTGAGCTTGTCGCTCTCCATATTGGTGAGGTAATAGTATACGGTGTAGCCGAGGGCGTTTTCGCTGTTATCATACTCGGCGACCGCCTCAAGAAGCCCTATCATGGAGCCTACGCGCTGTCCCTCGGGCGGGTCCATCAGCTCGTCGCCGAGGTTTATCAGCTTGTCGAAAAGGGTCTGGCTGCCGCTGTCGGTGTTGCGCTGGTAGGCTATGATATCGGCGTCGTTCCCGCCGAGGTCCTTCCAGTTTGTTGTTTCGCCCTTATATACGCTCTTAATCTGATCGACCGAAAGGGACTTGACGGGATTGTCCTTTGAGCAGATGAACACGAGAGCGTCTATGCCGATGGGCGTCATTTCGAGCTCTTCGCCCGAATCTTCGACGTATTTTTTGGCCTCCTCGCTCGGCTCATAGGCAAGAAGGATGTCGAATTCGCCGTCGATTATCGCCTTGTAGTTATCGGTGGTCGACCCCTCGAAGGTGATGAGCTCGTCCGCTTCTTCGCGCGTGACGCCGAGCACCGTTGCGGTGACGGCCTCGCCCAGAGGAAGATTCGCCAGAGAACCGCCCATGCGGGGGTAATTATCGGGAGTGAACGTGAAATTGCCGCTCATGTTTGCGTTTTCGGGCTGCGACGAGCCTTCGCCGCTTTCGGTTTTACCGGAGCACGCCGCGAGTGAAAGTGTGAACACTGCGACAAGTATGAGAGAAATAAGCTTTTTGAGTTTCATTTTTTACCTCCTATGCCAAACCGCCGAGAGGGATCCTCATGACTTCGTTCCCGTCGGCGTTCAATAACGCGGTGAATGTTTTTGTGCCGATAAGGCAGTATCCGCCGAACAGACGGCTGAAAACGGCGTCTTTATAAACGACTTTACCCTTCTTGAAGCTGAAAACAACGGGATGGTATTCGTCGCCCACCACGGCGTTGCCCAAAGCGAAATTTTCATCAAGCTCCCAAAAATATACAAAGTCGCTGTTTTCAATTAACTCCACGTTTTCTCCTCTCTCGGTCCTGTCGTCCGTAAGGCTGTAGTAATAAAGACCGCCTTCGTCGGTAAACACGTAAACCGATTTGTTTTCGAAGCCAATGCCGAGCATGTAGTAATCGTCGCTGTCCTCGGGAAGGCCTCCGTATTTCGGGAAGGCGGTCTCGCGGATAAGAGCGCCGTCGGGAGCGAAGATAAAGCAGCGCTACGATTTTGTGAGGACGCAGAAATATATTTCGTAGTTTCCGCCGATGTCGTCGAGAGACAAAACGCCCGCCTCGCTGCAGATGCCTATTGAAACTCTTTGTATCTCTTCACCGTCAACGTCGAATTCTATTTTTTCACCGTCGGAGCCGTAGAAAACACCGTCGTCCTGATTCGCAAAAACAAGGCCGTTTTTTGCGGAGTCCGGGTAGCTTTGCAGGCAGCCGCAGCCCTCGCTGCCCGCATCGAAGGTCTTTTCTTTTATAAGCTCTCCGTTTTCGCCGAGCACGTCGAGGACGAGCTGTTCCTCATCAAAGCGTATGCACGCGCTCCTGTTCGCCGCAGCGTCGTAATAAACGCCGGTGTATACGGCGTCGGAGAAGCGATCGCCCTTAAGATCGAGAAGAGTTGCCTCGTTGGTATTTTGGTCGGTGCAGAAAAGGACGCCGCCCGAAAGCCAGCTTACAAAAGCGTCTTCAAGCATAAAGCCGTAGAGCTCTTCGCCTTTGTAGTTAAGCGCCGTGCAGTAGTAATACAGCTTGCTGTTGTAATAGTCTATCTGTTCCCAGCGCTCGCTGCCGATGAGGACCATATCGCCGTCGGCGTAAATAAGCTCTGGATGGTTATAGTATATGTAGGGATCGGTTTCGCCGTCATAATATTCTTCGTTTCGTTCGATATAGCCGGAAAGGTCCAGAACCTCTTCTCCGTCAAGCGAATATATTTTGCAGGTATCGCCGTCGCCGAGGATGAACATGGGAAGGCCGAACGAAAACAGATCGTCGATCCCGTTCAGGTCCTCAACGGGGACCGACCATGAACCGTCGAGCGCGACCACGTCGTATCGCGACCTGACGGAGCTTCCTTCACCCTTCATAAAGCCGGTCAAAAAATAGAAGCCCGAGGCGTCGTTATATCCGTGATATTCAAACTCAGACCACAGTCCGCCGGTTATTACGCGAAGATCGTCTGTCATAAGTCCGTAGCTGCATACGTATTCAAGAGGATACGGATAATTCTCCGAGCCCTCTCCCGAGATCTCTTCATAGCCGTCGACAGACGCGCAGTAGGGCAAAAGCGTGCCGTAATCATCAGACGGAGGAAAGGTTTTCCGCGCTCCGTCGGGATAGAAATACTCTACGTTTTTGCGGGAGGAATACTCACCGACGTCCGGCAGGCTTTCAAGCTGAAAAAACAGCTCCTCCCCTTCGGGCGCGCCGTTTCCGGACGGCTCGGAGCCTTTCCCGGAGCATGAAGAAAAAAGGGTGAGTGAAAGAACCGGGCATAACAAAAAGCATATGATCTTTTTCACGAATGACCCTCCTCAAATAGTTTTTCGGGCTTGAGTGCTACGCTTGCTGCTCTTGTGGTTCGTCTTCGGAAACGGAGCTTATTTTCTCGGCGCCTTCAACGGGGGCGAGGGCTTGCGCGTTTATTTTTTCCGCGCGTTTTTTCATGCGGGGAACGATGCTCTCGTTATAGATGATAACGAACACTGCAGCCGCCGGAACCGCGAGAAGGATTCCCAGCATACCCGCGACCTTGCCGCCGAGGATTATGAGCACCAGGGTCCATACTCCCGGGATTCCGAGGGAGCCCTTGAAAAGACGCGGCTTTATGACCATGCCGTCCAAGCTCTGCCACACGCAGATAAAAATGAGGAACCACAGGGCGTTAAGAGGATGCTCGAGCACAAGGAAGAAAATGGATATCGCGGAGCCTATCATGGGGCCGAAGGTGGGGATGATATTGGTTATGCCCACAACGAAAGCGATGAGCGGAGCGTTCGGGAAGCGCATGATAAGGCAGAAGATGAGCGTTCCCACGCCTATTATGAGGGCGTCCACAAGGGTACAGCCGATATATTTGAAGAAAATGCCGTTGAAGCGCTTGAAAAGGCCGTTGTTTTTCTCGAGACGGTCCGATTTTATAACGGCGCGGCGAACGAGGTCAAGGAACGACAGAAGCTGGTTCTTGGCGGTGAGAAAGCAGACTCCGAACAGCACACCCACAAAGAAATTCGAGATGCTCGCGCCGACGTTTCCGAGAGCGTTCATTATGGCGGAGCCGTTTTCCTTAAGCATCTCGACCGCCTTTGACATCAACGAATCGACGGTGGCCTGGATATTCGACAGGTCGATATCAAGATTGAAACGGGCGGCAAGCTCGCTTGCCTTGCCTATCAGGTAGTCGACCTTTTCGGTATAGAAGCTCCAGTTTGAAATGATGGTGGAGACGCTTTTTATAAGAGAGGGGATGAGGGCCAGAAGGAACAGAGCGAGCACCAGCACGAGACAGACGCACGTGAGCACGACCGACCAGATGTGCCGGGCGGACTCTTTTTTGACTTTATAAAACACTTTGTCGTGGAAGAAATCCGCCACCGGGTTCAGAAGATAGGCGACTACAACGCCCAAAAAAACGGGATAAACGAATTTCCATACGGAGGAAACTACCTCCTTGACCGAATCGAAATTATTTATCGTATACCAGAAAAGGGCGGCGAAGCACAGCGCGAAGGTTATATAGAACCACGGCTTTGAAAACAGCCCCTAACGCTTTTTCGACATATCCATCTCTCCTTACGTATTTTATTTTATTATAACTGAAACGATCAGTCAAGTGAAAAACATCACTTGATTTTTTTTATTTGAGCTGTATAATATAAAAAAAACGCGGAGGACTATAAAAATGAACGATATGTATATAACCTGTCTCGACATGGAGGGCGTGCTCGTTCCCGAGATATGGATAGCCTTTTCGGAGGCGAGCGGCATTCCGGAACTCAGAAAGACCACCCGCGACGAACCGGACTACGACAAGCTGATGAAATACCGTCTTGCGATACTCAAGGAGCACGGGCTCGGGCTCAAAGAGATTCAGGCCACTATTGAAAAAATAGAGCCGATGGAGGGCGCGAAGGAATTTCTTGACGAGCTGCGCTCGTTTTCACAGGTGATCATTCTCAGCGACACCTTCACGCAGTTCGCTTCGCCCCTTATGAAGAAGCTCGGCATGCCCACCATTTTCTGCAACACGCTCGAGGTTGCGGACAGCGGCGAGATCACCGGCTACCGAATGAGAGTGCAGAAATCGAAATACACCACCGTTAAGGCGCTGCAGTCGATAGGCTTTGAAACCATCGCTTCCGGCGACAGCTACAACGACCTCGGCATGATCCAGGCTAGCAAGGCGGGCTTTTTGTTCAAGAGCACAGAGCAGATAAAGAAGGACTATCCCGATATACCCGCCTTTGAGACCTACGACGAGCTGCTTGACGCGATAAAAAAAGTTATCCTTAAATGAAGAAAACTCAGTTTAAGGGAGTTATAATACTTTTCATTACCGCCTTTATCTGGGGTTCGGCATTCGTGGCGCAGAGCGTTGGCATGGACAGCGTGGAAGCGTTCACCTTTAACGGCATACGCACTCTTATGGGCGCGGCAGTCCTGCTTCCGATAGTGGCGGTAAGGGATTTTAAAGGGATAAAAGACCTCTCTTCGGAAGAACGCGAAAAAAGAAAAGCCAAAAGCAGAGCCGAATGGAAAAACGGCTTTCTTCTGGGCTTAACGCTGTGCGTGGCTTCAAACCTTCAGCAATCGGCCTTTAACTACAGCACTCCGGGAAAAATAGCCTTTATAACGGCTTTATACATGCTTTTTGTTCCGCTGATAGGCCTTTTCGCCGGCAAAAAAGCGCCGTGGCTCACATGGGTGTGCGTTGCCGCGGGCGCAGTGGGGCTATACTTTTTGAGTATACCCGAGGGTGATTTTACCGGGATAAACAGGGGCGACCTGCTCTCGCTTTTGTGCGCGTTTTTCTTTGCCGTGCAGATAACCCTTGTTGACCGCTATACGGAAAACACCGACCCCGTGAAGCTCTCGTTTGTTCAGTTTTTGACAGCGGGCTCTATATCGTGCGTTCTGATGTTCATTTTTGAAAGCCCGAGCGTTTTGGCCATAAACGCCGCCATCATACCGCTGCTGTATTCGGGACTTCTTTCGTGCGGGATAGCCTACACCTTTCAGGTGGTGGGACAAAAATACACCGAACCCACGCTCGCCAGCCTTATAATGTGCATGGAAAGCGTGTTCGGCGTGCTTTCGGCAGCCGTTATTCTGCGTCAGATACCCTCGGGCAGGGAGATAATCGGCTGCGCTCTGATGTTCGCGGCAATAATAGCAGCCCAGTTTTCGGACAGAGTGAAAATACCGAAAAAGAGAGACTGAAAACGATTAATTCAAACCGTGAAAAACTAATATAAATTCATAGTATTTGCGCGCCGACGGCGCTACCGTTCGTTTAAATAAATTGGCTGTAAAAAAGAAGTTTTTGCACGGTCTGAATTTGTGATTCTGATTATTTGCAGCATACAAGAAAGCGGCTGCGCCGCAGCGCCTTGCGGCGCAGAAATTCCGCTTTCGATTACGCCATCGCCGTCGCCCGTCAGGGCGAAATCGGCGGGCGTTATAATCTTTTTATTTGATAGGAAACGAGCAGTTTCCTATCAAATAAATATTACGACCCGCCTCGATTGAGACGGGCCGCTTTTGTTTTACATTATTTTATAATTGAGCCGCAGGCTCGGACCTTATTTTTCAAAACCGAAAAAACAGCCGCATATATTTCACTTTGTCAAATTCGGTTTGGTGATCATAAAAATTTTATGCTTCAGAAACCCCTGCCTTTTAATAAATCCGAGGCGGCGCATAAAATTTACCGCGTCACGAAGTGCCGCCCTACCGGATGGCGCGCCAACTCAGCGATAAGCATAAAAAAATACTTGAGAAACCGCTCAGTCGCCGTCGGGGACGAGGCCCATGATTTCCATGGGATCGGCGATTTTGCCGTTTACCCTGATTTCGAGGTGGATGTGGCTGCCGTCGGCGTTTTCAACGGGCACTTCGCCCACAACGCCTATCACGGTGTCGCAGTTTACGTCCATGCCCTCGGTGATGAGCCCCTCATCGGCAAGTCCGGATATCTTTGAGACGACGCCCTGACCGTGGTCGACGTATACGCTGTTGCCCCAGAGAGCGTCGGAGGATACCTCAGTGACCTTTCCTTCGGCTATCGCTTTGACTCCCGTGCCCTTTTCCGCGGTAAAATCAACTCCGTTGTGCGTGCGGTAGTCGTTCATTGTGGCGGAAAAAACGGGAATGCCCATAGAGTAGTCGCGGCTCATTGAAGAACCGAGAGGCAGAGAATAGCTGATTTCTTTCGCCTCCGTCTCGCTTTCGGACGGCTTTTCGGCGTTATCGAAAACCTCCTGAACCGCAGGGGATGTTTCGGGGATAAGCTCGCTTATCGGCTCCGGCTCGGAAACGTGTTCGGAAGCGGGTTCGGAAACGGGCTCGGGAGAATAGGGCTCGTCCTCGGGCAGGATGCGCTCGTTGACGTTTATGTGGGTCTGCCTTTCCTCGGTGACGGGCACGGTTATCTCGGGCTTTAGATTTTTACCCAAAGAGGTATAGCTTATCACTCCGGCGGCTAAAACGATTGCTCCGAGAGCGAGATAAAGCGCCCTTCCCCTGAGCATTTTTTTAAGATCCTTTTTGTTTTCGTCATTTATCATCATATAAAAAATCCCTCCGGTAGGATTTTGCCCCGAAGGATCTCTTTTATACAAAAATATACTCTGCGTCCCACGCGGGGATGCTGTTTTTTCGCCGCAAAAGCATTTTATATGCGCCGTTGAGCTCAAAGACCTTTTCGGGAAGGAGGAACAGATCGCCGCTCTTGTGATAGCAGGAAAGAATGAGCTTCGGCTTATGGTTTTTTATCGTTTCCGACGCTCCGCAAAGAGCGGGGAGCTCGTTTCCCTCAACGTCGAATTTTATGACGTGGGCTTTTTCTCCGGCAAGGAGGCTGTCGACGGTGACGCTTTTGATTTTTTCGCCGATAGCATCCTGCCTTGCTCCCCTGCCGCGGTTGCCGGCGGTTAAAAAAGCGTCGCCGTTTTTATCGCTTATAACGGCGTTCACGGCACAAACGCTGCGCAAGCTCTCACTGACCGAAAGCAGCTTTTTAAAGCTGTTTTTATTGGGTTCGACGGCTATGATGCCTGAATATCCGGGACAGCACGACGAGAACTCCTTTACCGTGTCGCCGGTGTAGGCTCCCAGATCGAGGATAAACGGAGCGTTATCGCAAAAAACGATATCGTCATATATGTTTTCGGGCGAAACCGCCGAAAAAAGGAAGTCGGGCTTTCCGGAGAGCTTAAAGCTTACGATATTATCAAAAATGTTTCTGCTCTGTTCGTCACAGAGCTTTTCCCTGACGGCACCCAGCCTGTGTTTATTTTTAAGATAAAACTCTTCGTCAAAGATATCATTCCCCGAAACGGGAACGTCGGCTATATAAAATTCTCGCTCCGAGGATATTTTTTTTACGTTTTCAAAGACCTCCTCCCTTGCGCTGCCAAAGCACATAACAACGATAAAAGAGGAAAGCCGATCGCATATCTCGGCGTAGCTTTCAACCTTCATCCCCCTAAAAAACCTGTTCCTTACAAAACCGGACGAGGCAAACACGCCCGAAACCCCGACGTTTTCGGCGGCGAGGCGGTCCATTACCCTGTCGGCCCCGTTGCCGGTGCCGTAGAGGACTATCGGTTTGTGTGATGATTTGAGATACGACCAGAGATCCATGTTTTGTTAATGAAAAAAGAGGAAAGAAAAAAGATGAAAGAAGGAAAACAATAAGGAAGCTGTGATTTGAAGTTTTATTTTAATGCGTAATTCGTAATTCGTAATTCGTAATTTCGGAAGCTGCGCTTCGCATTATAAATGACAAAAGGTCTGATAGTATTAACGTTTCGATAACATTAAAAGCTGCTTACCGATGTGACCCCATCTTAACTCTAAACTCCAAACTCTGAACTCTAAAACTAAATAATTACGAATTATGCATTACGAATTACGAATTTTGAAAGCTGCGATTTCTTCTTTCCTCACCAGTTCCGTTGGCTTTTTCCGTCTGATTGACAATCAATAAAGATTGTGTTAAACTGAATACAGCAAAAAATGAGGAGGGAATATCATGGCAATTATCACTAAGATCATCGCGTTTTTCATGAGCGTTATCATGTTTTTGTGCCCGGCGCTCAACATTCCCGAAAACAGTTTTGACAAGGAGAGCATGTCCACCGATTACACCTACGTTTTCGTGCACGGCCTCTCGGGCTGGGGCGAATATGATTTTTACTACAAAATATTCCCGTACTGGGGCGTTTTAGGCGGCGACCTTATGGCATATCTTAACGCCAGAGGCATAGACGCTAAAGCGGCGAGCGTGGGCAAGACCGAAAGCGCATGGGACAGGGCCTGCGAGCTCTACGCTCAGCTCACCGGAAATATCGTCGACTACGGCAAAGAACACTCCGAGCGCTGCGGACACGAACGCTACGGCGCAGACTACAGGTGCTTCCCGCTCATTGAAAACTGGAGCGCTGAAAACAAGATAAACATTCTTGGGCACTCCTTCGGCGGCGCGACCGTGCTTACTCTTGTTGAGCTGATGGCGAACGGCAGCGAGGCCGAAAGACAGGCGACGCCTGAAGACGAGCTTTCTGAGCTTTTCACCGGCGGCAAGGGCGACTGGTTTTACAGCGTAACGACGCTCGCCGCTCCGCTCAACGGCACTTCCGCATATGAAGTGAAGGACGAAGAGCATCCGCTTACCGACGTTGGAGTGACCACGACCTTCTTTAACACGGCAACTTTACCGCCTCAGGACGGCAGAACGGATATTGACACCGCGGCATACGACATGCACATCGACAACGCGAGAAAGATGCTCGAGGGCATGACCACCGTTGACAGCATCTACTATTTTTCGATTCCCTGCTGCATGACGGACCTCAATGAAGAGGGCGTATGGGTCCCCGATACAGCGCATATGGAAAACATGTTTACGGTTTCCTCAAGGGAAATGGGTAAATTCACAGGCTTCACCGAGGGCGGCTTTTATCTGGACGAAAGCTGGCAGCCCAACGACGGTCTTGTGAACACCATTTCGGCAAGGGCTCCGTTTAACGCCCCGCAGAAGGATTTTGACGAAAACAGCATAGAACCGGGCGTGTGGAATGTAATGCCCACCTACAGAGGCGACCATATGGCGCTCCAAGGCGGGCTGCTTATAAATAATAACGTGAGACAGCTTTATGTTGATCTCATCAAGATGATAAACAGTCTTTGAGAAAAGACAAAACCAAGTCACATATCTCCGAAGCTTTGAAGCAGCGCTGGGTTAAAGCTTATTTCAGCGTCTCCGCCCAAAAAGCCGAGAGCGTCATACTTTCCCCAGACGTCGCTTCTCATATATGAGAGGTTGTGCGCGCCGTCGGGATCGAACAGATATCCGCCGTCCTCACGGGTGGCGGTTTTTATCTGCTTTGAAAGGCAGAAAAGGGTTGCGGGCGAGAGATAGGGCACCGCGTCAAACTTATCGCAAAGACGGACAAGGCCGCCCTCGGTCTCCGCAGAGCCGGTGATGATATAGGGCGAGCCGGAGGTCACGGTGTGCACTATATCGTAGCTTTCAATCAGCTCGGCGTCCGTTCTGAGGCGCTGCGCGACCATACCGCCGAGAGAATGGCAGGCGAAAACGATGCTGCCTCCCTTCGGGACGTTTTCAAAGACGACTTCTTTTATTAGCTCGACGTAGGAGTTATCCTTATTGAAGGCGGCGGCAAAGAGATTTGAGGTGCTGTTTACCTGCTCTTTAATCTGTTTTACGCCGAGAAGCACAACGAGAAATATCTCTTTTTCTTCGCCGTTTTGCGAGAGTACTGCAGGGACAACGCGGATGGGCGTTGTGAATTCCTTGCCCATAAGCACGAAGGTCATAAGCTCGGCGGCGTTTGAGAATACGGTTTCATCTTCCGCTCCCGCGGTGAAGACCAGGCATGAGAACATAAGAATAACGCTTAGGATAACGCATATCGCTTTTTTCATTTTGACGGTTCCTCCTTTTTTCTTCTTTTTTTCTTCAGTATATCACGGTATCGCGGGTTTGGCAAGACGCAATTGTTTGCGGCGGGCCCGTCTTTTTATAGCGGCAGCGAACACTTGACAATCCCCTCTCGCTGTGATAAACTTCCCTTATGAAAAAATTAAACAAAATAAACAAAGTCCCCATGCCGCAGCTCGTGCTCTGGTGGGCGATAAGGGCGGCTCTGCTGATATTCAGCATATACGGCCTGCTTCACGGGGATACAACTAAATTTTTGATGGGGCTGTTCGCCATTGCGTTCTCTCACATGTGGGACATGTGGCAGCTTTTCGGCGGGCGCAGCTTTATAACCCGCGTGGGTTATTTCCCTCAGACGCTTCTGAACATTTTTATATGCTTCGGCGTGGTTGTGGGTTACGTTGTGAACACAAAGACAAATTTCGAGCACATCGACGTAATAGAGCACTTTATGGCGGGGGTTGTGGCGGCGTATTTCGCATATGATTTCGCCCGTGTTTTTCAGGGGAAATCGAGGCACCTGAGCCCCGCGCTGGCGGCGATGTTCTCGCTGCTTTTCGCCGTTTTTATCTCGGTGGCGTGGGAATTCTATGAATTCACCATGGACAGGCTCTACGGCTATACCCTCCAGCGTTCGTTCATCCTCGACGAGGGAGGTCTTGTGGACACAATGCTCGACCTTATTCTTTCGGGAGCCGGCGCGCTGTTCGGGATGTTCTGGGTGGCGTTCTCGAAGAACGGCCTTATAGGAAAGAACCGCAAAGAGGTCAGAGCGAAAGTAAAGGCTCAGTCGAAGGCGGACAAAGAGGCTGAGATGAAGTATCTTGCAGAACACGGATATGATTAAAATTTGATTTTATAATTTGACGGAGGTGCGATCATGGCGAAAAAGTATCTGATAATCAACGCGGACGACTGCGGGCTGTGTCACTCCGCTAACGCGGCGGTGTTTGATCTTTTTGAGAGCGGCTGCATAAAATCGTCCACTATAATGGCTCCGGCCCCCGGCGCGGACGAGGCCATCGAGTTTGCGAAGGACCATCCTCAATATGCTTTCGGCGTACACCTTACGCACACGAACGAGTGGAAGGAGCACTGGCCCTGGGGCTCGCTCACCGGAGGAAAGAGCCTTGAAAACGAACAGGGACGCATGTGGCCCGAAAGCGACGATTTTGAGGCTCACTGCGACTATGACGAAGCGATAGCCGAGGCGCGCGCGCAGATAGAATACTGCGAGAAGAAGGGCATGCACCCCTCGCACGTCGACTCGCATATGGGCGCTATGTACGGTCTCAACGGAAAACTGAAGCTTCTGCCGAAGACGCTCAAGCTCTGCGGAGAAAAGGGATATCCCTTCAGGATGTTCTCGAAGCCGCTTGTCTCTCAGTGCCCCGAGGAAGCGAGCGTGGCGCTGTTTAAGGCCGCGACCTACTTTGCGAACTTCTACGCGAAGAAGAACAACGTCCCGATGCCGGACTACCTCCTGTTTCCGGAGAAGATCGAAAAAGGCGAAAGCTATGAGGAATTCAAGAACAATTTCATTGAATACCTTATAGACATACCCGAGGGCATCAGCGAGACCTACATCCATCCCGCCTTTGCGACCGACGAAATGAAGAGCATCGCGGGCTCATGGGAAAGACGCTACTGGGAGTACCTTGTTATGAAGGACCCCGAAACGCACGCGGCGTTCAAGGCGAACGGAGTGCATCTGATAAGCTACAGGAATCTGGCTGCGATGAGGCTGAATAAGTAATTTCGGGAACGGAGTTCAGAGTTCACAGCTTGGTTTAATTCGTAATTCGTAATGCGTAATTCGGAATTAAACAGAGTTAAGAGTTTAGAGTTAAGATCAATGTGACAACAAGGATATAAACAAAACGGTTGGCAGAGTACCCGGGAGAGTATGATGCCAACCGATATTTTTTTATAAAAAACTGTGATCTTAACTTCGACTTATGAATTAAACTCTAAAACAGTATCATTCGGCGAGCGCGTCCGCGGGGGCGTCCTCGGGCATAAAGCCGCTGAAGCCGAGGAGCGGGAAGCTTTCGAGCTCGGAGATATCTTCTTCGCTTATTTCAAAATCAAACACCTTCATATTCTGCGCCATTCTGTTTTCGTTTGTGGATTTAGGAAGAGGCAGCACGTTTTCCTGAAGAGCGAAGCGCACGCAAAGCTGCGAAACGCTGACGCCGTATTTCGCGGCGAGAGAGGCAAGCCTTTCGTCCTTGAGCACCGCGCCGCTGCCCATGGGGCTCCACGCTTCGGTGAGAACGCCCATTTCCTGCATAGCGCGGACGTTTTCGAGCTGTGTGTAGCCGGGATGGAATTCGAGCTGGTTCACCATCGGCTTTACTTCGGCGTATTTTATAAGAGCGTCGATATGCTTTTTCTGGAAATTGGAAACGCCTATCGCCCTTATTTTGCCGTCCTTGTACGCCCTCTCGAAGCCTCTCCACGTGTCGGCGTTTATCTTCTCCCAGTCCTCGGAGATTTTTTGGACGCAGGGCCAGTGGATGAGATAGAGGTCGATATAATCGGTACCGAGATTTTTGAGCGAGGTCTCTACGGCGGCGAGAGTTTTTTCATATCCGCGCTCGGTGACCCAGTGCTTTGTGGTGAGGAAGATATCGCTTCTTGCGGCTCCCGAAAGGCGGATGCCGCTGCCGACCTCCTGCTCGTTGCCGTATATAAAGGCGGTGTCGATGTGCCTGTAGCCCGCGTTTATCGCGTTTACAACGCACTTTTCGGTGACTCCTCCGTTCGGAGTCTGCCATGTGCCGTAGCCAAGGCAGGGGATCTTCACGCCGTTTGAGAGGGTGAAGCAGTCTGTGGCTTTGGTGAAGGGTATTTTACTCATTGTTATTCTCCTTTGCGTTTACTGATGTATTTGTGCTGTTCGCGATATATACCGCGGTTATATAAAGCTCATAAATAAAGCCGAGAGTCAGTACCGTAAAGATAGCGGGGGCCTCCCCTATCCTCATGACGTTGTTGAGAATCAGCACAACAGCGAAGAACCCCGCGTAGCAAACGGCGAAACGGACGACAAAACCGACAACGGCCTTCTTTGTTCTCGTCTGCTTTCCTACCGCGGTTCCCGCAGCCGCTAAAACGACGCAGAACAGGATGCTGAAAACAACGTAGAGCGCGGGGGACCAGTTTACGAACGTTCTGTAGGTCATATAAGCCAGAACCGCAAGCGCGCCTGAAATGAGCAGCATGAGAGCGCTCTTACGCTTCGCTTCAAGCAGCAGCTTTATCACGGCGGCGAGAATACATACGGCGCAAAGCAGGCCGAGCGCCGTTCTCATTATTGCGCGTATCCCGCCGGCGTTCTTAACGGGAACGTAATCATATTCCTTCACGCCCTCGCTGAACACGGTTTTCCCGCCCTCGCGGGAAAGACCTATCACGCTGTTTTTAAGCGTGCCGGCAGCAGAATAGTCCCATTCGAGGAAGCTGAGCTCTTTGGCGGGGGAATCGTCCCGGAGGGTGAAATCGTAG
Organism: Clostridia bacterium; assembly: GCA_017450185.1. Classification (GTDB taxonomy): domain Bacteria; phylum Bacillota; class Clostridia; order Oscillospirales; family Acutalibacteraceae; genus RUG806. Next base: position 4,010 of record JAFSWN010000016.1, on the reverse strand, counting down.
TGTTCAATATCGGTAAACAGCGGGTCCTTTACCGTGACGTTGTGAAGGAAGCCCTGTTTTTTTGCGGCGGACAAGCCTATATACGTGCTGTTGTTTACGCCGAATTTAAGATCGTCACCGTCGGACAGGCTCCACATCAGGTTGCCGTTCTCGTAGAAATGGCCGGTATTCTGCATATAGACGTATATCGGGGCTCCGCCGTCCGTTACAAAAATATTGTTGTAGTAAAACGCGGTTGCATGGTCTTCATTCCTTGAGCCCGTGCTCACCTGTCCCTCGGCGTTGAGAGCGGAAATATTGCTGCTGAAAACGTTGCCCTCGCCGTAGTGGATGTTGAGGCCCTGGCTGCCGCAGCGGAAAACAAGGTTCTTTTCAACGGTCATGTCGGAAGAGCCCTCGTCAAGATATATGCCCCAGCCGCCGTAGCCGCCTTCGCCCGGGTCCGCTGCGACGTTGTGGATGACGTTTTCGCTGAGCACGGTTCCCGGCTGTATGCCGAGCATATATATGCCGCCCATATCTGAAAGCCAGCCCTGACCTATATTATAGATAAGGTTGCGACTTATTTTTATGTTTTTGGTGGCGTGGTAGGCGTATCCCCAAATCCAGCCGCAGGAGATACCGGTGTAGTAGCCGTCGTGGATCTCGTTGTTGACTATTTCGGCGGTGTCGCAGTAGGTGATGTGAATGCCTATCGCGCCGAAGAATTTTTGTCCGTATTTATATATCTCGTTGTTTCTGACCGTAATACCGGAGGTATAGTCTTCTTCGTCCGGCTTGCAGTTTTTGCCGCCGATGAAAATGCCGGTTGCGGCGATATCCTCAAAATAGCAGTTTTCGACCGAGCTGTTTTTAACGCCGTCCATCAGCTTCACTCCGGCCGCTCCGAGAGCGATGAACTCACAGTTTTCAATTCTGACGTTTTCGGCGTGGCTGACGGTGAAAACGCCCTTTGTGTTGATGGCAGCCTGAGAGGTGTCGATGTCGTACTGCGAGTGCCAGCCGCCGAGGCCCGAAACGTCGGTCATGTTCCAGTCGGTCTCGGTGAAGCGCACGCCCTTGAAACCGATTCCGGAAACGCCGTTTATGTTTATAAGGCACTCGAGGGAAGAGCCGTAAAGCTTGAGGTCGGCGGCCTTCTCGCCCTCTTGGGGAACATAATAGAGCATTCCCGTTTCACGGTTCAGGTACCACTCTCCGGGGGCGTTCAGGCCCTCGAACACGTTTTCGTAGTAATAGCGGTCGATGTTTCTTATAATCATTGAAGACGGGCGCGACAAAGTCAGCTTACCGGTGTTTTTATCGTAGTCCTTTATAAAGGAAAGCTCGTCGTGCCAGTAATGAAGTATCCTCACGTTCACGTCTGAGGGGCAGGTGAAGTTTTCGGGACTGTCGTCGTCGGAGATTATAAAGGTTGTCTGCCCGAGGCAGAATTCCCATTCGGCGGTATCCGGAGTCCAGATATCGTCCTCGGGACAAAGATCCTTTACGGTGTAGTAGCCGCTTTCCGGATATCTCGGAACGGTCAGCCTGCCTTTATCGGAGAAAAGTGACTTGAAATACCAGTTTTCTTTCGACGTGTCGAGCTGCTTTGTGAACACCTTCACGCCGTTTGCCTCTCCCTCGGAAAAACCGGTGATCTCTTTGGCGCCGGTGAAGACGACCTCTTCGTTTTTATAGGCCTCAAAGCTGACGTTCGGGCGGTCGGCTTCGGTGAAAAAAACCGTTTCGTCAAAAACGTACCTGCCGCCTCTTAAATAAACGGTATACGCTTCGTCTCCGGGAAGGGCCTTGAGCTTTTCTTTGGCGTCCGAAAACGACATCGGCGCGTCAAGGCTGCCGTCGCCCTCCCCGTCGGGCGAAACGTACAGCGCGTTTTCGTTTGCGGCAAACGCCGTAAAGCCCGACGGCAGAGCGAGACACGCAAAAAGCATGATAAGAGCCGCAAAAAGCGAGACCGTTTTTTTCATGTTATCCTACCTCTTACAAAACCGAATAGATATATTTATTGTACATAAAAACAGATGAGAATGCAATAGAAAAAGCGTTATAAAAAGCGTGTTAAAAAACAATTTCAATATTGAAACTTTTTCTTTAATATGATATATTTTTTATATATGCGCAAAAAGGGGGTCATTTATTGAAAACATATTATCTTGCGGTTGATATAGGCGCGTCGTCGGGACGGCACATACTCGGCCATATCGAGGACGGCCGGATCGTTCTTGAAGAGATACACCGATTTGACAACTTCATCGTTCCCGAAAACGGGACGCTGACGTGGGACATAAAACACCTCGCGGACGAGGTTACTGCCGGGATAGCAAAGTGCCGGGAGCTCGGCAAAATACCGCTGAGCGTCGCCATCGACACGTGGGGAGTGGACTACGTTTTGCTCGACGAAAACAAAAAAGAGATACTTCCCGCCGTTTCGTACCGCGACGAGAGGACCTTTGCCGTTATGGAAGAGGCGGAGAGCTTCATTCCCGCAAAGGAGCTCTATGCGAGAACAGGCATACAGCGGCAGAATTTCAACACGATATATCAGCTTTTCTGCGACAAAAAGAGCGGGAAGCTCGAAAAAGCCGCGCATTTGCTGTTTATGCCGGAATATCTCTCTTTCAAGCTGACGGGTGTTATCAAAAACGAATATACCGAGGCCACGACCTCCGGACTTGTGAACGCCGAAACCAAGCAGTGGGACGAATACATCTTTGAAAAGCTCGGCTTCCCGAAGAGCATTGTAAAGCCTCTTTCGGCTCCCTGCACGCAAGTTGGAGAGTTTTCGGAGGAAATACAAAAAAAAGTCGGCTTTTGCGCGAAGGTGCTTTTCGCTCCGTCGCACGACACGGCTTCCGCCGTTGCGGCATGTCCCATTGACGACAACAGCGTTTACATTTCCTCGGGTACGTGGAGCCTTATAGGCACCGAAAACTTAAGCCCCGTTCTGAGCGAAGAGGCGAGGCAGGCAAACTTCACAAACGAGGGCGGAGTGGAATACCGCTTCCGTTTTCTTGAAAACATCATGGGCATGTGGCTGTTTCAGAACATAAGGAAAAACCTTAACAAAAAATACAGCTACGACGAAATGATGGAGATGGCGAAGGGCAGCTCCTACCAAAAGACCTTCAACTGCGGCGACAGCAGCCTGAACGCCCCCGAAAGCATGATAGACGCCATAAAGCGGCTTCTGGGCGAGGACGTTTCTCTTCCAGATCTTTTATCAAGCGTGTACCATTCGCTCGCGTATTCGTACGACAGCGCCGTGAAGACTATTGAGAGCATAAGCAAAAAAGAGATAAAGAGCATACTTATAGTCGGCGGAGGCAGCAAGGACGCCTACCTGAACGAGCTGACCGCGCGCGTTACGGGCAAAAGCGTTTTTACCGGCATAACGGAAGGCACGGCGCTCGGCAACATACTTTCACAGATAATGGCGGACAAAAAAATAACGCTCGCCGAAGGCAGAGAAATAATTAAAAATTCATTCGATATCAAGGAGAACAGAATATGAGCAGATTTGAAGAAGCAAAAAGCATTTACGCGTCATACGGCGTCGACGCCGAAAAAGCGCTTGAAAAACTCGCGGACGTTACCGTTTCTGTGCATTGCTGGCAGGGCGACGACGTTATAGGTTTTGACTGCGGCGAGAAGCTTTCGGGCGGCATCCAGACCACAGGCAATTATCCCGGAAGAGCGAGAAATTTTGAAGAGCTTAAGGCCGACATTGACAAGGCGTTTTCGCTGATCCCGGGCAAAAAAAAGCTGAACCTTCACGCGTGCTACTCCGTTTTTGACGGAGAGAACCCCGGAAGGAACAAAATTGAGCCGAAGCACTTCGCAAAATGGGTGGAATACGCAAAAGAGAGGAACCTTGGGATAGATTTCAACCCCACCTTCTTTGCTCATCCGATGGTGAAAAACAACCTCACCCTCTCCTCCCCCGATGAAACCGTGAGGAAATACTGGGTGGAGCACGGAATAGCGTGCCTTAAGATAAGCGAGTATTT
>JAFSWN010000130.1 GCA_017450185.1 Clostridia bacterium | reverse complement strand
GGCGACCTTGGGGCAGCCGTTGGCCTTCAGCTTCTGCTCGAGAAGCTCAACTGCCTTTTTGGTGTTTCCGTATACGGAAGTGTAGCATATGACGACGCCCTCGGTCTCCACTCCGTAGGACGACCAGATGTTATAGAGATTCAGATAATACGGGAGGTTTTCGCTCAGCACGGGGCCATGGAGCGGGCAAATTATGCTTATGTCGAGTCCGGCGGCTTTTTTGAGCACGTTCTGGACCTGAGCGCCGTATTTACCGACTATACCGAAATAGTAGCGTCTGGCTTCGCACGCCCAGTCCTCATCCGCGTCGGTCGCTCCGAATTTTCCGAAGCCGTCGGCGGAAAACAGGACCTTATCGGCGCTGTCGTAGGTCATTATGACCTCGGGCCAGTGCACCATCGGCGCGGTTATAAAATTGAGAGTGTGGGAGCCGAGCGACAGAGAATCGCCCTCGCCTACAACGATACGCCTGCTTTCAAATTCATCGCCGAAAAAGTTTTTCATCATGGCGAACGCCTTAGCCGAAGAAACTACCGTGGCGTCGGGGTAGGTTTTGAGGAAGTTGACTATATTGGCGGAATGGTCCGGCTCCATGTGCTGGACTATAAGATAATCGGGTTTTCTGCCGGCAAGGACCTTTTCGAGGTTGTCGAGCCATTCATGGGTAAAGCGGGCGTCAACGGTGTCCATGACCGCTATTTTCTCGTCGATAACCGCATAGGAATTATACGCCATGCCGTTGGGGACGATATACTGCCCCTCAAAAAGATCTATTTCTTTATCGTTTACTCCGATATATCTGATGTCGTTTGTTACTGTCATTTACGCATCCCTCCGTTTTTTTCGATTATAACAAAGAATTACATTAAAGTAAAGCCTAAAATTGCGCTTCTATTTCTGCGGCGGTCATATCCCGTTTATAGAAATCGTCGCGGCTGATGTGCATGAGCTCGTGCTGAAAGCTCTTTTTTCGCTGCTCATCCGAAAGACTGCTGTTTATATATACGTTATAATCGCCCTGCTCGTCGGGAAGCGTGAACGCCCTTACGGCGCTCGGCAGAACTATTTCCCGGATAATGATGTCCTTCAATCTTCTCCTCCCCGTTCAGTCGCCCACAAGCGCGTCGACAAGCTTGATGATGGCGTCGAGCGCTTCTTCGCTTGCCTTTTCGGAAATATCGAACAGAAGCATCCTTTTGCGGAAAAGCTGCTCCTGCTTTTCATCGGCCGATTCGGGATCGTCAAGAAGAAAACCGACGGGAACTCCGAAAAACCTTGCTATTTTATCGAGAGTTGCTGTGGACAGCTTTTTTGTCCTGCCCATCTTGAGCTCGGTGAACACGGAGCTTCTTACACCTGTTTTCTCCGCGAGCGTCGAAAGCTTTATGCCCCGCTCGGAGCATAAGCTCTTTATCTTTTCATACGTATTCATAATTATTTCCCTTCAAAAATCACAAAAAAAGGTTGACAATTACAGAATTCTGTATTATTATGATATCACATGGTTTTCAGCATTCTGTATTTTTTGACCCGTTTGTCCATATAATAATACATTTTTCTGAAATTGTCAAATATTTTTTTTGTTTTTTTCAAAAAAGTGCATTTTTGGGGAGAATTAATTTTCAGTTTGTTGTATAATCATGTCAACGGTTTCGTTCTTAATATGATTTTAACGCGGTCGATGTACCATATAACGTACTTAACAAAGGCAACAAAGGAGAGAGTATGGCAAATAAAACTGTTGAGGCTTGGATCAAATGCCCCTTTTACGTAAATGAAAGAGAAAATCTTATCATGTGCGAGGGATATATAACAAACACCTGCATGATAACAAAATTCAGCAGCGCAAAAGAAAAAAAAGCCCACCTGAAGGCGAACTGTTACCATCATACGGGCGGAGGGTGCTTTATGGCGGAAAGCCTATTCCGTAAATACGATAAAGAAGACAACCGATAAAGAAAGCCGGCGAATAATTTCCGCCGGTTCTTTCTTTTGACAGCCTTCGCTGTTGACCGCAATCAGTTGGATTCCGATTCTACGGCAGCTTCCTCTTTTTTGGTGAGGGATTCAAACAAAGCTTTAAAAGCGTTGAAAAGCTGGATAAGGAACTCTATGAGAGCGGTAAAATCAAACGATGACATTATTTTCACCTCTTAAAAAACTTAAAATTATTGCCGGGAAAATCAACCTTCGCCGTCGGCGGCTGTTGCATCGTCAACCAAAATGCCTTCCATGTCGCTGATGAAAGGAATGGACTGACCGAGGAACTTGGTAAGCGCCGAGAAAAGAGCTCTGAAGAAGGTAAGTAAAGCATCCATGAAATCCATAATCGCACCTCTGTTTCTTTTTGTTATAGAAAAAATAAATTATGCGCCTGCTGTTTCGGATTCGTTGGTTTCAACTTCTCCGCCTTCGGAATCGTTGAAAAGCCTGAGACCGATATAATTGAAAAAGCTTACAAGGATATCAAGAAACTGTCTGAAATATCCTATCCAGTCTTCTGTGGACAGACTGAAATCCAAATTCATATATAGCACCTCTTTTTTTGATTTTATCTTATATGATACTATTGTTTTTACGCACCGGCTTCGGCATCGGGATCGGCAGCGTCATCACCGCTGTTCTCCGGAAGAACAAGTATTCCGAGCCATGCCATTATCTGCTTGAATACGTTGAGGACCTTCTCGATCATCTCGAGGATCTCTTCTTCGGAGACGTTAAAAATCGAATCCATTACTACGGCACCTCACTTTCAATTAATATTATCTCACAGTTTTATTTTATCACAAGGTAAAATACAAGACAAGTGAAAAAACGCCCAAAAAATTCAATAATTCCAAAGTTTACACGGCGTTCACAAATCAGTAACAAAAATAAGAAACTCGATTTAAGGTTGTTTTCAGGGTAAAAAAATAACGGCTAAGCCGTTATTTTTTAGCATGCTAATACACTAATTAACCCTGCGACTCAGATTCGGGATAATCCTTATCCTGGAATGCAGCGAGAATCCTCTTCAGCGCTTCAAAGAAAGCCCTTATAACCTCCAGAATTTCTTCTATTGACATGAGTTACACCTCTCTTTCATACAAGGATACAATATATTGCAGTATCATAATATCATATGGTTTTGCAAATATCAATACAAATAAATGATATTTTCAAAAATTTAAACATACACAACAATTCTGCAATGTTTTGCAAAAATCAGAGCTTAATATTGACAAAAGGTGTATAATTGTTTACATAATCCACATAAAAAGGGACAAACAAATGAAAAACATGACGGCGAACTACCACTCTCACACTTACCGCTGCGGACACGCCGGGGGAAAAGACAGGGAATACGTTGAAAACGCGGTCAAGGCGGGACTAAAGGTTTTCGGTTTCTCGGACCATTCCCCCATGATTTTCAACAGCGACTACTATTCTTCATTCAGGATCAAGCTGTGCGACACCGAGGGCTATTTTTCATCGGTGATATCGCTGCGTGAGGAATTCAAAGACAGTATAACGATATACGCAGGCGTGGAGGCGGAATACTATCCGGAATGCTTTGGAGCTTTTCTTGATTATATCAAGCAGTTCCCGATAGATTATATGATCCTCGGCCAGCACTTCATTTTCAGAGAGGAGGACGGAGTGACCGCGTTCAGGCCCACAGAAAACGTTAAAACCCTTGAGAACTACTATGAAAACGTACTCACGGCGGCGAAAACAGGCAAGTTTTTGTATATCGCCCACCCCGACGTTATTAATTTCACCGGCGACAACGACGTTTTTCGAAGCCTGACACGTGACTTTCTGAAGGATATAAAAAAGACCGGCGTCCCTCTTGAAATAAACCGTTTGGGGCTTTACGAAGGCAGACACTACCCGAGAGAAGCGTTCTGGAGCCTTTGCGGCGAGGAAGGGATAAAAGCCGTTATCGGCCTTGACGCGCACTCTCCCGCGGTTATTCTTGACGAGGACAGCGTTGACAGATGCGTTTTGTTCGCCGAAAAAAACGGAGTGGAGATCATTAAAGAGCTTGACGTAAGATCATATTCTGCAAAGCTTTAATGAAAAACAGATAAACGGCGCGCTCACTTTGGGATAAGTTTCCCGACGTGAGCGCGCCGAATATTTTTTTTGTTTTTTTACGCGCGTGTTCCGCGATAAGCGTCACACGTCGTCGGTCGTTATGCCCTTTGAAGCGAAAAGCATTTTATGCGGCTCGCGGGGATCGTAGATTATATGGTCGAAAGGATATTTTCTCGCGAGATTGCCGAGCACGGTGTGGTATATCATTATTTCTCCCGGCTCTGAGCTCTTTGTTTCGATTCCGATGCGGTAATTTCCGTCGCACGGAACTGTAAAGCCGATACGGTTCGCGGTCCTCTCGCCGGGGATAAGGTCGTTTTGAGCTATTAAAACGTTGTTTTCGTCTCTGACGAATAGCCTTCCGGAGCCTTTAAGCGTTACGCGCGCCCAGAACTCGACCGGACGTCCGGCCTCAACGTAGATACCCTGCCACACGGCGGCTCTTGCGCCGTCCGAACGCAGGGCGCAGAAGGGCTTTTCGGCATCGCGCACAAAAGAAACATCGCCCTCATACAGCCAGAAGCACCTGCCGTCGCGAAATTCGGGGTTTTTGAGCTCAGTCATCGACGGGAAGCCCTCCATGCCCGAAACGTGGGTCTCAAAAAAGTTACACTCGATGGCGTCTATCACGTTGTTCTCAAAGCGCATACCGGTGACGGGCGGATGCCCCTGACGGACCGTGTAGGGATCGTAGTTCCAGTTTCCGAGAGTGACGAAATGATTATCGTGGACGTAGACGTTTCGCACCTCGATCTTCTCCTGGTCGGGGCAGTCGATGCCCCAGAGTATCATGCCGAACGCCTTGCAGTGGTTCGAGCGAAGGTCGTTATGGTCGATCTCGATGTTCTCGCTTGCCTGAGGTTCGTCGGAATCCCACCAGTCGCTGCGTCTCGGGTCCCTGTATGACGAGAATATATATACGCTGTCGTCGCCCGTGTGCATTTTACAGCCGGTGACGCGGATATCCCTGCTGTTCATAAGGCAGATGCCGTCGCCGTTGCCGAAGGACCAGTTATCGATAACAAGGTTTTTAAAAAGCCCTCCCGAACAGGTGAACGGCATCACCGCGTAGCTGTGGTAGTGTGTGATATGAACGTCCTCAACGGCGAAATCACGGCAGCGGTAAAAGCCTATGGGAACGAGCTTCATGCAGTCGTCGCCGTTTTCGCAGTCCATCATGCGTATAACTCCCCTGCCCCTCAGAGCGAAATCGTGGCTGCCGACGGGCGCGTATATAAACGGGAAGTTGTGGTACCAGTTGTGGCTCCACTTGATATCGGGAGAAAAATTATGCCCTTTTTTCGGCACGTAAGGCACATATTCAAAGCAGTCGGACGAAGTGGAAACGGGCCTTACATAGGAGTTCTCATCCGAAGTCTGCTGCAAAACGGCGTTGTCGCCGAGAAGCAGGGTAACGCCTGTTCTCAGCACCAGCGAGGAGGTGACGTAGGTTTTGTTTCCGGGCAGGAAAACAGTTCCTCCCCCTGCCGACGCAGCGGCGTCTATTGCGGACTGGATATCCTTACGGCAGTTATCAGCGTTAGTTGTTACGGTTATTTCCATGATATTTCCTTTCAGTGTATTTACGTTCTGTGCCAGAGCATTAAATTTTTATCAAACATGCAGTCAAGCATTTTTTCGTCCTTGAGCCACGACAGGTATGAGCGCACCGTACTGCCGACAAGAACGTACTGCTCATAAGTCATTTTAAGCCCGAAGTCGGTAAAAAGCCTTTGAAGTATCGTTTCAAAACCTATAGGCCTCCCGCAGATAAACAGGAGCTTTTCGGCGACCTCATAGACTCTTCCGATATTATATTGAGCGAGGCCTGAAATATCTTCGCAAGCCTCGGCATGGGCGGGCACGAACAGATTCGCCTGCATATTTTTGACGGTCTCAAGCGTTTTGAGGTAGGAGGCGACGTCGAAAATAAAGACGATACGGTATTTTTCGAGAGTTTCAACGCTTGACAGGCAGTCCGCCAGATAGACCGTGCCGTCGGCGGTCCTGAGACCCACCATATCAAGAAAATGCCCCGGCAGAGGGATGATCTCCATGCCTTCGGGAAGAACTTCGGGCGAAAGCTCTTTTGCGTCGCTCTCCTGCGCCATCAGGAATTTGTGCCGAAGCTCCGCAAACGGGAAACCGCCGTACAAAAAAGTGGGTTCAAGAGCCGGAGCCCGCGTAAAGGCGCACTCAACGCCGGGAGCGTAGATTTTGCAGCCGGTATTCGTCTGCAGATAACGGTTCCCGCCGATGTGGTCGGCGTTTGAATGGGTGTTGTATATAACCGTAAGGCGCCAGGAATTCACGTCGAGGATCTGCCTGACCTTTTTCCCGGCGTCCCTGTCGCTGCCGCTGTCTATAAGACAGATGTTTTTTTCATCAAGCCTTATAAGCCCTATTTTTGCCGGGCTCTGTATATAATGGTCACGGGCGCTTACCTTTATCAGCTCATACATTTTTATCCCCTCCGTTTCCTCACTAAATAGTAGCACACACCTGAGGCGATTGCAAGAAAACGCGTTGAAAGTTTTTTTGGCGCTCCCCAATAGCCGAATACCGGCTTATAAAAAGGCAACGCTCATATTAAAGGCTGCTCATGATAAGCTTATATATGAACCAGCACGTGAGCGGCGGCAGCAGTACCGCGATGACGGTCAGAATCAGCAGAAGTCTGCTTTCGGGGCGAGCTGTGCCGCGGCGTGAGGAATTAACGGCAATGTGCAGTATGCCGAGAAGCCCCGTAAACTCGCCCGCAACGGCAAAAACGACGCACAGAGGTATCTCAGCGACAAAATCCAGGGCCAAAGACATATAGGCTGCAACGACGCATCCTATTGAAATAAGGCAGAGGATCTCGCCCGGAGAGCGTTTGCATTTAATATTTACGTTCATGTCTTCCGGAGGCCCGACGAGGTTCTGAACGACGGTACCGGCAGGAATGCGGTTGGCATTTTCTTCTCTTTTCCGAAGAACCGCGAAGACTGTTATCAGCGCCGCAAAATAAACGAACAGCGCTATAGCCCCTGCCGTGACGAACGCCGTACTGTGCTCGTTAAACACCTGGACCGGAAGCGGCAGAAAATACTGACAGATAAAATAATACGTTTCGTCCGCGCACTTAACGGGAAAGGCCTGCACCTCATCGACCTCGTAAACAGGGCCGGATACGCTTACGTCCTCGCAGCACCAGACGCAGGTCTCCATAACGTCCGAGAGATATGAGGGCTGAGCCATGAGCCGCTCCTCGTTCACCCTGTAGTATTCCTCAACGCCTTCGTGCATCCCGCGCACGCGATCGCGCATCATAAAGATCGTGTTGCTCATCTTTTTATTGAGAAAAGGATAAAAGAACTCAAGCCTCGGCCACTCCACAGTGACCGCGGCGGGAAGCTCGGAAAGCACGGCAGTCTTATACTCCGGGATATATTTTTCGGTGGCCTCAAGGCAGACCTCCGCGCTGACGGGAACGTATTTTCCGTCTTTTTCCGCAAGCTTCGCGGATCTTATAAATACGTTTTCAAACCTGCCGCCGTGCGAAATATCGGAGGCGGCTTCAAGGATGGCGTCCGCCATTTCGTCCGTCACGTTCACGAGCGTCTCCTCATAATCGGGAGGCATGGCGCAGTACAGCACGTTTTCGGTTTCGGCAAGAAGGTTCCCGTGATCGTCTACGACCGCCGCAAAAAAGCAGAACGAAGTCCACCAGTAGGTTGCGGTATCCCAAAAATCGAGCATAGCATCCTGAGGATCATTGTTTTCCGAAAAAGCCATCGAGGCATATCTTTGAAAGGAGTCAATGTTCTCTACGCTGCTTTCGCGCATGCGTTTTGCGTAGAATCCGTACATGCAGGAAAAAACGCCTGCAGAAATAAAAAGAAAAACAAGGGTGACCGCCAAAACGGTTTTCTGTTTTTTCATAAGCTTTATATCACCTGCCCGGTGCGTTTTATAACATTTTCACCGGATCTTCTTCTTGGTTGCGGAATAAGAACACAAGCCGCCTGCCTTCCGGCAAGCGGCAAAGGGATCATTTGTATATTGTTTTGTTTAACTGAAGCTTTCTGGCTTTGTTGCTGTTCGGGCAGCCGTAGTAGACCACTACCCCGCTGTCCCTTCCGGAAATCAGAGCGATAAGTCTTTGGAACAGTGATTTGAAGAACGCGATGATCGACGACATAACTCATAACCTCCTTTCTTTTGAAATATCTGTTTTGCGGTTTTATAACGCACAAAACGTTGTTTCTTTGTTTTGATTATACCACTGAAACGGCTCATTGTCAAACGAAAAGCGCAGAATATAATTTGACACTTTTGCTTAAATGTGTTAAAATAAATACAGTCGGGCACACGCAGAAAACAGTGATAACGCTGCCGCAGCGACAAAGCCCGGCGCATTATCTGCGAAAAACGGAGGTATACCAATGAAAACGAACATTAAACGCGCGCTGGCCGTTCTGCTTACGGTCTGTTTTATCTGCGCAGCCTTCCTTCCCGTGCTTGCCGCCGAAACGGCCGGCGATCCCAATGTTTTTGAAAGCAGCGGCATATACATTGACGGAGACGAGAGAGAGAACCCCTTCCACACGAAACTCACCTTTGATCCCGCTACCGGGAGACTCACTATTGACGAGGATAAGGACAACATCCTTTCAATTGACCATACTGAAGATCTTATAAACTGGATAAAAACCATAGCTTCCGGCGTAAAAACCGTGTATATCACAAAAAACAGCCATCTGAGCCACTTTACAAACGACGAACACGTGCTTGCGGCATATCCTTTTCACCATGCTTTTGCGTATCTGACGAACCTGGAGCGATTTGAGGTTGAGAGCGGGAACGAAGAGCTGACGGTAAACGACGGCGTGCTCTATACCCGCAACAGCTTCGCGATTGTGCATTATCCCGCTGCCAAGGCAGACAAGACCTATAAGATAAGCGAGTTCTGCATGCAGGGTCTTGAGCCCTACGCCTTCTGCAACACCAAATATCTTGAGAGGCTGGAGTTCCCCTATACCCGCAGCAGCCTGACTTATTTCAATATAGAAGGATACAGCCTTTGCTCCGTGGATCTTGATACACTCGAGCCGCAGGAAAGCTCCATTAAACAGATAGTGTTCTACGGAAGCGAAGAAGTGTTTTATTATTACAACGATTTCTATGAGGGCAACAACGTGGCGCACCAGGCGGAGGTCATTTTCGCACAGCCCACCGCAGCGCAGAGGATCTCGGGCTTTTTCAGAGTGACGCTCGTCACGTATTTCCGTATGATGCTCGATTCGTTAAAGCTTTTATTCCAGTCGATCCGCTGACGAACGGCCGCATAAAAACTTTTTGAAGGGTCTGCCTCAGGGGCAGGCCTTTTTTATTTGATAGGAAACTACTCGTTTCCTATCAAATAAAAAGATTATAACGCCCGCCGATTTCGCCCTGACGGGCGACGGCGATGGCGTAATCGAAAGCGGCATCCTGCGTCGCAGACGCTGCGCCGCAGGCGCTTTCTTGTGCAACAAAAGCCCCCCGGGAATCGCGCCCCGGGGATCATGACAGTTATTTACCTTTCTCATTTATGTTCCGCTCAGTAAAGACCGCTGCTGCCCCTTTTAAGCGGCTGAACAGACGGAAAAAG
>JAFSWN010000129.1 GCA_017450185.1 Clostridia bacterium | reverse complement strand
TATCTGTAGCCCACGAAGATATCCTCTTCGTAGTGATTCTTTTTTTTGTTCCCGAAATTCTCCGAAGAGGGATAGCATTTGTAGCTTTTTGCTACGGTGTCGGTGAGCTTGCCCGAGGGAACGGCTTTTCCCGAAAGGATGTTCGCAACCGCGTTCCCTGTTTCCATTCCGCCCTGCCAGCAGATCCCAACGCACGGGATATCGTATTTTTCCACCCACGAAAAGTCTATAATGTTGCCGATGTTAAGGATCACTGCGGTTTTACTGAAGTATTTTCTCACGCACCACAGCATGTTCTCTTCCTCGTCTGTGAGGTAAAAGCTGCCCTTTGTGAGCGTGTTCTCACGGTCCTCTCCGGCGGCTCTGCCTATGAACACAACTGCCGTGTCCGAAAGCTCGGAGGCCCTTTTCGCGATAGCTTCGTTTACGTGCATTTCATCGTAGCACATAGGCCAGTGGCCCCAGAAGCCGTTGTCGGGAGGATTTGCCGCCACCCATTTTTTGTAAATACCGGCGAGCTCTTCGTTAAGACGCAGATCGCTGTTTTTTCTTATACCGTCAATAAAACTGACGGTATAGTGCGCGTTTACGTCGCCGCCGGAGCCGTAGCCCACAAAAAACGTGTTAAGCTGCACTCTGCCGAAAACAGAGACAGTGCTCTCAGGGCTGACAGGAAGCACGTTCCCGTCGTTTTTGAGCAGCACAAAGCTTTCCTCTGCCGCCGACAGACAGACGTTCTTAAGGCCTTCAATCTCAGGGTAAACGGTTTTGTTCCGTTTGTTTGACGTCTGCGAAACGGAGGATGTGACGAGATTCACGGTTTTTCCGATCATCTTTTTTGCTTTTTTCGCAATACTCATTGTTCTTCTCTCCGCAGCTTCAGTTTACAGAAGTCCGCCGATCTTCATAAAGATGGGGGCGAAAACGAGCGATACTATGGTCATGAGCTTAATAAGTATGTTTATCGAGGGACCGGAGGTGTCCTTGCAGGGGTCGCCCACCGTGTCGCCTACAACGGCTGCCTTGTGCGCTTCGCTTCCTTTACCTCCGTTGTTACCGTCTTCAATGAATTTTTTAGCGTTATCCCACGCGCCGCCGGAATTGGACATGAATATCGCAAGCAGCACGCCGGTAACGAGCGCTCCCGCAAGCATTCCTCCGAGAGCTTCCGGCCCGAGGAAGATGCCTATAAGCACCGGCACGAGCACGGCCATAATGCCGGGGATCATCATTTCCTTGAGCGCAGCCGTTGTTGAAATAGAAACGCAGGAAGCGTAATCGGGCTTCGCTTTTCCTTCCATTATTCCGGGAATATTGCGGAACTGGCGGCGAACCTCCTCGATCATTCTGTTTGCGGCTCTCGAAACGGATTTCATTGTGAGAGCCGAGAAAATGAAGGGCAGCATACCGCCCAACAGCATTCCGATGGTCACTCTGAAATTGAGGATGCTCAGTCCTCCGGTCAGCGATTTTGGATCGAAATCGATGTTGACGGCCTGAGCGTAGCTGAAGAACAGCGCGAGCGCGGTGAGAGCGGCCGAGCCGATGGCAAAGCCCTTGCCCATTGCGGCGGTGGTGTTGCCCACAGCGTCAAGCTTGTCCGTTATCTTGCGTACTCCCTCTTCAAGCCCGCTCATCTCGGCAATACCGCCGGCGTTGTCGGCGATGGGGCCGTAGGCGTCCACCGCAACGGTCATTCCGGTAGTTGAGAGCATACCCACCGCTGCGAGCGCGATACCGTAGAGCCCGCAGAACTGATAAGCAGCGAATATGCCGATGCCGATGAGGATAATTGGTATGACTGTCGAGCGCATGCCCACGGCCATACCGCTGATAATATTTGTTGCGGAGCCCGTTTCGGACTGCCTTGCTATCTTCTTTACCGAATAATAGTCGGCAGAGGTATAAAACTCGGTGGCGATACCTATAAGAAGGCCTACTATAAGGCCGAAAACAATGGCGAGAGCCTGTCTCAGGCTTCCGAAAAACAGCCAGCCGAAACCGAACGCCGCTCCCGCGACAAGCGCTGCCGAAACGTATGAGCCTATCATCAGAGCCGTGTGGGGGTTCGATCTTTCGCCGCCCCTCACAAAAAAGGTAGCTATAACGGACGCAAGGATACCGCACGCGGCTATAACAAGAGGATAGAGAGTTCCCGCGCCCTTAAGCGTGCCGGTCACTCCGAGGCCTAAAGCAAGCGAAGAAACGAGCGCGCCGACGTAACTTTCAAAAAGATCCGCGCCCATACCGGCAACGTCGCCCACGTTATCGCCCACGTTATCGGCGATAACAGCCGGGTTTCGGGGGTCGTCCTCGGGGATGCCTGCCTCAACCTTGCCCACAAGGTCGGCGCCGACGTCTGCGGCCTTGGTGTATATGCCGCCTCCCACTCGGGCGAACAGCGCAATAGACGAAGCGCCGAGAGAAAAACCGGTAAGGATCTCGGTGTTGTCGGTAAATATGTATATGAGCGAACAGCCGAGAAGACCAAGGCCCACAACGCACATTCCCATGACCGAGCCGCCTGAGAACGCAATGGAAAGAGCTTTGTTCATTCCGCCCGTTCTCGCTGCGTTAGCCGTACGGACGTTTGCCTTGGTCGCGACGTTCATTCCGAGATATCCTGCTATAACGGAAAAAACTGCGCCTATAAGGAAGCAAACTGCGGTCCCCCAGCTTATAAAGCAGCCTATAAGGATAAACAGCGCGAACACAAAGAACACAAGAATTTTATATTCCGCGAACAGAAACGCTTTAGCGCCCTGAGAAATACTGTCGGCTATTTCTTTCATGCGGTCGGTCCCGGCGTCAGCCTTTGAAACGCGCAGCGTTTTGAGAGCTGAAAAAAGAATCGCTACCACCGCGAGCGCAGGAGCGAGCCAAATAAGGTTTTCCATGTAATCCTCTCCTTTTGCCGGCGCAGCAGGCGCTTAAATCGCCCACCGCACGGTATAATATATTAATTATAAACTATTTATAAAAAAATTGCAAACAAAAATTTTACCGGATAGGTCATATCCGGTAAAAAAGCAAAAAGTATTAAAACCGTCAGTCAAGTCCGTATTTTTTCTTTATTTTCGGGAAGAAGTGCGAATAGAAGAAAACGGTGGTAAACTGCTTGACCGACACGTATGTACCGAAGAAAAATCCCACGAACCCGTGCCTGAATATTCTGTTGAAAGTGTCGCGCGCCATCTTTTTTACAATACCGTACGTATCATGCTGGACAGAGCTTTTTCCGATGAAATCCTTCCACTGGAAGTAGTGGTGCACCACCTTTAAATCGAGCTTCGGTATTTTTGAAAAATTCCAGGGCATGCTGTCGCTTACGTTCTGGTCCACCTTGCGGGCCCATTCCTTTATTGTGGTCGGGATCCTGTAGTGAGGGTAGTCTCTCTTCCACATTTCATAGATCTCAGAGTTGGGGGAGGGGAAAAGTATGTTCACGTCGACAAGCGACGCGTTGAGGCTCTTTGCGAGGTTTATCGTTTCAAGCATTTCCTCGGGAGTCTCATCCGGGAAACCGACTATAAACGACGCCTGAACGGTTATTCCGGCGTTTTCGCACCAGTCTATAGTGGGCTTCGCCTTGCGAAGGTCTATATTTTTCTTTATAGCTTTTATCCGTTCAGGAGAGCCGCTCTCTATCCCAAACAGTATCCATCTGCACCCGGCCTTTGCCATAAGCTTTACGTCGTCTTCATTCAGCACGCCGAGTCGCATCTGGCATCCCCATACAAGGTCATAGTTTTTTTCAATGAGCATTTCGCAAAGACGCGTTCTCAGGTCGCGCCGCGGGCAAAAAAGCTCATCCGAAAAATAAATGCCGTTCACTCCGCATTTTTCAACGTAGTACTCAATGTCGCGCATTACCTGCTCGGGATCGCGGCAGCGGTTGCAGCTCTGGTGGAACTGGTTGTTGGAGCAGAAAATGCACGCGGCGGGACAGCCCTTTGAAGCGTGAAGGTAAAGCATCCTCGTGCAGTTGAAGAAGGTCGAAAAATACCTCTCGGGCTCCACAAGGCTCCAGTCGAGGTCCGGGAACGTCATAAGGTCGCCGACCGGCCTTATCGGATTGCACACATATTCTCCGTCTTTTAAGAACGCAAGGCCTTCGGTGCCGTAAACGTCTTCGTTTCTTTCAAGCTTGTCAACGAGCTCCTGCCATGTTAATTCGCCTTCTCCGAGCATGACGAAATCGGGCTTGCCTTCTCTTAGTATCATTTCGGGAAGTGAGCTCGGGGCAGGGCCGCCCCAGACGACCGGCGCCTTTGTGAGCGTCCTTATCTTTTTCGTCAGCTTTTTCGCGTCGAGGCAGCTCAGGTATGAAAGCGTGGAAATGCCGATTATATCGGGACAAAACGTTTTGATCTCAGTCTCAAGGTCGGTCTTTTTTGAAGAACGTTCATATATCTTCACCTTGTGCCCGTTTGCCTGAAGATAGCTCGCAATCGAAATAAGCCCCAGCGGAAGCGAGGGCATACGAAGATATACGGGAACCTGAGGATTGATAAACAAAACGTTCAAAAAGATCACCTCAAAATATTATAACAAAACCCAACAAATTTGTCAATTAATAAAAAGAGCGCAAAAAACACTTGACTTTTATTTTTGCGTATGCTAATATATATTTCGCTTAAGGAGAGATACCGAAGTGGTCATAACGGAACGGTCTTGAAAACCGTCGTACCTTACGGGTACCGTGGGTTCGAATCCCACTCTCTCCGCCATTTTAATAAACGAAAAAAACGTTACCTTGGAGAAGTACTCAAGTTGGTGACGAGGCGCCCCTGCTAAGGGCGTAGGTCGGGAAACCGGCGCAGGAGTTCGAGTCTCCTCTTCTCCGCCAGAAAAGCCCGGAAAACTTTTATTTTATAAGGTTTTCCGGCTTTTTAGTATTCCAATTGTGTTTTTCTTTATATAAAACCTTGCAGAAACTTTTTAAAACTTCTTTCTATTGTAATCTCTATTGTAATCAAAAAAAACACCTGCTCCGATTTGAAGCAGGTGTTTTTTTAGGTATCGTCAGGCGGTTTTTCCGGTTCGATTTCGTTTGCTTTTTCGTTCGCTCGTTTTTGCGGTCTCAATGAAGCTGTAAATGACTGCGGTGGAGCTCGCACTCTTTACGATATCTGAGAGCAGCCGGTTTTTGCGGCCGATTCTACATCAACGGGGGGCTGTTGTATTATTTAATTCAAGCTCACATTCTCCACGTCGGAGAAGTCGAAGCGTTCATCTTCTATTAGCTGCAAAGTGACATATGCGTCTTCAAAGCAGCAGTATAAATGATTTATAAGTGCGGAATATTCAAGTTTCGCTTGCCCGCAGGGCAAATATCGCTGCCCGAAGGGTAAAATATGAAAAAAAGACGCGCTGCGTCTTTTTAGCTGGCGCGCTTGAAGGGACACAACCGCTGCGCGCTTGATGGCTCGGCGACCGTCGCTTCGCGACAGTACCCGCCTCACCGCTGCTCGCTGAAAATATGCCGCCGGCATATTTTTTTTATTTGATAGGAAACTGCTCGTTTCCTATCAAATAAAAAGATTATTACGCCCGCCGATTTTGCCTTACGGCAACGGCGATGGCGGATTCGAAAGCGGAATTTCTGCGCCGCAAGGCGCTGCGGCGCAGCCGCTTTCTTGCGCTCGCACCCTCTCAGGGTTCGAGTCCCTTCACGTTTTTCCTTCGGAAAAACAAAAAAGACGCCCTGCGTCTTTTTTCGCTGGCGCGCTTGAAGGGACTCGAACCCCTGACCCACTGCTTAGAAGGCAGTTGCTCTATCCACCTGAGCTACAAACGCAAAATATGGAGCGGGTGATGGGAGTCGAACCCACACGACCAGCTTGGAAGGCTGGGATTCTACCGCTGAACTACACCCGCACAACGGAATTTATTTTATCATCAATAAATCCGTTTGTCAATATCTAATTTATATTATTTGGTTTTTTTTGAGCGGCGTCAGATTTCAGCCGCGTCATCCGATAAGCCTCGGGCTGCCGAGCACGGCTTTGCCGCATATCTTCATATCGCCGTTTTGCTCTGCCGTTTCGGACTCGGCCGTTTCAAGCTTATTTAGCGGAGCGCCCGAAAGCAGCAGCGTTTCGCCCTCTTTAAGCTCGCCGAAACAGAGCGCCGTCTCGTTTTTGAAGGCGGTCTTTTCTATTTCTGTTATAACGAAAGCTTCGTTTTTTCCCGCCTTATAAGCGTAGAGCGTATTATTTTCGCAGTAATCAGGCAGAATGATAAGGCAGGGCGAAGAGTACGTGCTTTCTATAGTCAGAATGAAGCCGTCTTTTTCAAACTGCGCCGTCACCCTGAAGCCGCCTTCGGCATAAAGGCAAAACGAGAAGGGGAGTTCGGCGGCGGGGGCGATCCTTAGCGCGCCCTCGTGGCTCTGCAGAAGGCTTTCCTGAAGCGCCATCGCGATTATCGGCTCCGTTTCGAAATCAAAATGAATAAAATCATCCGATCTCAAAAGCCGTTTTTCTTCGGTATCGGTATTCCTGACCTCGTAAAACGCCCTTTCGTTTCTCTGAAGCGTTCCGGGTTCGCCCTCCTCCGCGTTGAAGCCGTTCGGGAAGCCCTGGAAGTTTGAGAGCATTTCTCTCGCCGCCTTTTTTGCTTCTTTTCCCATGCCCATCCTCGCGAGGAATATCGGCAGCATGTTCCAGTGTCCGGTTTCGCGGCCGGGGCGGTGTATCAGAAGCTGGTTCATAAGAGTGTCAAAGAGCGGGCTGCCCCTGTCGCCGAGGCCGAGAAGCCCTGCGGGATAGAGAGGGCTCAGTTCAACGTCGGGGAAGGCTTCGATCTGTGTTTCAACCTCCGGGGCCCCGTAGGATTTTCTGAGGGGCATGCCGTTTCTGAAGCCCACTCCGAAAACTTTCGCGTCTCCGAGCGGCTTTTGCCCCTGCCCCACGCCGTGGACTATTCTGCCGTTTTTAAGATCGGCTCCCTCCTCCATCGGCAGTATAAGAGGCTGAGGAAGCTTAGAAAGAGCGTTTTCAATGCGACGTTTTAGCGGTTCTTCGGCGAAGGGCAGGTATTCGGGGAAAAGTGTGCGTATCATCGTGAGGTCCGTGCAAACGTCGTCGCAGGTCTCGTTCGATTCATAGGCGGAGGTGCCGTGCAGGTGGAGCTTCCCGTCTTCTCCCGACTTGAGCATATCAAGATAAAACAGCACACATTCTCTCATAAAGGGCAGGGCGGTGTTCTCCAGAAAATCATCGTCTTCGTAAAAGCGCCGGTGCCTTATCATGTGCATTGCCACCTGCGCGCCGGGCGAGCAGTTCATGTGGTGGTATTCGGCTCCGCGCCCGAAACGGTCGGTCACGTCGTGCAAAAACAAGCCGCCGGTTTTTTTGACGTTTTTCGCGAAGAGGCGGCATTTTTCCATGCCGTTTTTCCTGAGCGCAAAATAGTTTTCGGCAAGCTCCGGGTGCCCCGCGGCGTCGAGCGGCAGATACATGTGCTGTATATTATAATGAAAATAGTAGTTCCATGGAATATAGTCGCGGCAGAAGCCCCAAAGCCCCGAGGTGAAGTGCGGCGGGTAGGCTCCGCGGCTCTCGCTGTTCATATAGTAGAGATATAAATACCATATGTTTTCAAGATAGCCGTCGTTTATCGCAATAAAAGACTTTTTCCAGAATTCTTCCCACGCGGTCCTGTGCTCGTCAAAAAGCGCGTTTTCTCCCTTCAAAACGGCGTTTTTGAGAGCTTCCTCGCAGTTTTTCTTTGCTTTTTCGGCGGTCTCTCCGGTTTTGACGCTCCAGAAAAGTGTGAAGGAATGCGAAGCGGCGTTTTCAAGCTCTAAAGAAGCGCTGTGCGAGTTTTTTCTTTTAGACTTAAGGCCTTTTTCATAAACTGCGGCGAGGCCTATGCAGAATTTGGTGGGCTCGAGCTCCTGAGTGATGAAAAGACAGTTGTTTTCAGTAAAGGAGCCCGTGCCGTCAAGCCCGGTTTCGGGGGTGAACTTCTGCTGGCAGTACCATCTCCACAGCGTCCTGCTGCCCCAGCGCGAAAGAGTTATTTCGGGCTGATCCTCTTCAGTCGTTTTTATCTCGCAGCGCATAACGCCCACGCCGTTATGGGCGAAAGCCTTTGCCTTAAAAGAGCAAAACGGAGTTTCGTTTTCAATAAAGGCAGAAGCGTCCTGGAGCGAAAGCCCCGCGCGGTATTTTTTTTGGTAGAGATAATCGAACACGGGAACGCCGAACTTTACCGTTATCTCACCTGCGTGCTTAACGCAGGTGAGCTCCTCCTCGTGCCCCGAGCAGTAGCAGCTGTCGTCCCACGTGACGCCCGCGGGAGCGTCCTGCCAGAGGTCGCATTTGTTTACGTTTATGTGTATGCCGTCCTTTTCGGTCCAGATCAGGCTCCCCGTGTCGCCGTCGCCGACAGGTATGCCCGCCGTGGGGCGGTTTTCGGGCGTGCCGAAAAAGAGGTCGTGCCCCGGAAGGCGGTTAAGAGCCGTTATGTTCCATTTTTTTGAAGAAGGATCGAAAAACGTTTTCATCTTTAATTCTCCCTTATCATTAAAAGCATCCATTGCCCGGCTCCGAGCGAAACGTAAAGCCCGTTTCCTTCGGCTTTAAGCTCTCCCTCGCCGTCGAGCTTTTCAATATAAGGCGTTTTTTTGTTCGTTTCAATTTTTGTTTTAACGTCCGCCTCGCTTAAAAGCACGTCGGGTGAAAAGGCGCTGTGCAGCACACCGTCGTTATTCATGCACAAAACGAGCCATCCGCCGGGGGTTTTACTGTAGGCGGTATGGAGCCCGCCGTTTATCCTCACAGGCAAAAGCTCGTTCAGAAGCTCGTCCGCTTCTTTTATCGATACAACGTTTTTGTGCTTGGCCCTGAATGACGGGCCGTTTGTGAGGTCAATAAGGTATTCGTAGCTTGACAGCGTTTCGGAGTTTTCGTGTATGATGTCGAACACGTCGGGCATTCCTGCGGATTTGAGCACGTGG
This sequence comes from Clostridia bacterium, assembly GCA_017450185.1. Classification (GTDB taxonomy): domain Bacteria; phylum Bacillota; class Clostridia; order Oscillospirales; family Acutalibacteraceae; genus RUG806. Next base: position 12,126 of record JAFSWN010000129.1, on the reverse strand, counting down.
CCCTGATTCCCGTGTTTTCCTTTTTTGCCGAAAATGATTTCTACGGCTTCGTTTATTCTCTTTGTCGTCTCCCCGGTGTAAGGCGCGTTTTCGTCGGGGCGAAAGCCGAACCACTCTTCGGGGAAGTTTATGTCGAGCATCGGCAGCTTTTCGGGAAGCACCAGCGCGAAAGGGACGTAGGGGGCGCCGGTATCGGGATATTTTTCGGCAAATCTCAAAAACTCCCTTTTTTCTTCGCCGTAGGGGCCGAGCTCTGCGGGATCAAGGCTCCTGAACGTATTGCAAACGCCGTATTCCTCGGCAAAAAACCTCGCTCCCGAAAAATAAGCGTACCGCCACGCGCGCTTCATAAGCGACAGCGAGCTTCCGCCGTATTCTCTTTTTTCAAACGGCAGCTCATGTCCGTTTGCTTTATGCAGCATGTCTTCAAGCCATTCGTCCTGCCCCTCTCTCAGCGAAAAGGGTATCGTAAATCCCGTGCTTTCGTCGTTTTGCCAGCATTCCCAGTATATGCCCCAGGGTATGCCGGCGCTTTTCGCCATGCCTCTTGTGTAGGCCGCCTGGACCCTCATGTTCGGTATCTGCCAGCCGCACTCGGGCAGTAAAAGCCTCGCGCCGTATTTAATTTCGGTTTTCGGCGACATAAAGTAGCTGTCGGCGGGAAAAACAAGCCCTTCCGTTTCAGCGCAGCGCAGTTTATAAAGGCTGTCGGCTGCCGAAAGAAATTCGCTGAGGCTATCCGAAATAGGCCTGTGTTCCCATTCCTCCGGCGTATAGGCTTCCAGAAAAACGTCGGTCCTCCTTTCGGCTATGCTTTTCATAAAAGCCGAAAACGCTGATTTGTTTTTCACGTCAACGCCGTTTTCTTCAGCGGCGGCAGATATGCGCGACATGTCGCTTTTAAGGTTCGAGGCCCATTCGTGCATCTGAAAACCGAAAAAGCTCCCGCCCGGAGTGTTTCTGAGCTGAGAGAGCAGTTTTTTATCGTAGTTATATTTGTTTGTGTTGCCGACGCCCCCCTGAAGCCTGTCAACGTAAAACGCGGGGCGTTTTTCTTTGAGCAGTGAAAAAAGAGGGGAGCCGTCTTTTAGGGCTGAGTTGAAATCGTTTGGAGGGGTAAAGCCCGGTTTATGCATGAGCTTTATCCCGTCGCCTTCTCTATAGAGCCCGCTTTTAACAAGGGCGGGAAACGACAAAGCCGTGTAGGTATGAATAAAAGTGAGCATAAGGCGTTATCTCCCGAAAAACCTTTTGTTTAAGCGTTCTATCCTGCCCGAAATGCTTTTAAGCATCGAAACCGCGTTCTCGTCTCCGAGGTAGGCGTCGCGCATGAGCCTTCCTTCCTCAAAGCAGAGCTCGTCGTGAAGCGGAAAATACCTGTCGAGCAGAAACAGCGCGTATTTTGTGAGCCTGTAGGTCGCTGTAACGCGCTCTGAGGCGGCCTGATAGCTCTCCACCGCGCAGGTAAAGCCGCTTTTAAGCGCCTCTTTGAAGCCCTCAAGGGATTTTTCCTTCAGAAAGGCTATCGAATAGACCTCGTTAAATGAGCATTCGTAGTCCCAGCGGTGGTAGCGCCTGTGAGCGTCGTCCGCTCCGAGGGGAGAGATATATATGCCCTCGGAGCGAAGCTCGTTCCAGAAAGCCGCCTCCATGTTCGAGTCGCGGCAGCCGGGCTCCTGACCGTGAAGCGCCTCAACAGCGTCGTATATCTTTTCTTTGGCAAGAAAGCGCCACACGTCGTCGCGCGTGTTGTGCGCGTCCCATTCCCAGAAAGGGTGCGCAAGTATCGCGGCGCCGCCCTTTTCGTGTATTTTATCGGCTATCCACCTGCGCCAGGCGTAGTCCATCGGTTCCACGTTCTCGGGAAGAGCGTCTTTCGCTTTTTCCGCTAAAAGCCGCACCTCTTCGCCGCACCGGTCTTTATTTTCAAGGTACCAGCTGTTGAGCCCTTTTTCTCCGGGAAAAGCAGCGCCGATGTTAACGGCGTGGATATAGGCGTTTGGCACGTGCACCTCTTCGCCGTAGAAAAGCAGCATCCCGTTCGGAATGCTCTTTGCGGCCTTTTTCGCGAGGGCAGAGCCCGTGAGCAGATGGTGGTCGGTTATCGCCAGAAAATCAAATCCCGCCTTGCGGTAGTGCGCGGCGGCGAGAAACGGGTCCTCGTGCCCGTCAACCGAGGGGCAGGCGTGGCAGTGGGTGTTCCCGCGCATCGGAGTTCTTTCGTAAAGGTCGTTTTTTGCGCAGAATATCCTTAAGTCGCTGAGCCTTATAAAATTACCTTTTTCGTCTTTTTCGGCGAGACGCACGGTGTATATCTGCTCCCTGAAAAAGGAGTGCTCAAAGCGTATCCTTCCGTCCGTTCCGGCGGCGGTTTCAAGGCCGTCGTACCTTGTCCAGTCGCTTATATCGAGAATAAGAGAAGAATTGTTTTCCTCCTGCCCGATAAAGCGAAGATAATAGGTCTTCCCGGGGGTAAGCGCGCAGTCCATCCCGCAGCCCCCGAGCGAAAAGGCGGTCTTTTCGCCGAGCCTTACAACGGCGGGGAATATCTCATAGTCGAAAACCGACGGATCGTAATTAGGAAGTTTCATTTTGCGTTTTTCTTCTTATATCGTTTTTCTGTTATTAGTCTCTGTGTCCGGCGCTCTTATCACAGATCCTGAAGCACTATGTCGGGGTCCTCAAATATTTCGTCGAGCCTTTTTATGAACGGCGCGACGTCGCCGAAGTCCATGGCCCTGTGGTCGAAGCAGATGGCCATCGGAAGGACGGTGCGTATCTCCGTTTTTTCGTTCCCGTTTTCGTCCGTCACAACAATCGGCTCGCGCTGTGTGGCGCTTATGCCTATGGCGCACACCTGAGGCGGGATTATCATAAGCATGTCAAGAAAGCCCCGGCTGCCCCTTGTGGACGCGCCTATGTTCGAAATGGTTATCGTGCCCTGCTTTAAGTCCTTATACGTCACCTTGTCGCATTCGGGTATCGCGTCGTAGGCCTTTTTCTCGGCGCCTTTCAGCGGCGTGACCCTGTGAAGGGGGTTGGTCTTCGAGCCGTAGAGCCTGAACGCGGCCCTTAAAAAATGACCGTGCTTAAGCCGCTCAAGGGTATCGTGTATCGAAACGCTGTAGAGCGCTTCGTTGAGGTTGGTGTTTTCAAGCTTGCGGTTTATTTCGTTGGTGTAGGCCACAAGCTCCCTCAGTGATTTCCTTCCGGCGTCCTTCACGGTTATCGTCATCATGTTGCCGTCGGGCAGCTTCCACGGCACCGAAACGTCGATCTCGTCAAAATAGGTCATCTTGCCCCTGACCAGCCTTTTCTGGAAGCGCATGTGGGCGTTGAGCTTCGGCGCCGCCTTGATGCCCTCGGTGAGCACCTTGAGCATGACGGTGTTGAGCGAAATTTTGTAGGTGGGAGTCGCTTCGTCAAAGATGCGGTAGGCCTCTAAAAAACCGGTCACGTCGGGCTTATAGATGTAGCTTACGTGCGGAATGCTGGTCCAGCTCTCGGTGGTCATGTTCGCCACTATCTTTCTCTGTATATTGAACCGTTCAACCTTGTCCTCAAGCTCGGGTATGGCCGCTGTGGTTTCCATGATCTTCTCCTTCTTTTTGAGATTTATTCTCTTTTCTCAGTATTTTTCCGCTTCGTCAACACTGAGCACGAACACCATCGCGCCGCCGACTGTAACGCTCGTTCCGAGCTCGCCGTCCGCGAGGCCCCTGCCGAAGGAGGCTGTTGACGCCGTTTCATGCGTGCGGGTCTTTGAATACTTTGAGATTATCTCCTTCGCCCTTGTCACCCTGTCGTCCTCGGTGCCTATGAGGAAGGTGGTGTTGCCGACCATCAAAAAGCCGCCGGTGGTGGAAAGCTTTGTAACGGTGAAGCTCTCCTTCGTGAGCGCGGAGGCTACAACCGCGCTGTCGTCGTTGTTTACTATCGCTATAATGAGTTTCATATTTCTGTCCTTTCCGCTTAAAGCATCGTTTCGATCATTTTTACGCTGCGTTTATCCATTTTTCTGTAGTCGGGGATCTCGTATCTGTTGTCGCTCGTGTCGGTTATCATGACCCTGCCGTCGTAGAGAGGCTTGACCGTTGAAATGTGCCCCTTGACTTCAAAGGTGAGCACGCCGTGGTCCGTTTCGGCTGTCCACATCCAGATCTGGAAGGTGTCCACCATGCTGATGAATTTTGTGATCTTCGGGATCATGTAGTATTCCTCGAGCGCGTTCTCAACTGCCTCCTTTGAGCCCGGGAGAAGGTTCGCAGTGTCGCGGATTATGGCGACGTCGTTGCCCTCGCCGTCTAAAAGAGTTACGTATTTGTTCCCGCCGCTCTTCGGAAAGAGGCGTCTCGGCTCGAGGCCTGTCATTTTTTCTTTTGTGTGGTAGAATTCCGCGTCAAGGAAAATGCCGTCGGTTTGAGTGAATCTCACCTCGGGCCCGTCTATGTATCTGAGCATCCTTTTCACCCCTTACTCAAAATTTTCGGCCTGCTTCTCGGCCTCGACCTTTTCGCCCATCGACTGGATCTGGATGAGCTTGTAATATTTGCCCTTCTTTTCCATCAGCTCCTGAGGCGTCCCGCACTCGATTATGCGGCCCTTGTCGACGACCACTATCTTATTAGCCTTTCTAAGCGTTGAGAGCCTGTGCGCTATCATAAGCGTTGTGCGGCCCCTTATGAGGTTTTCTATCGCGCCCTGTATAAGGTGCTCCGTTTCGCTGTCAACCGAGGCCGTGGCCTCGTCAAAGATAAGTATAGAGGGGTTTCTCATGACCGCTCGCGCAATCGAGAGCCTTTGCTTTTCGCCGCCCGAAAGCCCAATGCCGCGCTCGCCTTAAAGAGTGTCGTAGGAGTCGGGAAGGCGGGTGATGAACCCGTGGGCGTTCGCGATGTCGGCGGCCCTGAACACCTCTTCAACGTGCGCTCCGGGCTTGCCGTAGGCTATGTTGTTGAATATGGTGTCGCGGAACATCAGCGGCTCCTGCTGGACGAAGCCTATCTGGTTGCGGTAGTAGGTTCTGTCGATATCCTTAAGGTTAATGCCGTCAACGAGTATCTCGCCGTCGTATTCGTCGTAGTAGCGCATCAAAAGATTGATAAGCGTCGATTTGCCGGAACCCGTGGTGCCCACTATTCCCACGATGTCGCCGGGCTCTATGGTGAGGTTTATGTTTGAGAGCACCTTTTTGGAGCGGTCGAACGAGAAATTTACGTTTTTGAACTCTATTTTGCCGTCGAGCCTCTCGGGGACCACGTGCGACATATCCCTTTCGGGCTCCGCGTCGAGGATGTCGAGTATCTTTTCGGCGGAAGCGAGAGTGTTCTGATAGGCGTCGTTGAAATTCGCGAAGAAGTTTACGGGATTATAGAACATCGAAGCGTAGGATATGAACGAAACGAGAAGGCCTATTGTGATGCCGCCCTTGTCGTTTATGATGAACGAGCCGCCCGAGAACCATATTATGAGCGACCCGCAGGTCACAAGAAAGGTCATAACGGCGGGGAAGGCGCTGACGACCTTTGCTATCTTGTCCTCCTCTTTCAGCCAGTCGTTGCAGTAGGCGTCGAATTTCTTTGTGGAAGCCTCCTCGTGCGAGAACGCCTTAACTATCCTTATGCCGGGTATCGTGTCGGCGAGAAGGGAGGCTATTGAAGAATTCCTGCGCCATATCCTTAAATATCTCGGCTTTATGTTCTTTCCGAACGCCCTTCCGACGAGCGCCACGAGCGGAATAGGGGCAAGGGAAAAGAGCGTGAGCCGCCAGTTTAGGCACACCATGATAACGAGTATGCCGATAAGCGTGAAAAACTGCACCACGGCCTCCTGGCTTACCTTGAGGACAAAGTTCTGTATCGCCGCGGAGTCGGAATTGATGCGGTTTATAACCGAGCCGGTGGAGGTTTTGTCGTAGAAGGCCATCGGCAGGTACTGCGCCTTTTTGTAGATATCCTTTTTTATATCCACAACTATCTTATCGCCGGCCATCCTCAGCATATACGAGCGAAGGCCCGTCACCGCGTACTGCAGAAGGTATACTCCGAGAAGCAGCGCTATCATCATATAAAGGCCCTTCACGTCCTTTTCGGGCAGCACCTTGTCTACCATATATCCGGTGACGTATGGCGGCACGAGCGCGGCTGCCGTTGTGAACAGAGAAAGGAGCATGCACACGAAAAGGCTTTTTTTATAGGGCAGCGCGTATTTTGAGAATTTTGTGAACATCTTCTTTTTGCCCGTGCAGTTTATGCACTCGGCGTCGGGAGAGGGGAGCTTCCTGCCGCACTTCGGGCAGAAGGAGCGCTGCTCGAGGAAGGTGTTTTCAACGGCGTATAAAAGCTCGTGCGAAAAACCGTTTTCAATAACGCCGTTCACAAAGTCCGCCGCCGCGTCGGCTATGTTCGCGCTGAAAAACGTGAAGCGCATCAGCTTTTCTTTTTTGCCGTTTTTGTATTCCGCGCTGAAATAGGCGTTGCCGTACATGCGCTTGACGTTCACGCTTTTGAGCTCGGAATAGGCTATGGTTTTGGTTTTTGTTTCATACTGCTCGCCGAAGACCGTAAGGCTGCCCTTATCAAAACAAATCGCCCCGTCACCGTAGCGGCGGTTCATGTCCAGATCGCCGACAACGGTAAACAGAGCGTCTTCGTTTTTATAAAGGCCTTCTTTGATACTTCGGTATTTTTCGGGGAAGGGTTTGTTGATTGAAGTTCTCACCTTGACTCACCTCTGTAAAAAGGTTTTTCAAGGCAAATTATAGCTTTTTTTGTGCGGATGTCAATAGTAAAAATAAAAAATTATGTAAACAGATCGATTATAAGCTCAAAAACGATACGCAGCTTTCTTATCAGCTTTTTGAAGAAGCTTATAAACGCGCTCCCTTCGTCAGAGGGCTCTTTTCCGTCGGGCAGAAACGGCAGGACCTCCTCGTCGAGATGGCCGCTGTAGAACACGTCGCCCTCGGTGGACATTCTGCCCCATTTTTCTGCGATCTCTTCATAGCTGTCGTTCGCGGGATCGACCATAAGATCGTCGTTCACGCTGCCGTAGATGAACCAGTCGGCCCAAGCCGCCCAGCTGTTGTAGCCCTTCCAGGTCCACACGCACCAGTTTACGCCGCCCTCTTCGTAAACCTCAAGCATCTCGGCAACGGTGAGCTTGACGTTGTCGCCGGTGGGGTGGAACTCGCCTATAAACAGCGGCACGTTATACCGGAGCGCATATGAGGCGTCTATCCTTGTTTCAACGCTGTCCTTCGTCGCGTTGTAGAGATGCATCTGATAGACCACGTTCGTCCAGCCCCTCGATCTCGGCTTCGGGAGCTTGCCTATGTCCCACGTGCCCATCATGCAGATCATCCTCGAGGGGTCCTTCTCCCTGATGGCTTTATATGCGTCGTTATAAAAATCGTTTACCGCTGTGTAGTTCCTTGAAATCAACGGCACGTCGCAAAGCGGCTCGTTTATTATGTCGAACATAGCTATGGCGCCGTTCCCGGCGTAGCGCTCTGCAATCAGGCTCCACAGCTCAACGGCCTGTCTGCGGTATTCCTTTCCGGCGTCGTTTTGGTCAAAGAAATGATAGTTGTTTTTCTGTCCGCAGTGGTCCTGCATTCCCTGGCAGCCGTTCATGCCGTGGTAGTCTAAAACAGCGTAGAGCCCGTATTTTTCGCACATCGAAACGGCAAAGTCAAGACGGCCGAAATCTATTTCTCCCGCGTCGTTTCTTATCCACGTGCCGTTGTCGTCACTCTGGAAATTGCGGTACCAGAAGGGGATGCGCACGCAGTTGAAGCCCATCTGTTTTATTTCCTTAAAGTCGTATTCCTTTATCCAGTTGTCCCAGTAGACGTTATAGAGCTCGTATGCTTTTTCCACGCCGAAGCGGGAAATAAGGGTCTCAAGCGTCTTATGGTCGCCCTGTTCGCCGTTGTCCGCTGGGCAGAACCAGTCCTCCTGAATAAGCCAGCCGCCGAGGTTGACGCCTCTGAGCATCACTTGTGTCCCGTTTTCGTCAACAATTCTTTCGCCCTCGGTGTGAAGAGCCGAAAGCGCGGGGGCAGCTTCGTCGGCCAGGGCGGGAACGGCGCAGAGCAGGAGCATCAGCGCCGAAAACAGCAGAGCTATGGTTTTTTTCATCTTCGTTTCCTTCTTTCTTTTTATTGAGGATAAGATATCAGGTAAAAACTTCTTTTATCGCTTCAAGATAGCCGTAGCCGTAGACGTCGTCGGGCTCAAGGTAGCTCATCTCGGTCCACTCGTTCCATGAATTGACGGTGATGAGCGGCGTTTCGTTTCGCTCGTCCGAAAATTCCTTCGCCATTTTGAAGCCCTCCTTTACCCTGTCGGGAGTGTTCCCGGTGAGAATGGGAAGCGTTAGGAAATTATGGCGCGGGTTGTTGTCCCATCCTATTGAAATGTGAGGATAGTAGGGGACGGGGTATTCCCGGGCTATTCGCTCCCACTCCTTTTTGACGTCGGGGAGTATATCTGAATAATCCCTGTTGCAGTCGACGAAATGGCAGAACTGGTAATGGGTCACCGAATCGAAGCCGAGGAGCCTGACAATGTCCTTTCCTCCGGCTCCCGCGTGCTCTGAATCCACGCCGCTCAGGTTCATCGCGTGCTCGCCGTAAACTATCATCTGCAGGTGAAGGTCCGGCACCCCTGCGGCCTTGGCTTTGCTTCTGAAGTCCTCAAGGGCCTTCGCGGCGTTTTCCACCCCGCCGAGGCCTCTGATGAAATTCATCGGCTCGTAGATCGAAAACACGGGCCGCCCGTCTATTTTATAGTAGTTGTCGAGCGTAAAGTATTTTTCAATGACCCTGTCGCAAATTCGGTCGAATTCCTCTCTCGGCTGCGTGCCGAGCCATATTATTTCGTCGTGCGCGGAAAGGCGCTTGTCCCACGTGTAGCCCGCGTCGTGGTTGGCCCACATGAGGTAAAACATCATGTCCTTGTTGTTTTTCGCCCCTAAAAAGCCCTCGTCGAGGCACTGCTCCAGAAACGGGCGCCTGTCGTACCAGTACCAGTCGTAGATAAACACGTTTACGCCGTGCTTTAAGGCCTCGTTTATCTGAAATTCCATTACCTCGGGGTCGGCCTCGTCCTTCGCGCCCCAGAGCGGCTTTCTCGGCAAAAGCTCGTCGTCCCGGTGCTTTTCGGCGGAGAGCACCGTTTGCCATTCGCCCATGCCCTTTTCCCAGAACTGGTAGGAGCGGGGCTCCTTCCCGGTGTAGGACGGCCACACGTAGGCCGCAATATCGTATTTTTTCATTTTCCGAAAATCTCCTCCGTTCAAATAGCTTTCAAAAACATTTTACATTAACTTATAAAAAAATTCAAGAATTATACATTGTTTTTTCGTCAAATTGTTGGACTTTTTTATTCTTTTGTGTTATCATTTCAGTTAAATAGACAGATTGAGGTGGTTTTTTTTGACAAAAGGCTATTTTGACGGCTCCATGCCCAGAGAGGTGCTCGAATATTATCTCTCTCGTGCTGTCTCCGCTCAGTGGATAACTATGAGCGACACGCTCGACGACGATATAAGGGTAATACTCAAAACCGGCATAAAGTTCCTCGGCAGGGCAGCGGGCATATGGAAGGCGGACCTTCCGGACGAGGAGCATTTCAGGAGGGTAAAGGCGGCGGCCGATAAAATACACGCCGCCGACCCGGAGGTGATACTGCAAGCCTGCATATTTGAGGCGATGTACCGCGAGGACGTGGAATATATAAAAATACCCGACTGGGTGTTCACGGCGTTCGGCAAAGAGCCGGAGGACAGGCGCTTTGACTACGACGCCTGCGTTTTCGGGCCGGGCTCCGGCACGTGGGACATGATGCCCGATATCTCTCAGCCCGAAACGCAGATGTGGTTCTACTACCGGGGCAAAAACTATATCGACTGCGGGTGCGAGGCCTTCCACATGGGGCAGATACATCTCTACACCGCTCGCGACAGGGGATATAAGGCGATAGGCAGGGTCATTGAAATGCTGCGCGAATACGCGTCCTTGCACGCCAGAAGGCACAAGGTTATTTTCGACGCGCACTCCCACAGCCTTGTCGTCAACGGCAAAAGCCTTCTCGACTATAACGCGATGCCACTTACACGCTTCCCGCTTCTGGACCGTCCGGGCGAAAAGCTCGTTCTGGTGCGCGAGGGCAAGTCCGGCGGCGGAATATCTCCCGAGGGCGTATATGAAAAGGCGCTGCCGTTTTTATACGAATACGACAACTGGGGCGGCCGCGACCACTGGGCGCGCGAAAACCTGAGCTACGAAAAGCTCGCTTGGGAGCAGTGGTGGGGAGGAGACCAGATATCGTGGTTCGCGTGTCAGGACGAAATAAGCCGCAACTCATTTCTTGACTACACTTTCAAATGGACGGCCGTTAACAACGCCGACGGCTTCTTCGCGTTCCCGCTCATGAGAGGGCTCGGCGCGAGCGGAGACGGAGCCGAAAGCCACTATAAGCTCAACAACCGCTCCGAGGCCTGCCCCGGAGGCTTCTCGCAGGAGGACGAGCTCAAAAGGATATTTGAAACGGGCTATGAAAAATACCGCGCCTTCGCCAACCCCGCCGACCTGCTCGACTACGGCGGCAAAGACGTTGAAAACCCCGAAACAGGAGTAAGGTACCCCGAAAAGGTGGTGCTCTACGGCACGTTCCAGCCGTTTGTGGGCGCGGTCAGCTGCGATTCGAACAGCGAGATAACAAGAATGTACTACGTGGGCGGCGGCAGGTATTCGCTCTCGTTCGTGATGCCCTACGCAGGAGAGTACGATTTCGCCGTTTCCACCTGGGGCACGCTTTCCGCCTGCGTGAGCCCCACACACCCGATGCCGTTTTCGGGCACCGGCTACAGGAGCCCGCTTATAATAAAAGAAGACAACACCGTGGTAAAAATAACGTTCAACTTCGATACAAACGAAATAGACGTACGGATGATCTCATAAGAAAGGATAAATTATGACGGATTTTACTTTTGAGCGCGCTGTTCCCGTATGGGCGAAGGGCAGGCAGACCGAGATGAACGTATCGCTGGTTTTCAGGGCCGTTGTGGGCAGCATCCCGGCGCTTCTTCGCATTTCGGGGCACACAAACTATATGATATTCATAAACGGCTCGTTCTTTTCTCAGGGGCCCGCCCGCGCGGGGCACGGCTTTTTCCGCGCCGACGAATTCAAGCTCGATTCTTTTTTAACAAAAGAGAAAAACGTGGTTGCCGTTTTAGCTGCCGGATACAACGTAAACAGCTTTTATCTCACCGATCAGCCGTCGTTTTTGTGCGCCGAAATAGTTTCGGGCAGTGAGATTCTTTATGCCACGGGAACCGAAAAGGAGTTTTCGTGCCGGGAATTTACCGAGAGAACGAAAAAGGTGCAGCGCTTTTCTTTTCAGCGCCCGTTCACCGAGAGCTATTCTCTTTGCCCTGATTCGTTTGATATATTCACCGACCCCGAACTTGTTTTTACCGGCGTTTCGCTTGAAAAAACGGGCGAAAAGCGCTTTATAACGCGCGACACCCCCATAAGCGATTACGAGGTCAGAACGGCTGAAAGTATTGCAGGCGAGGGCAGAATGGAGCCCGTTTGCGGCGAGCCGAAAAAATATCTCGACCGCTCGTTTACCTCGGTTGACGGCGTTTATATAAAGGGCTTCAAAAAAGAGGAGCTGGACGTTTCGGCTGTTGAGGAGCTCTATAAGCTCCAAAGCGTTTTCTCTTCAGGGCGAAGCGAAAGAGCCGACGCTCTGTTTCTTCCGAAAGACGGCTTCGCAATTCTCGATATGGGCCTCAACACCACCGGCTTCATGGCGTTTGACGTTGAAACCGAAGGCGACACCGTTATCTGGGCGGTTTTTAACGAGCATCTTGACAAAAACGGCCGCCTCGACCCCGGATTCGGGGGTACCGCGAGCGTGGTGCGCTACGAGCTGAAAGAAAAGGGCTTCTACCGTCTTGTGAGCTTCGAGCCCTACACCTACAGGTACCTGCAGCTCATTTCAATGGGCGGGGAGGCAAAAATAACGAACGCGCGCCAGTATGCCGAGCACTATCCGGCTGCGGGGCTTACAAACCTTAAAACGATAAACGTCCCCGACCTCTGGCTGATAT
>JAFSWN010000128.1 GCA_017450185.1 Clostridia bacterium | reverse complement strand
TACGGAATCGGAATCGTTGACGATCGAAGGAAGATCCGTTATTGAATCAATATATGTTTCCGGCAGCGGAAGACTTTCGTATGCTGAAAGTTTTTCTAAACTAACAGCGCGTCTTAGAATTAATCTTGCGTCCGCGGCGGTGACTTTACCGTCTCTGTTTACGTCGGCGGCAAGAAACTCCGCGCTGTCAACGGCAAAGCTTTCAAGATCAATGGCGCGTCTTAATGCCAGTCTCGCGTCTTCGGCGGTTATGCTGTAATCATTGGAAACATCGCCGAGCTTATAAACGGGCCCGACATGTATTTTATCTATGATTTCTGTTTTGGTCGCGCCGCAAACCGTGCAGGTATAAAGGATGCTCCCTTCTTCTGTTTCGGTGGCTTCTTTCAGTATTTCACCGCCATCCCAGGTGTGTTTACCCGTTGGCGGTTGAGAAGAAATGTCTGTTATTTGCTCATAATTGCAAACAGCGCATGTGATTATTCTCTTTCCGTATTCCGAGCATGTGGCGGGAATGATTCCCGTTTGCTGGTTCTTATGAGCTGCGGAGGTAGTGATTGCAACGGTATCTCCGCACTTCTGGCATACTTTGGTGGTCCTGGTCTGGATCTTACAGACCGTTGTGCTGCCGTCTATCGTGATCTGCTCGGAGCTGATGGTCTTATACTCGTGCGTTTGCGCGGATTGAGCGAGCTTGTTTTCTTTGCTGAGCTTACTGAAGTATGCACCGCAGGTCTTGCAGTAGTCATAAGTATCGGTAACGGTGTGCGTACACTGTTTTGTTCCTGCTGCAGGATGAGTATCGGATTTTGACGCTCTGTTACAGGTGTGCTCGAACAGCGCCGTGATAATTCTGTCGGAAGCTTTTAAAACAGAAGAAATGATTTTGCCGCTCAAAATGTTGTCGCTGCCGTTGTTTTTCTCAAATACGCTTAAAAGGCTTTCAAAATCGAAACTGTAGATATTGCCAATGACTGCGTTTGAGAAAAGAGTGTTGAGGTCAAGCGTAAAGGTTGCATCGTTTACGTTGTTGAGGAATGAGAAATCGAAAAGCTCGTTGAGGATCACGTTGATCTTATAGAAAGGACCGTAATCGTTCTGGGTCCTTATATCGTGCTTAACGGATACCGCGGGAAGCCCTTTGAAGAAATCGAGAGCCCAATTGGATATCTGATTTATCACATTCTTCCAGTCTGCCCCGTCAAGAGATATGTTGAAGTGATATTTATCGGCGTTGGACTTAAGATATCCTGCGACAATACCCGTGACTGTTTTGAAAATTAGTGTTGTACATTCGTCGTTGCGAAGATCCTTTATGGAGCCCGATGCTTCAAAAATCTCGGCGGCAATAGCGCTGAAATCATAATCGGAATTAATAATGCCGCTTGTGGCGAAATAATATGCCGCAAGAACGCAAAGATCTGCAATGGAATCTGCCGAATTTACAGTTTTGTAATCGCTGTTATAAAACAGGATCCCGAAAAATGGCTTAATGACATATGCTGCCAGCTCGGAAGCGTCCATAGTCGCGTAGTTTTCTTTTATCTCTTCGGGAATGCTATAGCCCATAAGCCCTTCGTTTTTTATAAGGAGCGGAAGAATATAGCGGCATATTTTGATTAAATTGGCGTTAAGATTGCTGTTATCTCCTTTAATGAGACCAAGCTGATCATAAACGGAGCGAGTGAGAACAAGCTCGCAGAATTTTACCGTAATATCATTGATTCTCTCAATTAAGCCTTCATAAGAAGCGTTTTCAAAGACATCCTTAAAAGAGTTTTCATCAATTATCGGGATTGTTTCTTTGAACTGAGCTCTGAGTTCGGGAGCAACGTCGTTAAGGCTCTCAACGAAAGCCTGAAAAGTGTCATTGACAAAAGCATCAGCGAAGTTTTTGCATAATATGGGACCGTATTTTGAAAGGAGTCCGTAAAAGCTCAAATCAAGAGCCTCGTTGGCTTCTGATTTTGAAACAACGGTTTCGTCATCATATTTGTTAATGACCTTCAGAAGTGCGGAAACTATAAGCTGGTCGGCTGAATATGAGGAGTATGCTGATTTTCCCCAATCGCCTCCCATTTCGTCCTTGCCGAACTTGCCTATGGCTGCGTTGGGATCAATGAGCTTATATATAGCGCTTTTAATAAGCAGGCCAAGCTGAGTGAACGGTTCAAGATAGTCTGCAACGAACTCGTTCATTGTTCCGAGATCGAACTCTCCATTCAGCGCAGCTTTTGTGGAACTGAGATTGTCTTTCAGGAAGGTGAAGAGCTTTTTAACAGCGTTAAGCTCGTTACCTTTGACTGTAATATTATTTAAGGCGGAAACATCAATGTTTTTTAAGTCGCCTAAAACATTTGTTGCAAGAACGGTTTTTATTCCGAAATCATTAAATTGTGCAAGAGTATTGTATACGTCCTGCACGCTTCCGAGATCAACGCTTAAGCCGGGAATGCTATTGTTTATGGTCTGGATAACGGTATTATCTTCAATCGATTTCCATATTTCAGGCAGGATATCGGCGTCAAGCCAATCAACAAGTATCTTTGCCGAATCAGAATTGGAGAGCTGCGATATATCCCTGTCTCCTATGATAGCATTAATGCCGTCGTCGTTTTTTATCAAATAGTAAAGCTTTAACAGGGACCCTATGGCGTCATTGTTTATATTATTCAGATTCGTTACAATATAATCTATCACACCGTAAAGTCCGTTGCCGGTAATAATGCTTTCGGCTGTGTCGTAAGATGAGGCATTTAACGCAGAGCCGGAGGCGCTTATCGGAATTGCCGAAACGATAATGAGCAGCGATAGAATAACACTGATGATCTTAGTTGTTTTTTTCATAAAAACCTTCCTTTCATTTGCAGCTCTGTAAACAGAAGCCGAGTATTTATTCTTTTATATCATTATTTCATTGTAAAATCAAGCAACCATGTCATAAACGCGCTTTAATCGTGTATAAATGTTGTCTCTGAAAGATTTTTCCTATGTTCTTAATAGGATCGGCATGAAAAAACCGCCCCGCGGAGCGTTCCGTTCGGCGGCCTTTTGCGTGTTTGTTTATTTTGTTTTGAACCTGAATTTGAACCTTCCGCCGGGAGCGGCGTCGCCGGAGGTGTAGAAGTCGAGTATATCTCCGCTGAAAACGTTCGCGTCGTGCTCGTCGTGCACGTTGTCGGTCACGGCGAAGCTGAGCGTAAAATCTCCGTCGGGAAGCCGCAGATCCGAGCGGCTCACTTTTATCTGCAGGTATCTGCCCTGAACGCTGTAGCTGACGTTCGAAACAAATTCGCTTTCATAGCCGTTTCCGGTGAAGCGCTCGAGCACGGCGGTTGTTTCATCTATGGGGGAGGTTTTGTTTATAACGTAGTTAAAGGTGTTCCAGCCGTCGTTTTCGCCTGTAGTGTCGAGCAGAACGTTCATCCAGAGGCCGTCGGTATACGGCGTTATGTCTTCGGCGCATTCTACAAGGATATAAAGGTTTTGCGAGTCTCTCGCTAATTGCGCGCCGATAACGTCGTTCCTGCCGGAATCGTCGGTATAGTAGAGCCTGCCGTAGCCGTTTGCGGCTCTGTCGCCCGTGTTGCCTATATAGGCGGCAAAATACGGGCCGACGTTTTTCCACTGAGAAGGCGAGCTGTTAATGAATATCGTTTTTTCGCGCGTTGCTGACGGGATCTCTCTCACGCCCTTATACTGCCTGACAAAGTTTACAAACTGATAATAGTAGTTGTCCTTAAGAACGCCTCTCGAGGGCTCGATATCGCGGCTGGCCTTGGCGTTGAATTCATCCGGAAAGGCGTTTTCAACTCCGCACCACTCGCTGTAGCGTCCCGCGATCCACTCGTTCCAGCCGGTCACGAAAACGACCTTCGGGTCCACCTGCAGAGCGTAGGCGAACTGCTCGCTGAAATTCGCGCCTTTAAGAACGGCGTTTTCCGAGGTATCGTAGCCCTTGGAGGTGTAGGTGCGGTCGGCGGTGTTCTCGCCGTTCATGGCAGAGAGCTGCCCGGTAACGTAATTGTGGTTCTGCGCAACTCCCACGGTGATCTGCTCGGGCTTATTAAGAAGCTTATCGGCGAGAGTGGAATAATATGCCGTTTGCGGGTACATTGATAGCCATCCCCAGCTTTTTAATTCCGAATCTCTGTCGGTATAGCCGGGAACGTTCCTGCGGAAGGTGAAAAATTCCGAAATCTCTTTTTCTTCGGTGTTGTTTTCGTCAAGACCGTCGGGATGCGCCATCAGCATGGGCTTCCCGTCAAGCCAGTACCACAGCGAAAGATGTTTGCCGTCGCGAAAAACGTCTTCGTACAGGCTCCTTAACTGCTCGTTTGTGTCGTTCCCGGCTCCGAACGGGAGCATAAAGGATACCTTCGGGGCGTTTACTCCGTCCTTCTGAGCCTGCTCCCAGGTTTCATAGAGGGGAGTGTAGCTGTCCTTCCACGTAAAAGTGCCGTTTGTGTTGTCGGTGAAAACAACGTCCACTCCGGCGTTGGCGAGCATTTCCGCGTGCTTCCTGAGCACCCACGTGTCGTCGGTGCGGTAGTAGCCGTATATGGGCTTATCCCAGAAGTTCTTCACGTTGCCGCCCACGGGCCATTCGGGGTAGTCGTAATCGTTTATGATTTTTGTTATATCCACACCGGCGGCGGCCTGGCCGTCAAGGAATTCCTGAACGTTGAACCAGTCGCAGCCATTTGCCTGACCCGTGTGCCACGTCCAGTAGAACAGCGCGAGAGTTTTGTCCGATCTCGGGCCGCCCACCTCGGAGTTCGTGAGGGACTTTCGCCCCAGAGCGTCGGTAAACACCCATTCGTCGGGCGTTACTTCGTTTTGCAGATAGAGACTTCCCTCAATATCATATCCGGACAGATCTTTCATACTTTCCGTAATCTCCTTAAATGTTTGCGAAGGCTTGCCCGTTCCGAATAATCCGGAAAAGAAAGCGAAAACCGACATAAAAAACGCGATGATCCTTTGAAAAAACTCAGCCATAGCACAATTCTCCTTTTATTGGACTGTGAGGAAGCCTGCGTTTGTTAAATCGAGCTCAGAAGCGGCCCGATGCGCTTAACCGCTTCGCCCAGGCCTCCGATTATCTGGGCAAGTCCCTTAACGGTACCCTCGCCGTTGAGTATACGGATAAGGCCGTTCGCCATGTCCATTGAGAAAACGCCCATGCTCATTGAAACGAAACAGCGTATGGGCAGCTCGGTCGCCATGGCGGTCAGCATTTTTTCCTGCGCGGGGTTCCCCTTTGAAGCCGCAGCGAACAGCGAAGTAAGCAGGGAGTTTATTTTTTTGCCCGCGGGGGTGGAGCTCGCTTCCTCGAGCGAGGAGGTGAGAGTTATCCTCACCGGTCCGTCGCCCTGATAGGGGATGGGCCTTCCGAGAAGAGCTTCGAATTCCTCGTCGCTGACTTCGCTTATGTGTCCGGAATAATAAACCGGAGCCGTATCGCGGAGGTCAATTGCGGGCGCTTCCACGGTGGACTGCACCTGAAGCTCTCCCTTGAGCCTTATGTCGCGGCTCGAGGAACCGACCAGTATCTCGAACGCGCCGGTCTCAACGTGCCAGTCGCCGAGCTCAACGTTATAGTAGGCGAAGGCGCGTTTTCCGAGCTCAATGCTCACTTCTTTTTCTTCTCCGGGCTCAAGGAAAACCTTTTTGAAGCCCCTGAGTTCTTTTTCGGGACGGAAAACCGTGCTCTCGACGTCTTTAACATAGAGCTGGGCGATCTCGGCTCCGGCGGCCTTTCCGGTGTTTTTAACCTTGAATTTTACGGTGACGGTATCGACGTCCTTTAGCTTTTTCTTTGAAAGCTTAAGTCCGGAATACTCAAAGGTGGTGTAAGAGAGGCCGTAGCCGAACGGATATTTAACTGACTTGCCAACCTTGTCGTAGTATCTGTAGCCGACATAAATGCCCTCTCTGTATTCGCTGCTCTTCCTCGAGCCGGGGAAATAGTTGAAAGAGGGGTTGTCGCCGAGCTTTTCGGGGTAGGTCTCGGCAAGCTTGCCCGAGGGGTTGACTTTTCCGAAAAGTATGTTCGAGACGGCGGCGCCCGAGGCCTCTCCGCCGAGATAGGCGTTGAGGATGGCTTTTACGTTTTTATCCCACGTTATCTCAACGGGAGCTCCGCCCGAGAGCACCACAACGGTGTTTTTGTTCGCCGCGCTGACGGCGTTAACCAAGTCGACGTGGCAGCTCGGAATGCTAAGCGCGGTCCTGTCGAAGCCCTCGCTCTCGTAGTTGTCGGTAAGGCCGATGAAAACGACCGCCACGTCGGTGTTTTTTGCGCACTCGACCGCTTCCCTGAGAAGCTTAAGGTCGGTAACGTCCGTCGTCTTGTCGTAGCCGCGGCAGTAAACTATCGAAGCGCCGTCCTTCATCATCGCGTCGCAGGCGCTTTCAATGTTCACGGCGTTTATGAGGGATGAGCCCGCTCCCTGATAGCGCGGGAGCTTTGCGAGCTCGCCGATGACGCACACGTTCGCGTCTTTTTTAAGTGGAAGGATCCCGTCTTCGTTTTTCAGAAGCACCATCGAGTTTTCGGCGACCTTGCGGGCGAGGTCGTGATGCGCGTCCTTATCGTATTCGCAGTCGCAAAGCGACTCCTTCGCTTTTATGAGCAGCTCAATTATATTGTCGACCTGCGCGTCAAGCTCGCTTTCGCTTAAGGTTCCGGCGTTTACGGCGTCAACAAGCTTCTGCGCTCCGAGCCCGTTCGAGCCGGGCATTTCAAGGGTCTGACCGGCGGCTATGCCCTTGTCTATCTCGTTTTCCGCGCCCCAGTCGGTGACGACGACGCCGTCAAAGCCCCATTCTTTTCTGAGCACCTTGTTCAGGAGCCATTCGTTTTCTGCGCAGTATGTTCCGTTGAGCCTGTTGTAGGCGTTCATAACGGTCCACGGCTTTGCCTCTTTTACGGCTATCTCGAACCCGGCGAGATAGATCTCTCTGAGCGTGCGCTCGTCAACCACCGAATCGACCGTCATTCTTCTTTTTTCCTGGTTGTTCGCGGCAAAGTGTTTGAGCGAGGTGCCGACGCCCCTGCTCTGCACGCCTTTGATGAACGCGGCTGCCGTTTTGCCCGAAAGATAGGGGTCCTCGGAGAAGTACTCGAAATTCCTGCCGCATAAGGGAGAGCGTTTGATGTTTATGCCGGGGCCGAGCAGAACAGAAACCTTTTCGGCAAGGCATTCGTCGCCGAGAGCCTGCCCCATTTCAAAGACCAGGTCTTCGTCCCATGAGCAGGCGGTAAGCGACGCGGTTGGAAAAGCTATCGCGGGAACCGAGCCCATGACGTCGCTCTTGTCTTTTTTATCGTTGTGTTTTCTGAGTCCGTGAGGGCCGTCGGCAACCATGATCTCCGGCAGCGATTCGCTTTCGATCCCGTGTACGTGCCAGTAATCCTTTCCGGAACAGAGCTTCGCCTTTTCTTCAAGCGAGAGCCTCGAAATGATATCCTGATGTCTCATATTAT
>JAFSWN010000127.1 GCA_017450185.1 Clostridia bacterium | reverse complement strand
TAGGAAACTGCTCGTTTCCTATCAAATAAAAAGATTATAACGCCCGCCGATTTCGCCCTGACGGGCGACGGCGATGGCGGAATCGAAAGCGGCATCCTGCGTCGCAGACGCTGCGCCGCAGGCGCTTTCTTGTTTGACTTCAGGATCTAAACTCCGAACTCTTAACTCTGATTCGGACTCTTTAATAATTACGCATTACGAATTACGAATTACGAATTACGAATTATATAACTTATGCAATTCTGTGTCCGTCAGTTTTCTGGATCTTGCCGACAACGGGAGCTTTGATGTGTCCGACAAAGGTGTCTTCCTCCAAGGTGAACGCGCAGTCGAGCTTTCTGCCGGGGAGCACGGAAATAGTGCCTTCGCCGGATATAGTCTTTCCGTCGGGTTCTTCTTTAAGGTTCATGAATTTTATTTTGGCTGATTTGAGAGCGCCGGGAAGGGAAACGTCGATTTTGTAGTCGCCGTTTTCATCCTCGCCTATAGTAAACTTGACTTCGCCTCTTGCGATACGGACGTTGATTTTGCCGGCCCATGTGCCGATTCCTATTTTTGCCATGTTATAATGTCCTCCTTTGATTATTTTTTGTATTTTTTGCCTATTTCGATGCCCTTTTCAAGGGCGTTGAGGTTCATTTCAAGAATGCCGGGTTTCTTATCCTTGAATTTCTCATTGAGGGAAAGGCGGAACGCCTCTTCGGAAACGACGTCTGTCGCGCCGATGAGGATGCCTATGAGGATGATATTGGCGGCTTTAGCGTTGCCCACCTCCAAAGCGAGGTCGTCAACCGGCGCGGAAATAACCGTTGCGCCCTCGGGAAGGTCCTCGGGATCGGTTATGCGGCAGGAGTTCATTAAGAGTATGCCGCCGTCCTTGACGTCCCAGACAAATTTGGCGTAGGCCTGCTCGTTCATAACTATGAGGTTGTCGCAGAGCTTCGGGAGGGGAGACACAATGCTTTCATCGCTGATAACGACGGTGCACTTCGCGCTGCCTCCGCGCTGCTCGGGGCCGTATTCGGGAAGATAGGTGGCGTGCTTGCCCATGTCGATAGCCGCCTGAGCGAGAGTGATGCCCGCGCTCATTATGCCCTGTCCGCCTGAGCCTGAAAATACGAATGACTGTTTCATTATTTGTCCACCTCCGTATCTTTATACACTCCGGGCTTGAAATAAGGTATCGTGTTGGTGTTCATATAGTCGAGGGTCTGAAGGGGAGTCATCTTCCAGTTTGTGGGGCAGTTCGTGAGAAGCTCAACAAAAGTGAAGCCCTTGCCCTGAAGCTGGAGCTCGAAAGCCTTTTTGATGCCGGCTCTCGCTTCTCTTACTCCCTTGGGGGAATTGAGCGCGAAGCGGGCAACGTAGCACGGAGCCTCGAGCGTGGAAATAAGCTCGCACATCTTCATCGGGTAGCCGGTGGTGGCGGGGTCTCTTCCGTATACCGTGGTGGTGGTCTTCTGGCCTATGAGCGTTGTGGGAGCCATCTGGCCGCCGGTCATACCGTAGGTCTGGTTGTTCGCGAAGATAACGGTGAAGTTCTCGCCTCTGTTCGCGGCCGACATTATTTCTGAAAGGCCTATAGCGGCAAGGTCGCCGTCGCCCTGATAGGCGAAAACGAGCCTTTCGGGATTGCTGCGCTTGATGCCTGTCGCCGCGGCGGGCGCTCTGCCGTGCGCGACGCTTAAGAAATCGCCGCCCCAGTAGAGGATGTTAAGAGCCGAGCAGCCGACGGAAATAACGTTTAATGAATTGTCTCCCTGGCCGAGCTCCTCGATAACGTCGGAAACAAGGCGCGTTGCCAGCGAATGCAGGCAACCGGGGCAGTAGCCGCTCGGAGAGTCGGCTATAAGAGTTGAACGCTTATATTCAGCCATCGATCTCACCTCCGGAAACTATTTCGTATATGGCTTCGTAAACGCCCTCGTCGTCAAGGAGAACGCCGCCCGAACGCCCGTATTCGTAAACGGGGCATCTGCCGAGCACCTGAAGCTCTATGTCCTCGCGCATCTGCGCGGGAATGGTCATTTCTATATCTATTATGCCCTTAACGCGGGAATAATCGAGATTTTTGATGTTTGCCTTCGGGAAGGGGAAGAGGGTGATGGGACGGATCATACCCACCTTGAAGCCCTGTTCTCTGAGGTTGATTATGGCCTCCTTCGCAACGCGCGATGCGATGCCGTAAGCCACAACAACGTATTCGGCGTCTTCGGTCATAAACTCCTCGACCTTGACGTCGTCTTCCTCCCACGCCTTATACATTTCGCCCGCCGCGGCGTTGAGGCCTTCAAGGATGAGCTCGGTGTATATCGGTGTGATGTTGCCCTGATAGTCCCTGCCGTTTCTGCGGGAAAGGCTCCATTCGGGAAGGTCTTCGTCTTTAAGCTCCTTCATCGGGGGAAGCTCGACCTCCTCCATGATGTTGCCGAGGCATCCGTCCATCAGAACAAGCACGGGGTTGCGGTCCCTTTCGGCGTATTCCCAGGCGTCGTAAACGATGTCCACAGCCTCCTGAGCGGAGTTGGGAGCGAACACCATAGCGTGGAAGCCGCCGTGGCCGAGGGCCTTGGTTGCCTGAAGATAGTCGGACTGGGCAGGCTGTATGGATCCGAGCCCGGGGCCGCCTCTGCTGATGTTGACTATAAGGGCGGGAAGCATTGCCGCCGCGAGATAGGAGATACCCTCGGCCTTGAGGCTGATGCCGGGGCCGGAGGAGCTGGTCATCGCTCTCGTGCCCATAGCTGCCGCGCCGTATACCATATTGACCGAAGCTATTTCGCTCTCGCCCTGAACGTAGCTTCCGCCGACCTCGGGAAGCCTCCACGAGAGATATTCGGGGATCTCGTTCTGAGGAGTGATGGGGTAGCCCGCGAAGAAACGGCAGCCTCCGCGTACGGCGGCCTCCGCTATAGCCTCGTTGCCCTTCATGAATTTCTTTTCACCCATCTTATTCATCTCCTTTCGCGGGGAGCTCTATGGCGCCCTCGGGACACATGGTTGCGCAGATCCCGCAGGAAATGCACTTTTCGGGCTCGGTCACAACGGGATAAAAATGACCTCTTGAATTCCTTTGTGAACCGGTTTCAAGGATCTGCTTAGGACAGAACTTTACGCAATATCTGCAGTCCTTGCAGAGCCTTTCGTTGATTACGATCACTTAAAACATCTCCTTTAAGCCAATCTTGTTTTATATTATTACAGAGCGTCTTCATAGCGGCTGTCGCCGGGTTTGTTCTGGGTAAGCTTCATGAAATCGACCTTCATCAGGGGAGTCTGCGGGAGCTCCTTTAAGAAAACGATCTCTCTGGGTATGTAGAACTTCGAGAAGTTGTTCTCGCATACCTTGCGGATCTCTTCCCTGTAGGCTTCCTCGTCGCCGGCAGTTTTGAGCGAGGCGTAAAGGCGCACTATGCTTCTTTCGCCCTGCCAGCCCTGTACGGCGCACACGTCGCCGAGATAGTCGAGCTCTTCGCTGAGCTTCTTCTCTATGTCGTTCGGATATACGTTGTAACCGGAAATGATGATGACTCTCTTTTTACGTCCGGTGAAGAAATAGTAGCCGTCGTCGTCCTTATAGCCGAGATCGCCCGAAAGCACCCACTTGACGCCGTTCTTGTCTTTATACAGGCCGAGGTCGTCGGGGCCGTCCTTGGTGTAGTAGCCCGCCATTATCGTGGGGCCCGAAATAGCGAATTCGCCTATTTCGCCGTTCGGCAGCTCGTTGTGGTCGTCGTCCCAAATCTGTACGGTAACGCCGTCGAGCGCCCTACCTATGGAGCCGCGCTTATAATCCCAGTTTGTGTTCGTGCAGCACACGGAGCCTATTTCGGTGAGGCCGTAGCCCTGACGCAGCCTTCCTTCTGCTCCCCATTTCTCAAAGTAGGAGTTGAATTCGTCGATAAAAGCGTCGCTTATATCGTCGCCGCCGCAGAACATCATGCGGACGTTCTTGAGCCACGGGCCGTCAAAGTGCTTTTCTCTTCTGAGCTTGTCAAACATAAGCGGTATGCCGCCGAAGCCTACGACGTAATTCTGGCGCATGAGACGGTTGAATATCTTCGCGTCAAACTGCATCATCGGGATAACGCGTCCGGAATTGCACAGCGCCATATGGAGAGCCACGCAAAGGCCGAAGCAGTGGAACATCGGCAGCACTATTATCTCGGCCTCTTCGCCGGGAATGCGTATTTCATCGATGTTTGAAACCCTTTGGACAAGCTCGTTTATGGCGCGGTTGGTGAGCTTAATGGTTTTGCTCTTTCCGGTTGTGCCGCCGCCGTTAAGGTAGACGCAGATGTCGTCGGCGTTGTTGTCAACGGGATCGAACGACTTATATTTTTTGACCGCGTCCTTATAGTAGGTCGCGTTTTTATATTTCGGGAACACGCCCTTGATAATGCCCTCGGCGGCCTTTGAGCCGAATTTTTTGTAGCCCTCCGAATAGTCGGACGAGCAGCACACAAGGCAGGGAAGGCCTGTGTCGTTTATGGCTTTGATATGGTCTTTTACAAGCAGGTCGAGCACCATGACGCCCTTTGCGCCGACGTCCTCGAGAGTTTCAAGAAGGAACTCGGTTGACATCAGCGGATGGACGAAGTTCGTGATGACGCCTATCTGGTTGAGCGCGTAGAAGCTTATGATGCCCTGAATCGTGGTCGGCATGAAGATGGTGTAGACGTCGCCTCTTTTCAGTCCCAGATCCTTCTGAAAATAGGCTGCCATCGCGTCCATATCCCTGAACATCGCGGAGCGGTAGTATATTACGCCGAAATGCTGCATCATATAAACGTCCTC
>JAFSWN010000126.1 GCA_017450185.1 Clostridia bacterium | reverse complement strand
TTGTTTGATAGGAAACTGCTCGTTTCCTATCAAACAAAAAGATTATAACGCCCGCCGATTTCGCCCTGACGGGCGACGGCGATGGCGTAATCGAAAGCGGCATCCTGCGTCGCAGACGCTGCGCCGCAGGCGCTTTCTTGTCTAAATTTTATTGTTCGGCAGTTTTCCGCATTTTTTATCCCGGATTATTTTGACAATACCCTAAAAGCGTGATACAATATAACCGGTTGACCGAAAGGAGGAGTATTATGAACATTTTTATGAGGATCTACTACTTCTTTATGAGCCTTATCATGACGTTCTGCATCACGTTCGACATTCCCGCAAGGCCCCTCGGCCCGCCGGTTGACCTCACCGGAATGGAGCTCGTCTGGAGCGATGAATTCAACGGCGACAGCCTTGACACAACGAAATGGCGCGCTCACAACGGATCTCTCGGCGGAAGCGTTACAAAGGCTTATGAGGGAGGTTACTACTGCGACCGCTGCATAGAGGTCAAAGACGGCAACCTTATTCTGTCTATAAAATATTTCGACGGCAGCGAGCCGGGTTATCCCGAGGGCTGGTATTTCGCGTCCATAGATTCCATGCCGAGCTTTTTCGACGCCTATGGCTATTTTGAGTGCCGCGCCAAGCTCGCCAAGGCCGTGTCCGGCAACTGCGCGTTTTGGCTCAACTGCCCCAACGCCTATAACTACGACCTCCCCAAGGAAGAGGGCGTTGAGGTCGACATAATGGAGAGCATGCGCTATGGCATAGACCACGAGGGCTGTGTTGAAAACAACATCCACTATTTCGATTCCACCGGGCACCAGAAGCTTCGCGCACGCTGGGTCATAGTGGACGGCAACCCCTACGAGGAGTTCAATACCTACGGCCTAAAATGGGACGAGAACGGCTACTCGTTCTATGTTAACGGCAAGGAGTGCCGCAATACCGACTTCGGCGTATCAAACGGTCCCGAATACATAGTTCTCTCCAATTTTATGCGTGATTTCACCAAAAAAGAAATAGTCGGCGATTCGGCGGATTTCATCGTTGATTACGTGAGAGTATACCGGCAGAGCTCCGCGGGTTAATGCTGAAACAACAATAAAAAAAAGCTGCGGCCTTTGCGAGCCGCGGCTTTTGGTTAAATAACGGCGTGCCGTTTCAAAACGGAGATAGGAGCGTTTAATGGTTATCACTGATCTGCTTGAAGCGATTATGATACTCTGCTTCGGGCTTTCATGGCCCATTTCAATCAAAAAATCCTACACCTCGAGGACCGCAAAGGGCAAGAGCCTTTATTTTGAGGTCTTTATATGGATAGGCTATGTTTTCGGTATCGTCAGGAAGGCCATACTCCTGACGCCCGAAATGCTTCAAACCCCCGGCGAACACTGGATATTCTTCCTCGGCTGGGCGTTTTATATTTTCAATATCATTGCTATAACAACAGATATCCTGCTCTATTTCAGAAACGTAAGGCTCGATAAACAGGCCGACGCCGCTGCGAAACGGTAAAGCGTAAGCAGATGTGTTTCGCGGGTGACGGATTTACGGCATTCACAAAACCTGCGTCATGTGCAGGCATTTTTCTATTCGTTTATGTACCTGGAATCAATGAATCAGAGAAGCGGCGCGGTTCTGATAAACGTGCCGCAATTTTACGTTCGGCACTTGAAATAGGAGGCCCTTAATGCTAAGATTGAATTAACGCTTCTCAGGAGGAATTAATATGAATTATCTTTCAAAATCGGAATATGAGGCTGCGATCGCTTCGACCCGTGACGAACGCATGGCGTGGTGGCGCGAGGCGCGCTTCGGCATGTTCGTTCATTTCGGGCTTTATGCCGTTCCCGGACGGCAGGAATGGGTCATGGCAAACGAAAACATCGAGCCGTCGGAATATGAAAAATTCGCAGAACGTTTTCTGCCCAAGCCCGGCGCCGCGCGTGAATGGGCGAAGCTCGCCAAAGCCGCGGGCTGCAAATATATGGTGCTCACCACCCGTCATCACGAGGGCTTTTCTCTTTGGGACTCAAAGGTCAATCCGTTTAACAGCGTAAACTACGGGCCGCACCGCGATATCGTGCGCGAGTATGTGGACGCCTGCCGGGAATTCGGCCTCGGAGTGGGCTTATATTCTTCCGTAATGGACTGGCGCCATCCCGACGGGCGCGACTGCGCCACCGATCCCGAAGCGCGGCGCCGCTTTAACGAGTATCTCACCGCGCTGAATGCCGAACTGCTTACAAACTACGGCAAAATAGATATTCTATGGTACGATTGCGCTATGCCGCTTAGAAGCTTTGAGGGATGGGATTCCCTGTACCGTAATCAGCTCCTCAGAAGCCTGCAGCCGGGTATCATCATCAACAACCGTTCACATTTAGATGAAGACTTCGGCACTCCCGAGGGGGAGATCCGCCCAATGGAGCGAGACTGGGAGGCGTGTATGACCTTCAACGATCTTAGTTGGGGCTATATCGATTCCGCACAGGCTGCGCCTTACAGCTACAACGCCCAGCGCATCCTGCGCATGCTTTGGCGCGTTACGGGGAGCTGCGGCAATCTGCTGCTGAATATCGGCCCCGCGCCGGACGGCTCTGTTCCCGTGGAGGCTGTGGAACCCTTAACTAAAGTCGGGCAATGGCTTGAAGCCAACGGCGACGCGGTTTACGGCCGGGTCGATCCTGCTATAGGTGAATTCAGCGTACGCAGCACCACCCGCAAAAAGAACCGTGTGTTTGTGTGGAGCTGGATATGGCCGGACAACGGCGAATTCACGGTGGGCGGCTATTATACCAAGCTTTTGGAGGCGCGTTTGCTCCCCACGGGAGAACCGCTTCCATTCTATCAGGATAGAGCGCGCATTACTGTCCGGGGCCTGCCTCAAAAATCTCCCGATAGTGTCTGCAACGTCGGCGTGGTGGAGCTCATATTTGAAGCTGAACCGGAACAGAACCGCGGCAATTTGTTCCCGCAGCTCTGGGGCGGCGACAGACTGCTTTAAAAAATCGGCAGAGAGTATTATTTATTATTCGGCAAACAGGTTTATATATACGAGATCCCAGACGTCCAGCTCGGGGAGAATGAACGAAATATAACTGCCGTTAAAATCCCTTCCGGAAGTAAAGGGGATCTCTTCCATCACTCCGGCTTTGAGGTCGGGGGACGCAAGGTACACGTGCGCAGGTTTCTCGGGAACGTATTGCTTTACGCACAGTCCTTTTTGTTTTCCGGGCATGACCTGAGCGCCGTCCGCGTCCGCCCAGCGAAGATCCGAAACGCCATTAAGGTTTATAAAGTTCAGCAGCATCTCCCCTGCGGCGTTTTCGCGGTTGACGCACCAAACGCTGTTTTGCTTCGGATCGGATGAAACGCGCTTGAGATCTATGCGCGTCTGTCTCTCAGAAAGGGTGAAGGAGTTATCCCGCAGAAGGTTTTCATAGGCAACGAAGAAGGAATAATACCGCTGCAGCGCAGCGTTCAGCTCGTCGCCTATCGAAAGCGTCCCGCCCGGATAGTATTCGCTTTTGAGCATTCCTGTGTCGCCAAGCTCCAAATGCGCCGCGCCGGAAGCCATAAGCACTGCGTCCGTCAGAAGAATACCGGGCGTATTGAACTCGCCGGTTTGGTTATCCTTATCCATATACGCGGCGAGCACAATCCCTTTATCGCAGCTTCCCATCTCACTTTTCAGCCGGAAGACCGTATCTCTGAGATTTTTATATCCTTCTCCGTCCCATGGCCAGAATTCCTCATAACAGATGTCATAATCGGTTTTTGCAAGAGTTTGCGTCAAACCGTAGCCGGAAACGGGATTGAAAATGACTCTCGTTCCGAGCTCGTTATGAAGCCGGTTCAGAAGCGGAACGTAAGCTTCGGCAAGATCTACTTCATTGCCGTTAGCGTCGTAAACCGTTCCGCGGGAGCCGAGGGAATCCTCCTGGATCCCGTCGTAACCGAACACGTCCAGCGCGTCCCGCATAGCTTTCAGATAATGGTTCTGCCAGTTTACGTTGGCGGGATCAAACAGGTAGATACGCTGAGTTTCCCAGGAGCCCGGCAGCTCGCCGTGGTAGTCCTGTTCGACACCGTTTCTGTCTTTATATAGGCCCCATGCTGCGTCGATGCCGAAATCAGCGTAATCCTGATACGCGCCGAAAAGCAGATTGTATATATACGAATTCATGCCGCGGGAGTGTCCACGGTCGATAAGCCCTTTCACGGTGTCAAACGAAGCGTTTTGTTTCGCCAGTGTCTGCCATGCGGCGGCAGGGTTATTCGCAGTACCCGCCAGCGGCCAGTCGTGCCGGTCTAACACGTCGTAGAAGAACAGGCCTGTGATATGAAAACGGTTCAGCCGCTCGATGGTGGCGTCAAGCTGCGCGTCCGTCTGCGCGGTGTAGTTTGTCAGATACCCGTACCGAGGAAAGCGATACCAGTCGGAGGCAACCTCAGCCGCCGTCATCGCGGCGTCAACGGTTTGTTTTTCTTCTTTAGCGTAAATTTCAACGGCGTAAGCCGTAAAATCCTTTTCGGGAAGCGAAAGCGTAAAGCTTTGCCGCACGATTTCTCCGGCTTTCAGCGTGAGCGACCGGTTACCTTCGCATACGGTCTTTGTCAGATACGTTGCTTTTACCGTCAATTCGATCTGCGCGTCCTTCTGTGCGCACAGCGTTACGCTCAGAACCGGTTTTTCGCCCGGCATATAGCGGGCTTTGTCCATAAGCACGTCGGTGATCAAGCGCTCGTCCCTGCTTTCCTGTTCCGTTTTGTACTGTATAAGCATACAAAGCATTTTAAGCGCCGTTAAAAGACGTGTGATAACGGTTTTGAAAAAACCTGCGGATACTCCGTCTTTCGACAAAACTGTTACTGCGGAACATTCAACTGCTGCCTGCTCCGTTTCAACCGCCGCCGCAAAGGGCCGTATAACGGGTAATTGCAGCATACAAAGCAGTACGGCAGCAAGGAGTATGGAAACATTTTTTTTCATCAGCGTTCTCCTTTTTCTTCAGTGTTTTTTTACCTTTTTAATGCCGTTTATTTGTTGTATTCCAAGTTTATCCGAACATTTTTTCAATATAAGAGATCACACGATAAAAGGGCTGCAAAAACCATCCGGACCAGTCGGCGGGTGAGAGCGACGACGGAGTTATGTTTTTGATCACAGTATATTCTCTGCATCTTCCCGAAATCAGCATGCTGTTTGAGGAACGGTATTTTGTTTTGTTTTCAATGTTATACATTTTCTCCTTTTTTCGCAAAGCCTTCTGAAACGATCCGTTATCCCGACTATGGATCAAGATATAGTTCTTGTTTAATTATACCATATTATCGTAATACCGCAAGCGCGTAATACCGCAAGCGAGAATTTCGGAGGAGTTCAATCTTCTTTAATAAAACTGTATTTTAAGGGGCTGCCGTTCATCAGTTTTCTGATAAGCGACAGCCCCTTTGCGTTATACAAAAGTATAAATAAATGAAAACACCGTGCTCGAAGAGATAAAAAAGAATACGAGCCCGATAAGCAGCAGTATGATAACAAGCGGGAAAAGAATGTATATTTTATGAGATGATATACCCGAAAATATGCTTCCTATCACGCCGAAAGCTCTTTTTTTATTGAGTATTGCAGCGTTTTCTTTTTCAAAAAAGGTGGATTCGGCGGGAGGGGAGCCGTCCCATTCAAAAAACTGATAGTCTCGCCTTTTTATCCCGGCGTACCAAAATGTGGTTATATAAGTTAAAGCGTATACCGGCGCCAGCAGGCCCCTTATAACAAACGCGCCGATCTTGTTGAAAATCGCGAAAACCTTTCTCGTAACGGGCAATACGTTCTTTGTAAAAAACGCTCCGATAACAATGAGCGCAAACCCCAACGCAATAGCGGCGGCGCTCAGTATCTGAGCAAAGCCTACGCTTACAAGCCATCTTAAAAACGCTGCAAATATGAGAATAAACCCCATAACTATCAGCGCGATACTTGCGTCCGATATCTCTTTCTTTAGGCTCTTTTCGTCATAATACTGCGAAAAAGACGTCCGGTTTTTTTGTTTCATTTCTTTTCCGAACCTCCTTTGTTCGGGGTTGGCTGCCGTTTTTTGTCAAAGAACCTGTCGCCTATCACGGCGTTGTCTATGCCGGACTTCATAAAGCATTTATATGCGTCTTCGGCGGTATTCACAATGGGTTCCTCGTTTACGTTGAACGATGTGTTCACAAGTACGCCGCAGCCCGTGAGCCTTTTGAATTCCTGTAAAATCCCATATAAAAAAGCGTTGTTTTCTTTTTCAACGGTCTGTATCCTTGCCGAGTAGTCTATATGTGTAACAGCGGGAATATCCGATCTCACAAGCTTCGCTGTGGCCTCGTAAGTTTGGGCGGTTTCGGCAGGCAAACGGCGGCTTTCCTTCACTGGGAAGGTGAAAAGCATATAGGGCGAATCTCCTTCAACGTCAAAATAATCCTTTGCGTCTTCCTTAATAACGATCGGCGCAAACGGCCTGAAGCCCTCTCTGAACTTTATCATCAGGTTCAGCTTTTCGAGCATGTGTGGGTTCCTCGCGTCCGCAAGAATGGATCGGTGCCCGAGCGCTCTGGGGCCGAATTCGGCTTCATCCCTCGCTAAGCCTACAACCTTTCCGTCCGCCAAAAGGGAAGCCGCAGTTTTTATAAGCTGTGCCGAACTCATCTTTTCCCAGACGGCCCCGCAGGCTTTAAGGCGTTCGTTATCGGAGTTGTCGTTATTTTTTATTGAATAACCCAAAAAAGACTGCCGCATCATATCTTTTTGGTCCGTCGTCCTTTTTTCGTCCGTCAGCCGGTAATAAGCCTCAAAAGCCGCGCCCAAGGCCCCTCCGGCGTCACCCGCGGCGGGAGCAATCCATATGTCGTCAAACAGCCCGCTTTTTCTCAATAGCCCGTTGCTGCTTACGTTCAGCGCCACGCCGCCCGCCATTACAAGGTTCTTGCAGCCGCTTTTTTCTTTAATGCTCTTCGCAAGCTTAAAAACTATTTCATTCGTAACTTCCTGAATGCTTGCGGCCACGTTCGCGTAAAACGGCGTAACGGACTCGTCCTTTTTTCGCGCCGGATTTCCAAATAGCTCCTCAAACCTTTTGTTTATGGTCTTTGCGCTGTATGTATAGGAAAAATACTTTTGGTTCAGCGCAAAGCTACCGTCTTCGGCAATCGAAACAATTTCTTTTTTTATCAGATCCGCGTAAACGGGCTTGCCGTACGGCGCGAGCCCCATCATCTTGTATTCGCCGTTGTTTATTCTGAATCCCGTGTATAAAGTGAACGCCGAATAAAGCAGGCCGAGCGAATTAGGGTAGTTTATGCATTCGGTAAGCTCGACGCTGTTCCCGCGCCCCACGCCAAGCGCGCATGACGACCATTCGCCGACTCCGTCTATGGTGAGTATGGCGGCGTCTTCAAACGGCGAGGGATAAAAGCATGAGGCCGCATGCGAAAGATGATGCGACGAAAAAACTATCTTCCCCGAAAAACCGAGCTCTTTTCTTATTTTTCTTTCGATCCACAGCTTGTTTGTTATCCAGTCCGGCATTGCTCTTAAAAACTGGTCAATGCTTTTTGGCATGTTCAAAAAAGCTCCTATGAGGATCCTGTCAAACTTTATCCCGGGGTTTTCATAATAAGCCACTGTCAAAAGATCCTCGGGAAAAATACCCTCGGAATCAAGGCAGAATTTTACGGCGTTGATGGGAAAGGCCGCGTCCCCCTTTATCCGGGTAAACCTTTCCTCCTCAGCGGCGCAGGCTATTTTGCCGTCTTTTATGAGCGCGGCGGCTGAATTATGGTATAAGCATGATATACCGAGAACGTAATCTTTCATATCGGCACCGTCACGAATTAATAGTAAGTTCAAGCTTGCCGTCGGGGTAAGCGCCGTCGTCTATATGTATGCAGATCGACGTTATCTTTGTTTTGTTCGGGGTTCCCGAAAAGCATCCGTCGTTTTCGGTAAGCGAAACCGGATATAATGTGTTGTCGTCATATCCGAGCTTTTCGTTCACCTTCGTATAATAGATCTCCGTCTTGCCGGACGGCGCTCCGGATAACTCAACGTCCTTTATATCCGCCGGGTTTTCAAACGAAAGCTTTATATATCCCTTGCCCAGAGGATAGTTCAGGCAGTAGCGCTCAGTTTTCGTAAACAGGTATCTGCGAGTCCCTTCCTCGGGATAGCAAAATTTATACCTGACGTTCCCTTGGGTTTGCTCGACAAGCTCAAGGTCTACGCCGCATGGCGTGCATTCGTTTATGTTTATGATCCCGCTCAAAAGGCTTTCTTCGCTCTTTTCGCCCAGAACGTCAGCAAAATCCCTTTCGAGCATTTCGGTCAGATACAGCGCGTAAAAATAGTGCGTTGCGCTGCCCGGATGGTTGTTCACGGGGTTGACAAACAGGTTCTTTTTGTGCTTTAAGCTGTAAAATTTATCGAATTCCACGTAAGGGTCGTAAAACTTTACCGTCGTTTCGGAATAACTATCGTGAAGAGGCTCGAAAAGCGCCTTGGACATCGTGCGTCCCGGCACGACGGGAAGCGCCATC
>JAFSWN010000125.1 GCA_017450185.1 Clostridia bacterium | reverse complement strand
TACCGAGTTTCTTATGGAGCTTGGAGAGCTCGGTTCTCATCTGCGCACGCAGCTTCGCGTCGAGGTTGGAGAGCGGCTCGTCAAGCAGAAAGACCTGAGGATCACGGACGATCGCACGACCCAGCGCCACACGCTGTCTCTGACCGCCGGACAAAGCCTTCGGCTTTCTGTCAAGGAGGTGGGAAATATCAAGTATCTTTGCGGCTTCCTCAACGAGCTTCTTGATCTCGTCCTTCGGAACCTTTCTGAGCTTAAGACCGAATGCCATGTTCTCGAAAACTGTCATGTGAGGATACAGAGCGTAGTTCTGGAAAACCATCGCGATATCTCTGTCCTTAGGCGCAACGTCGTTTACGAGTCTGTCGCCTATGAATAATTCACCTTCGGATATTTCTTCAAGACCCGCTATCATACGGAGGGTTGTGGACTTGCCGCAGCCGGACGGACCGACGAGAATAATGAACTCCTTATCCTTGATGTTCATTGAAAAGTCGGAAACGGCTACAACGCCGCCGGGATAGCGCTTATATATGCCTCTGAGTGATAAACTTGCCATTAGTGGGAACCTCCTGTGAGATAATATTTTACTCATATATAATAACAGAAAAAAAGAAAAAAGAAAAGTACCTATTTTACTAAATTTTTTCAGATGCCTTTATATAAAATGCCTAAACAGGACAAAACCCACCCGCTTGGCTGCCGCTTTTGTGGTTATTATCAACAAAATGTAGTGTCGAAAAAGGTATTTCGAGGTCATATTTTGTGGTCGGGCAAAATTTTTTTGTGGACTTTGCTTATTGAAGGCACTACTTTTTGTTAAATTTTTCCCATATACTGTACGGAACAGCAAAAAACGCCACTGATTTTTGTTGAATTTTGCAGATAAAGAGGGTCGATTTTATGAAAAGGTTTTCAATCAAAGCCGCCATTTTAGCGGTCTCGGCGGTAATTATCGCGGTATCGTCCTGCGGAAATTCCTACCGGGCACACAGCGCCGACGATGTGCGGAAATTCCTGTCGGAGAGGGGCGTGGAGGTTGTCGGTGACTGCTCCGAAAAAACGGTCACAATCCCTGCGGAATTCGGTGAGGTGTACGAGCGCTACAACGAGCTTCAGAAGCAGTCCGGCTTCGATCTTTCGCCCTTCAGGTCGAAGGAAGCCACGGTTTATACCTTCACGATATCAGCCGTGAACGGTCAGCCCTCCGACCTTTCGGAAGCGCACGTCATGGTCTGCGATAATATCGTGGTCGGCGGCGACCTCGCCTCCCCCGCCCTGAACGGCGAAATGCACCCGCTGCCGTGAGCGGACGCTGACGCTCCAGAAGACGCTGACGCTCCAGAAGACGCTGACGCTCCAGAAGACGCTGACGCTCCAGAAGACGCTTACGCTCCAGAAGACGCTTACGCTCCAGTTGGGGAAAAACTTTTTTGAAAAAAAGTTTTTCCCCAAACCCCTTTCACACGGCAGGAAGCCGTGGTAGGTTCGCCAAAGCGGTGCACGACGCACCGCATACAAGCGAACCGAAAAAGACTTTTAAAACTTCGTATTGAAATAGCAGAGTTTTTAAAAAGTGACAGATAGTAGCATCTGTAAAATATGAAGTGAGTAACAAATCTCCGTGTTACGGGTTAAAGTTTAGGCTAAGAGTCTTTCGGTCAGCCCCTCTGGCTCCTCTGTCGCCACCTTCCCGATAAGCGGGGAGACCACCCTTTTTAAAGGGCGTCGTTCTCTTTCCTCCTGCGCTGTCTGCTACTCTTCTTTCAACCCCTCCAGCGTCTCCGAGGCTTCGAGCCACTCTTCGGTGGCGGAGTCGAGGTCGGACTGCAAAGCGGAGAGCTTTTCCGAGAGCTCCGCGATCTTCTCGTAATCCGAGGCGTTGGCGGGGTCAGCCATAGCGGCGTTAGCTTCCTCTATCGCCGCTTCGAGCTCCGCAATGCGGGCTTCGGCGCGGGATACCTTCGTTGTGAGCTTGCGGATATCGCTTTGTATCTGCTTGCGGCGGTTATAATCCTGCTTGTTCACACTGTCGCCCGCGACAGGCTCCTTCGCCTTTGCCGCCGCGAGAGTTGTTTCGTCCCCGGAAGCGGCAAGGAAATCGTCATAGCCGCCGTTGATACACTCCGCGCCGTCGGGTGAGAGCTTGTACAGACGGGTGGCAACTTTATTGATAAGATAACGGTCATGCGATATAATGAAGATCGTCCCGCCGTAATCCGCAAGCGCGTTCTCCAGAGCCTCGCGGGAATTTATATCGAGATGGTTGGTAGGCTCGTCCAGCAGCAGGAAATTGCAGCCGCTCAGCATCAGCTTCAGCAGCGCCACACGGGCTTTCTCGCCGCCGCTCAGCACTCCCACCTTCTTGAATACGTCCTCGCCGCCGAACAAGAAGCTGCCCAGTGCCGTGCGCACCTGCGTCTGATCGAGCTTCGGGTACGCGTCCCATATCTCGTCCATAACGGTCTTGCTGTCGGTAAGTCCCGTCATCAGCTGATCGTAATACCCGACCTTCACGCCCGCGCCGTAGGTGACCGTGCCGGTCTCGGGTGCGAGCTGCTTCATAAGTATCTTAAATAAAGTAGTCTTGCCGGAGCCGTTCGTGCCGAGCAGGAATACCCGCTCTTTTTTGCGTACTCCGAGATCGACGTTTCTGAAAAGCGTTTCTCCGTCGAAGCTCATTTTCAGATTTTTCGCGGTCATTATCTCGTCGGTCACGGGGTCTGTGCAGTGAAACGCGAACCGCAGCTTCTTCGGGAGTGTCTGCGGTTTCACAAGATCGGCTTCCAGACGTTCTATCTGCTTTTCCTTGCTTGCTATGGTGATGTAGTTGCGCTCCTGATTGAAGCGCTTCTGCTGCTCGATTATGCCTTTTATGCGGTTGATCTCTTCAAGCTGATTTTCGTAGTGCCGCCACGCGATTTCGAGGTCTTCCTCCTTCTTTTTGCGGTAGGTGCTGTAATTGCCTTTATACACGGTGAGCCGCTTGTTTTCGAGCTCAAACGTTCTTGTTGTGACGGTGTCGAGGAAATAACGGTCATGGGAGATTATGATGTATGCGCCCCTGTAATCGAGCAGGAATTTTTCGAGCCAAGTGAGCGCGGCGATATCAAGGTGGTTTGTCGGCTCGTCGAGCAGCAGGAGATTCGCTCCCGAGAGCAGCAGCTTTGCGAGCTGGACTTTAGCTTTTTCGCCGCCGCTGAGTACCGAAACGGGCTTTTCCTGTTCGTCGGGGGAAAACCCGAGACCGAGCAGGCTGCTCATGGCGCGGGTGCGGTAGGTAAGTCCCCCGTCCGCCTCGAATTTCTCACGAAGGAGCATCTGCTTTTCGAGCTGTTCCGGAGTGGGACTGCCCTTTGCTATTTCGGCGTTGAGGTCGTTCAGCTCCGCTTCGAGCCGCATGAGCGGTTCGAACACGGACAGCGCCTCGTCATACACACTTACCGAGCTTTCGCGGATAACGTGCTGCTCCATATAGCCGAGCACCGCGTCTTTGGATTTGACGAACTCGCCGCCGTCGTATTCCATATCGCCGCGCATAGCCTTAAACAGGGTAGTTTTGCCGCAGCCGTTGACTCCGACGAGACCTATCCTGTCATTTTTTTCTATTTCGAATGTTACGTCACCGAACAGCTTTTCGGCTCCGAAAAACAGTTCTATTTCTTTTGCGTTGAATATTGCCATAGTTTTGTCCTACGCGGACGGCGGCAACGCGCGGCGTTGCATCCGAATCCGTCTGTTACATTCTTTTTTTATTTAGTCTCTGCCTCGCAGCCGTTATATTCTGCTCTCTGCATGTTGATATCCGGAGGGTCAGCACAAATTAACGAATCTGCAAGGCGAAGCGTTTCGCCTTTCCCGCGGAAGGGAGGGGGTGAG
>JAFSWN010000124.1 GCA_017450185.1 Clostridia bacterium | reverse complement strand
TATGCAGCCTTATCCACCATTTAGCCTGATCAAGTTTCTGTACGTAGGCTCCTGAGCTTTGCTACTCCGCTTCCTCCCCCCTTGACATTGCTGTCAACGGCTTGCGGTTCACTACACTTGGCGGTAAATACCCGTGACGGGACTCTCACCCGCAAGATTTGTGCCATGCCCGACACACGTAAAAAACGCCGGGATCCACCGTGTTCAGTGAATCTCGGCGTTTAATAAACGCTGTATTTTTTCATTCCGGTCTTATTTTTTAATGTTATGTCGAATTTGTGTGATCTCTTCTTCAATTTTTCTAAGCGAATTCTCTATGTCGGTTTGGGGAGGCGTTCTGCCAAGAAGATAATCGCAAGATACGTTAAAAAAGTCCGCAAGCTTAATAATTGCGAAGCTGTCGGGGTTTGTTTTGCCGGTTTCATAGTTTGAAAGGGTTTTCTGGTCCATCCCCGTAGCCATGGCGACGTCAATCTGTCTTAAGTCCCTGTCTTCTCTTAAATCCTTAATCCTGTTCATGGTGAAAAACTTCCTTTCCAAATAGAAAGAATACCACAATATTACTTGTTTATGTTGACACAGGAAATTATTTCTGCTACTATTTTACATATAGGAAGAATCATCCTCAAATAAAATAAAAGGAGAATAAATATGGGCATACTCAAAAAATTGATCTCTGTTTTGATGGCTGTTATTATGGTTATCTCTGTTATTCCGTCTGCTGCAATGGCGTCAGGTGCGCAAGCTAATTCCGTGCAAACGCCTGAAAGCTCCGATTGTGAACACGTTAACACCGAACTGCTCAATGCTTGTGAAGCTTCCTGCACAGAAGCCGGATATACGGGAGATATATATTGTCTTGACTGCGAAAAAGTGATTTCGGATGGAGATGCAATAGAGCCTATCGGTCACAATTATGAGTTTGTTGAAATTGAGCCGGATTGTTATGCGCTTGGCTACACAGGGTATATTTGTTCTGTTTGCGGTGAGGCGGAAACGGGAGAATGTGTTCCTCACCTCGGACATTTTGATGAAAACGGCGATAATATTTGCGACCGCTGTGAAGCTGATATGCTTGCGGTCTATGATACCTCAACGTTTATAGGTTGGTGGTTAAGCTTTTTGCACGATTTTATTTTCGTATTCATGAGTTTATTGTCTTTGTTTGTATAATTCAATAATACGGACCGCATATCTGCTTTTCTCGGATATGCGGTCCGTATTATTAACATTGAAAGAATACTTGTTTGTCAGTTTCCCTTAGCGATGCTGGCGCGTAAAATGCCAAGCGCAGCTTCCTTTTTTCATCTTTTATCTTTTTTCTTTACTCATTCATAAAAAACAGTCCGGGTCTCTGTTTCTCCATTCTCCCGTTTTCGCAAAAGCAACGCATTTCGCTCCGCCTCTGCACAGCGGGGCGTTTTCGCATCCCGAGCAATCGTCCGGTATTTGGTCTTCACGCAGTTCTTTGAGAAGAGGGCTCGTTTCCCATATTTCTGTCAGACTGTTTTCCGGCAGCTTCCCGACTGTGACAGGCAGCCTTCGGCAGGGCATTACCGTGCCGTCGGCAAGCAGGGCCAGCAGATGCTTTCCCGCTTCGCAGCTGTAAACGAAACGGTCGCCCGAATACCGAAACTGCAGGGCCCTTTGGTTCCACACGGGGTGGTTTTTTGCGAGTCTCACTCCCGTTTTCATAAGCATTTGTGCCTGCTCTTTTGTAAGCGAGAGCTTTTCCGCGTCCTCCGGCGCCGGAATCACGACCCTGTCGTACCACAGCTTTTTTACTCCGAGGTCTTTGCAAAAACGCGCGAGCTTCGGCAGCTCTTTAATGTTCCCGCTTTGCGCCGTAAACGAAACCGTCGCGTCGATATCCTCGCGCAGCAGGCGGCAAAGCCCCTGAACGGCGGCGTCGAAGCTGCCTTCTCCCCTTATTTTGTCGTGAGCTTTTTTCATGCCGTCAAGGCTCACCTGAACGTACTCGGCGCCGAGCTCTTTCAGTTTTCTCGCTTCACGCTTTCCTATGAGCGTTCCGTTCGTGAGCACGGCAAAGGGAATGGATCGCCTGTTCAGTTCTTCAAGCAACAAAAAAACGGCGGGATGCGTCATCGGCTCCCCGCCGGTAATATTCATCCTGCCGCAAAAACCGGTGTGTTCCATGAGCTTTTCAAAGTCGTCGATCACGGCAAAAAGCTCGTCTTTGTCGGGAAAAGCGGAGTAGTCGTTTTGATAGCAGTGCGCGCAGCGAAGGTTGCAGCGGTGGGTTATGTGCCACTGCAGCGTAAACAGCTGTTTTTCCATGTCAGAACGACGAGGA
Organism: Clostridia bacterium; assembly: GCA_017450185.1. GTDB lineage: Bacteria > Bacillota > Clostridia > Oscillospirales > Acutalibacteraceae > RUG806. The sequence continues at coordinate 10,316 of JAFSWN010000124.1, read as the reverse complement.
GCCGCCGCCACCGCAGCCGCCTCCTCCTCCGCAGCCGCCTCCTCCGCCGCTGCTGCCGCCCGAATCTGAGGACGGTGGAGAATAACGTCTGTTTTTATGGTCGAGCACCGAAACGGGCGCCGTTTTTATCAGCACTCCCGCCGCCGTCGCGACGGAGAGCGGAAGAAGTATCGATTTGTAGGTCGTGTTCTGCTTTTTGCCGAAAACAAACAGCGCCGAAAGAAGAAGCCCGAGCATGGCCGATATAGTAAGATAGCTCAGTACCTTCATAGGCTGGGATATCCGGTTGCCGGTGAGCAGTCTTTCCACCTGCGAAAAGCCCTCGCTCGCGCAGCGGTAGTAGTTGCCGGAGCTCGCGTAATGGCTTACGTTGTCGGTTATGCTTCTTGCGTATGAGTTTGTCACAATTTCATAGATATCGCCGTAGGACTGGAAGGTTATTTTCCTGTCGTTCATATTGATAACGAATATTCCCGCGGAGTCGGGGTAGGTGAGCTCCCTTCGTTTGAGCCTCGCCTGTTCTATCTCGTTCCCGTGCGTCGGTTCGCTCGTCGACCAGAATATTGCGTGCCCGAACTCGGTTATCGGCTTCATGTCGTCAGCAAGCTCGGCTTCGTCCTCGTCGGAAAGCAGGTCGTCGTCGTCGATGACGAACACCTTGAAGCCTGTTTCGGGATCAACGTAGCGCACGTTTTCTTCGCCGTCGGCAAACACAGTTAACGTGAAAGCTCCGGCAAGCAGGAAGAGAACCGAAAGGAACGATAATGTGATCTTCGTTTTATTTTTCATCGCTTGCCGCTCCTTTCCTGTCCATCTGGGGAGGCCTGCGCTTCGCGACGCTAAGCTGGAAACGTATAAATTTGACGATAAAAAAGATAAACAGCGCCGCCATCAGTATGCAAAAAGTGTACGGCACAACGTTGTGCGCCGGCTCTGCTGCCGTCATTATAAAACCGATAAACACACAAACAGCCGAAACAACTATGCGCAGTACGTTGTGTTTTTTGTATGCCACGGCCTCGGGGGAGATCCTCAGCTCCTTGCTCTGTCCAACGAGCCTGTTAAAGGAAACGTTCAAAAAGATATTCCCGGCCAAGAATATTATGGCGGTTATAAGAGAAGCCACGCTCGCCTTAACTGAAGGCAGCATCATGAGAAAAGCGAAAATGAGCGCCGCGAGCGCCCCCGCGAGAATAAGAAGCTTTCCGGGGCTTGCCGGCAGATCCGCCGAAACCTTCCCGGTCTGTCCGTTTACCGCGGCGTAGGTCACCCTGTCGCCCTTGCGGTAGCTCATGAACCACACCGGGTACAGCGCGCGCTGCGCGTCGAGGATCTCGGTGGGCACGGTGGATTCTCCCGGTTTTACTCTCAGACTCTTTTTCCTTAACAGCTCTCCGACCTCGGTGCTGCGTTCTGCTATCGACATAACGGCCTTTTCTTTTGCGTATTGGAGAGTCCTTTCATCGAATTCCTCGCGCGGCTTGTCGCCGATAACGGTATAAAACCCCGATAAAAAGCCCGGAGTAAAGGGCTTTTTTCCTTCGGACTCAAACGGCGCGAGATCCTCGCTCAGCCTGTCGTCAAAAGCGGAGGACGCGTCGTGCGCGTAGCCGTCGTATTCCATATCTATGTCGCCGGTGATCTTATAAACCTCGGAAACCATATAGTCGCCGTCGCGCGATTCTCCCGATTCGCCTATTATTTCGTATTTGCCGCGGTGCAGGAGCCTGTAGGACCAGTAGGGCATATATATGCCGCGGAAGGTTTCAAGCAGCTTCGGGTCCTTATACTGCTTTGAAACAAAGGGGTGCTTTCTCGCCTCCTTGAGATAGGCCTCCTTGCACTGCTCCTTCGTGACCGAAAACGGTATCACCGATTCGGGCCGCCACTGCTTTCTAATTTTGTCAAACAGCAGAGAAGCGCCTCCGCAGTAGGGGCAAAAGCCCATTGCGTCCATCTCGTCGGGCGTTTCGAGCTCGGCGCCGCACGAGGGGCACACCCACACGTAAGTATCGAAGCTCTCCGCCTTTTTTGCGTCGTCCTTTTCGGAATCGAAGCGGTAGGGGTCGTAAAGCGAATCGCAGTAGTCGCATTTCATCTGCTGTGTTTCAATATCAAAACGCAGCCCCGAACCGCACCCGGGACAGTGGATCATAGAATATCCTCCTTTATGTGTTTGCGCGTTTGTTTATAAATAGAAGTATTCGGTGTTTGTTTTGTCGGTGTCGCTGTTTTCGGCAACAAGAACGCTCGCGTCGGACGAGCAGACAATGTTGTGCCAGGTCCCCGCGGTCACGTTATAGAATTTGTTGAGCTCCATTTTGACTGGAGTACGCTCTTTGCCGATATAGAGCGTGGCCTCTCCCTTGAGCAAAACAAAGACCTCGTCGGTCTCCATGTGCCGCTCTATATACGTGTTCACCGTGTATTCATCGTCCTGCGTCAAAAAGGCGAGGCACCACGTTTTGAAGGTTATCGCTCTCTTGTAGCCTCTGCCGCCGAACTCGTAAACGTCGAGCCCTTTCGCGGCGTTTTCAATTTTTTTCATATGATTCTCCTGTTATTATAGTGTTTCAGTCAACGAGCTTTGCTCTGCCCCTTTCGAGGGCGACGGCTCCGGTGCGGCACATCTCGACTATGCCCAGAGGCTGCATGACGTCTATAAACGCGTTTATCTTGCTGGGCTCTCCCGTGACCTCAACGCACATATATTCGGGGTTGTAGTCTATAATCTTAGCCCTGAAGATCTCCGCTGCGGCCATGATGTCGTTTCGGTTCTCGGAATTGTTTTTCACCTTAATGAGCATAAGCTCTCTTTCAACCTTCACGTCGTCGGTCAGCAGCTTGACCTTTTTAACGTTCTGGAGCTTTTTGAGCTGGTTTATTATCTGCTCGCACGTGTAGTCGTCGCCGTGGAGCGTTATGGTTATCCTTGAATACGCGGGGTTCTCCGTTTCGCCGACTGTGAGCGAATCGATGTTGAAGCCGCGGCGCATGAAAAGGGAAGCCACCCTTGTGAGCACTCCGTATTTGTTTTCAACGTAAACCGATAAAACGTATCTCTTCATTGTTTATTCTTCCTTTCGTCGGTGGTTATCAGGTCCTCAAGGTCTCCGTCGGAGGGTATCATCGGCAGTACGAGCTCGTCCTTATCAACCGGAACGTCGATAAGGTACGGCCCGTCAAACTTCATTGCGCGCTCGAACGCCGCCTCAAACTCTTCTGCCGACGAAACTCTTTCTCCCTTTCCTCCAAACGCCTCGCAAACCTTCACAAAATCGGTTTTTCTCTTCGGGTCTGTCGCGGGATAGCGTCCGCCGTAAAACAGCGTCTGCCACTGCCTTACCATGCCGAGCACCGAGTTGTTCATCAAAACGATGACCACCGGTATCTTATATGAAACCGCCGTCGCGAGCTCGGTGAGGTTCATGGAAAAGCTTCCGTCGCCGGTAACGAGCACCGCTCTCTTTTTTTCCGCGATCACCGCGCCTATCGCCGCGCCGAGGCCGTAGCCCATCGCCCCGAGCCCGCCCGAGGAAATGAACCTTCGGGGCTTTTCAAATTTCAGATACTGAGCCGCCCACATCTGGTGCTGTCCCACGTCGGTGGCAACAACGGTATCCGCTTCTTTTTTGCCGTTTATCATTTCAAAAACCTGCTTCGGCGTTATTTCGCTCAAAGCGTTTTCGTCAATGCTGTTGAATATCCTCCTGCCCTCGCTTTTCAGCTCGAGCGCTCTTTTATGCCATTGGGGGCGGCGTTTTTGCTCAACGGCGTCCAGAAGCATTGAAAAGGTCTTTTTTACGTCGCCCACAAGTCCTGCGTCCACAATAACGTTTTTGTTTATTTCGGCAAGGTCGGCGTCTATCTGGACGATCTCGGCGCGTCTCGCGTATTTTTTCGCGTCGCCTGTGGCCCTGTCGCTGAAGCAAACTCCCACTCCGATGATAACGTCCGCCTCGGTGTTCGCCTTTGTGGACGCGTAACGGCCGTGCATGCCCTGCATCCCGAGAAAGCGCTCGTATGAGCTCGGTACGGTCGAAATACCCATCAGGGAACAGCCTATGAAGGCGTCGGTCTTCTCGGCGAACTCCATTATCTGTTTCCCCATGCCGTTCGCCGCGGCTCCGCCTCCGATATAAAGATAAGGCCTGCTTGCCCGGTTTATTATTTCGGCGGCCCTTAAAACGTCCTTTTCGTCTGCGTGAGGAAGTGCGTCCGGCGGTTCGGGAGCTTTTGGGGCAAAGAGCGTTTTCGCGGTCTGTACGTCCTTCGGAATGTCTATCAGCACGGGGCCCGGACGGCCGGAGCTTGCTATCCTGAAGGCCTCTCTCACAGTGTCGGCGAGCTCGTTTACGTCCGTGACAAAATAGTTGTGCTTTGTTATCGAAAACGTGATACCCGTTATGTTTATCTCCTGAAAGCTGTCGCGTCCTATAAGCTGTGTTGACACGTTGCCCGTTATAACAACCATCGGCACCGAATCGAGCATCGCCGCGGCAATGCCGGTCACAAGGTTAGTCGCCCCGGGGCCGGAGGTCGCCAGCGCGACGCCCACCTTCCCCGAAACTCTCGCGTAGCCGTCGGCGGCGTGGGCCGCTCCCTGCTCGTGAGAAGTAAGTATGTGCCTGATCCTGCGTCTCGCGCGGTTAAGCTCGTCGTATATGTCCACCACCTGTCCGCCCGGTATTCCGAAAACGTCGGTGACTCCCTGCTCTATGAGCGTTTCAACGAGTATCCTCGCGCCGCTCATTCTTTTCGATTTTTGAGGTTCCAGCTTTTTCGCCCCCAAACGAATATTATTATAATACTTTATCATAAAGAAAAAGCGTTGTCAAATCAGTATTGCAGCGCGTTTAAGAATTCGTCGAGCATGCTTTTTCGTTTTTCTGTAAAGCCCGGATCGTCTATGCCGAGCGCCTCGGCATAGGAAGCCGTAAGGCTTTGAGCAAGAGCGATATCGTCCTCGCAGAAAACCACGTCCATCCTCCCGCTCTTTGAAAGGCATATGCAGCGCTTGGCGTGTGAAACGCCGTAGGGGAGGCCGCAGTATATAAGCCTGTCCGCCTTTATGACGCCGCACGACGGTATCAGGTATTTGGTGGATAGAAGAATGCTCGTTTCGCCCGAAAGAAAGCTCTCCAGTGAAAGCTTCGCCTGCTCTTTAGCCGTCCCGCCGTGCGCGACCGCGCATTTTACCCCTCTTTTGTAAAGCTTTAGCGAAAACTCGTCCGCCTGCCTTCTGGTGGAGAACAAAACGATCGTTTTCATAAAAGGCGATTTAACGCACTGCGACAAAACGATCCCGCATTTTTCTTCATCGTCCGACGCTTTCACTCCGGTGAAAACGCTTTCGATTTTCTGTCCGGCAACTATGAATTTCTTTGAGCCGAGAAGGGAATATACGCCGTCGTCAGCCGTTTCGTTCGGAGATACGCCCGTTATGTGAAAACGAAGGTCGCTTGAAGCTCTCAGGTCGCCGAGAAAAGAGTATGAAGTCCTGTAGCCGTATTCGAGAACGTCGGCGCATTCATAAAAAGGTAGCAGTATCTCCGTAACGCGGTCCTTTTTCAGCCTTTCCGCGAAAGCCTCGTCCGCCGCCTCGCCGACGTCGGCGTATATCACGTTTTCACAGGTCCTTTCAGGGGTCCTCCTGCCGGTCAGCACGAGCGTCCTGCCGTCAAGAAAAGAAGCGAAACGGCGCACGTCGTCCGGTCCCGGCATTTTATTTGTGATTATGAAGCTGTCGGAGCCTTCCGCCGAGCATGCTTTGATGAACGCGATAACGTCCGGGTGTGTCAGTTCCATCGTTTTTCCGCCTTTTTCATTCGCCGGGATACGGCATGTTCTCCGGCAGGCCGAGAATATAGTCCGCCGAAACGTTATAGAATTCGCAGAGCTTTTTTAAATCGTCTATGCTCAGCCTGCTTCGGCCGAGCTCATATTTGCTGTAATTTGATTGCGTGGTCCCGAGAAGGGCGGCGAGAGCGCTCTGCTTTACGTCCCTGTCTTCTCTCAGGTCGCGCAGCTTTTCACAGTGGTTTTTCATATGGCAACGCTCCCGGTCGTATTTTTTTCTGTTTTTATTATAAAAAATATTCCAAATCCGACTTAAAAACAGTCCGTTTCCGACTGTAAAAATGCCAAAACGGTTCTCTTGACTTTTTTGAGACGTCGAGATATAATTGTTATTGCGAGCGGAATGGACGGTCGCGCAGATTTCTGTGAGGAAAGTCCGGGCTCCGCAGAGCGGGATAACGGCTAACGGCCGCCGAGGGTGACCTTAAGGGAAAGTGCAACAGAGATATACCGCCGATATTTTGTCGGTAAGGGTGGAAAGGCGAGGTAAGAGCTCACCGGCGCAGCGGAGACGTATGCGTCCTGTAAACCCTATCCGGAGCAACACCGACCAAAGTGGCTTGCTCGGCCGATACTTTAACGGGTGGCTTGAGGCGCGGAGCGATCCGCGTTCGAGACAGATGACCGTCTTAAATGACAGAACCCGGCTTACAGTTCAGCTCGCACCATTCTTTATGCGCCTCATATAATGCTGTGAGGTGCATTTATTATGCTTGAAAATATTTTTTGCGCGTTGATCGCGGTTTTCGCGGTTTGGGGCGTCATAGGCGCGGTTTACGCTGCGGCTCTTGCCGTTCTTTCGCCGAAAAAAAGCGAAAAGGCCGTTATAACCGTTTTTGCCCATGGAGAAAGCTGCGTGACCGATATAAGCCTCATTCTTTCAAGGCTCAGCGTGACGGGCGACATAAAGCGCTGCGTCGTCGCGGCGGTCTGCGAGGACGGCGACCTTGAAACCGCTTCGGCGCTGGAGTGCGCTTTCGGAAATGAAAAACGCGTGGTAATTTGCAGCAGAGAAGGGTTTTACAAAAGATTTTTGTCCGAGAGTACCATGAACGGTTCACGGAAAGCGATATAATACAACCGACGTTTTATCCGGAGGAAGATAATGCTTGGATTTTTAATGGGTACCGATCCCGCGGCGAAAAGAGAATATATCGCCGACCGTCTTCGCGAAGCCGCCCTCAGCGGCGGGAAGGCTGTCCTGATAGTTCCCGAACAGGAGGACTTCGACCGCAATAAGGAAATGCTCGAGCTATGCGGCGAAAGAATATGCAACAGTATAATTATAACAAGCTTTTCGCGTTTTTCAAGACAGCTTCTTGAGAAGCTCGGTCTGCCGGTCAAGCCTCAGGCGGACGACAGCGCGGTGAACGTGCTTATGAGCCTTGCCGTGAAGCAGCTTTCCGACGAGCTAGGCGTCTATTCTCAGCACGCTTCCCGTCCCGGGCGCGTGGCCTCCCTCGTTTCGTTCTATAACGAGCTGTCAAACGCCGGGAAAACTCCTGAGGAGCTTAAAAACGCCGGAGAGAGGGCGGGAGGCAGGCTCAGGGAAAAAACAAGGGAGCTTTCTCTTATTTTCACCGTCTTTGAGGGGCTTCTTTCGCAGCGGTTTTCCACGGCGGCAGGCAGCATAAACGTCGCGGCTGCAGAGCTTTCGTCCGACGACGGGCTTTCGGAAACCGACTTCTATTTCGACGATTTCAGGGGCTTTACCTGCGTTCAGATAAGATTTATCTCTTCTCTTATGAGCGTTTGCAAAAACTGCTTCGTCAGCATAGCCGGATATACTCCCGGTTCGGGGAAATTATACTTCGAGCATGCCTTGAAAAACAGGCGCAGGCTCGATTTTGAAGCGAAAAAACGCGGCGTTGAGGTCTTCCAGCTCGAAATAGACGCAAAAGAGGGACCCGAGGGGCTCGGGCTAATGAGGGAAAATCTCTTTTCGGATGAGGGCGTTTGCTTCGGGGGCGCGGGAAACGATATTACCGTAGTCAGGGCGCAAAACAGATATGACGAGTGCGAGTTTATCGCGCTCACGGCAAAAAAACTGCTTGATTCCGGCTTTTGCAGAGCACGCGATATCGCGGCGCTCCACCGTTCTCCCGAAATGACGGCTCCGCTTGTTTCGGCTCTCCGAAAATACGGGGTTCCAGTGTTCCGTGACGAAAGGCGGCCTCTCGCGGCGTATCCGCTGGTCCGCCTGATGCTCTGCGCGGTCGAGACCGCGGCGAAGGGCTTTTCCACACAAAGGATCCTTTCGCTCGTCAAAACGGACGTTGCGGGAATATCGCTTCTTGAATACTCCGAGCTCGAAAACTACGTTTACCGCTGGCAACTGGACGGCAGGGCGTGGGAGTCCGATTTTACAAGGAACCCCGACGGCTTCGGCGAGGAGGAGACAGAGGATTCCGCCCGGAGGCTTTCGGAGATAAACGCCGTCCGGCGCAGAATAACCGAACCGCTTGTGAAGCTCAGAAGCGCGCTCAAACAAAATGACGCCGAAAAAAGCTGCCGCGCGGTATATTTTTACCTTAAAGACGTCCATGCCGACGAGAGCTTCAGAGCCTTCGCCGTTTCACTTTTTGAAAACGGCGATGAAGCCGGGGCATCCGAGTGTAAAAGCGTCTGGGACCTTTGCATGCAAAACCTCGATTCGCTTCGCGGCGCTTTGGGCGAGAACCCGGTTGCCCCGACGTTTTTCCACGAGCTGCTTTGTCTCATTTTCTCCGGCGGCAGCGTGGGCAGGATCCCTCCCGGAATAGATAAAATGACCGTGGGGATAGTTGACAGAACAAGGGTGCTGAAGCCAGGCGTCGTATTCATCCCCGGCTTTTGTGAGGGCGTTTTCCCGAAAAACACCGCGTCCCCGGGGCTTCTCTCGTCAAAGGAGCTGAGGGCGCTTGACGAAAACGACCTTTCTCTCGAGCGCCTTCCCGAGGAGGTATACGAAGAGGAACGCCTCATTCTTTATAATACTCTCACTCTCGCCGGTAAAAGGCTGTTTATCTCTTATCCGGCGGTAGGCACCTCGGGCGAGCAGTGCGAGCCCTCTCCCGTCATTGAGGAAATACGAAAGCTTTTCCCGGACGATCCCGTTTTAAGTACCTCCGATATCCCGCGTGAAGACAGGATAACCACGCCTCAGACGGCTCTTTCGCAGCTTGCCTTGTCGCTCGGGGAGGATTCCTCCTTTCGGGCGTCTCTCGAAGCGGCCCTTCTGAGCGTCCCAGGACAGGCCGATAAAGTGTCCGCCCTCAGGCGCGCGGTAAACGGCCCGGACGCGGATTTCACCGACCCGGCGGCGGCGAAAAGGCTTTTCGGCGAGAACATACCTATGTCCGCTTCAAAGGCGGAGACCTATTCAAAATGCCCGTTCATGTATTTTTGCCGCTACGGCATGGGCGTTGAAAAGCTCACGCGCTCCAAAATCGATTCAAGGATAAACGGGCTTATCATACACAAGGTCCTCGAGGATCTTATTTCAGCTCACCTTCGCGACGGCATTGAGAACCTTTCCGACGAAGAGATGGCGGCCGAAATCAACCGCGCCGTCGACGAATACTGCGCGTCCTGTCTCGGAGGGGCCGAAAATCTTACGGGGTCCCTCGGGCGGACCGTTGAGAAGCTGAAAAAAGAGATATTCGATATGCTCAGCGTTCGCCGCCGCGAGTTCTCGGTTTGTATGTTCAAAACCGCCGCAGCCGAGCTTTCCATAGGCTACGCCGACGGGATAAAGGGATATGAGGTCCCCCTGCCCGACGGTGGGAGGCTCATAATAAAGGGCAGCGTCGACCGGGTGGATATCATGAAAAACGGCGAAGCGTCCTACGTCAGGGTCATCGACTATAAAACGGGAGGAAAGGATTTCAGGCTTTCCGACGTTTTCTGCGGCCTCAACATGCAGATGCTCATATATCTTTTCGCCGTGTGCGAAAACGGAAAAGAGCGCTTCGGGGAGCTGCTTCCCGCGGGAGTCCTCTACGTACCCGCAAAAGGCTCCGGCAAGACCCTCGACCGAAACGCAGGCCCCGAGGAAATACTTCGCAGGCGCATTGAAAACGGAAGGATGAACGGCGTGATACTGGAAAACGCCGAGGTAATAAAGGGCATGGAAGCCGGCGCGAGAGGGCTGTTTATAAACGCTCAGATACAAAACGACGGTTCTCTCAAGGGCAACCTGCTTTCGTTTGACGATTTTATTTGTCTCCATAAAAAGATCGATTCGGTGCTCACGGAAATGGGAATGAGCATCCAAGCGGGGGCAGTTCCCGCCGTCCCCGTGGACGAGGGGAATGAAAGAAGCGTGTGCAGCTGGTGCGATTATTCCGCCGTATGCCTCAAAGAGGACGACTGCGAAAAGCGGACCGTTGAAAAAACCTCGCATGAGGAAGCGGTTAAAAAGCTCAGGGAGGAGGCCGCCACATGAATAACTGGACCGATGAACAGCAAAAAGCCAT
>JAFSWN010000123.1 GCA_017450185.1 Clostridia bacterium | reverse complement strand
TCTCTCTACGCTTTGCAGGAGCTCGTCCGTCAGGCAGGCGGCGAAATATGCGGGAACCTTGCCATTCTCGCCGAGGGCGACGCCGCCAGGCGCGACGACATAAAGTTCCTTGAGGAGCTTCCTCTTTTCAATTCAAAGGGCGAGGTCATATAAAAAACGCCTTTTCGCCCCCGGGATCGGGGGCGGGTTTGTTATTACAAGGGCAGTTTCTTACAAAACTGTAATGATTTTTTTGTTAAAATCGCTGAACAAATCCAAAATATGTGTTATAATGTATGCTGAAATACTGTTATAACGGAGTATTTATATGAGCGCATATAAAGCATCAAATAAAAAGAAAAAGAAAAAAAGGAAGGGCAGGGGAGTAGGTACCGCTATACTGACGGTATTCCTCGTGCTGTTCACCGTCGGCGTGTTTACCGTCGGTTCCGTCGCCGTGACGGTGCTGTCGGATCTTCACCTTATCAATTTAGGCAAATCGAAATCGGTATCCGAAGAGATTGCGGGAGTGGACTACCTGGACCTTGAAAACTATATCACGAACCAGGCGAAAACCACCATAATCTACGCCTACGATATTGACGGCGACCTTGTGGAGGACACCCGTCTGCACGGAGAAGAGAACCGTCTTATGGCGTCGCTCGACGAAATATCCCCTTATGCCCGCAACGCGGTCATCGCCCTTGAGGACAAGCGCTTCAAGAGCCATCAGGGAGTCGACTGGTACGGCACCATTCGCTCCATCATCTACGACGTGACAGGTAAGGACATGCAGGGCGGCTCCACCATCACGCAGCAGCTTATCAAAAACCTAACCGGAGAAAACAAGCGCACACTTATACGTAAGTATAACGAGATCAAAAACGCCCTCGCGCTCGAGCGTCACTTTTCAAAGGACGAAATACTTGAAGCGTATCTCAACACCATATACCTTGATCAGGGCTGCTACGGCATAAAGACCGGAGCCGAGTATTATTTCGGCAAGGACGCGTCCGACCTGACTCTCATGGAGAGCGCCATCCTTGTGTCCATCACGCAGCGTCCCAGGGGCAACAACCCCATGATCAATCCCGAGGCTAACAGCAAACGCGCTAAATACTGCCTTGAGTGTATGCTCGAGCAGGGAATGATTACGCAAGAGGAATACGACGACGCCCTCAAGCAGAAGGTCGTTTTCGTGGGTAAAAAGTCCGAAGAGACCGAGGCGGAGCAGGAGAGCGAGCTTGAGGTCTCCGCAACAGCAACCGAGTATCAGAGCTGGTACACCGACTATATAATCGAATCCGTCATAAGGGACCTCAGCGCGAAGTTCGGCTACACCAAGACCGAGGCCTGGCGCAAGGTATACTACGGGGGACTGAGCATATATTCCGCCGTTAACGCCTCTATCCAGGCCGAGCTCGACGACGTTTACCTCAACCGCGTTACCTTCCCACAGGAGGAGGATACCGAGGAGCATCCAGCCATTCAGTCCGCCATGGTCATAATGGACTACGAGGGCAGGATACACGGCATTGCGGGAGCTCTCGGACGCAAAACCGGCAACAGAGTCCTAAGCTACGCCACCGGCGGCGATCCGCGAAACCCCGGTTCGTCCATAAAGCCCCTGAGCACGTACGCTCCCGCCATTGAGGGCAACTATTTCGTTTGGTCGAGCCGTCTTCCGAACTACGGCATCACCCTTCCCTCCGGAGAGCTGTGGCCTTCGAACTACGGCGGCAGATACGGCAGCCCCGGCGACATAAGGAACCTCGCGACGGCCATAGCTCCCTCGCTCAACACCGTTCCGGCGCGTATGGTCCAGACCATGGGCACAACCTACTGCTATTCCTTCCTTCGCGACCGGTTCCACATCTCCACCCTAATAGCGAGCGACAACGACTTCGCGCCCCTCGCCATCGGCGAAATGGGCAGAGGCGTGTCCCCCCTCGATATGTGCGCTGCTTACTGCTCCTTCGGCAACGGCGGCCTTTACTACGAACCCTACTGTTACTATAAGGTCGTTGATTCCGAGGGGAAAACGATACTTGAGCCAAATAAAAAGGGCGAACGCATCCTCTCTCAGGGCACTGCCGACGTCATGAACTATCTGCTCCAGTGTCCCGTTACCTATTCCGACGGTACCGCAAAGGGCTACGGGGTGGACGGCTTCACAACCTTCGCAAAAACAGGTACTTCCTCCGACAACCACGATAAATGGATAATCGGCGGCACCCCGTATTACGTATGCTCCACATGGGTCGGCTTTAAGGACCGTTCCGAGATAAGCGCCGCCAAATACGGGCAGTACCCTGCGGCGAGAGTGTTTAAGGAGGTCATGAACCGCATCCACAAGGACCTTGAGGATAAGGACTTTGAATACAGCAACGATTCCGTCAAGCGCACCTATTGCGCAAAGACCGGGCTTCTTGCGGGGCCGAACTGCTATTCGACAGGCTCCGGCTGGTTCAAAATCGATAATCTTCCCGGCGTGTGTCCCGGAGGCTGCTCCGGATCGACCAGCGAGCCCACGAGCAACGAAGAAGTCGTGATGTTTTGAGCCATGGTGATTATTGCGGTTGATTACGGCGACGTTCGTACCGGTATCGCCGTTTGCGACAAAAACGAAATGCTCGCGTCGCCCTTGATTGTGATAACCGAGCGAAAGCCCGACGTCCTTGCGAAAAAAATATCCGCGATATGCGCCGAAAACAGGGCGGAGCTCATCGTTTTGGGCCTTCCGAAAAACATGGACGGCTCCGAGGGCTTCAGGGCGCAGGCCGTCAGGGAATTCGCCGAAGAGCTTAAAAGAGAAACATCTTTAGAAGTTGTGCTGCGTGACGAACGCCTCACAACGGTCAGCGCGCACAGGCTCCTCAATAACACCGACACCCGCGGGAAAAAGCGGAAAAACACGGTAGACGCCGTCAGCGCGGTGCTCATCCTCGAGGATTACCTCGGAGCCCGCCGACGCGAAAAACAATAAAATGCAAAAGCCGCGGGCAGGGAGCTGTCCGCGGCTTAAATTTTGTTTTTACCGTATTTCTTGTTCTATTTCGTTTTCCGAATACATAAGCTTCGCGCTCTTCCTACCGAACCACACTATTCTCATCGCGTAATCGGCGAGGTCTTTGGTTTCAATGCCGTTTCTGAAGAAAACGGTATTTTTCTTCTTTTGCAGCGGCGAGTAATTCATAAGGTCGATATTCCTGAAAAAGCGGTGAAAGTCATAAGAGAAATCGGCTTCGGTCTCGCCGTCTTCCGGTTTTCTCAGAGCAAGCATCTGATATCTCAGCAGCTCTTCGCATATATCCTGAGGTATTCCGAACGAGGTTGTAAACGAGCGTATCTCGTTGAAAAACCTTTCGGTATCAGAAATGATCCTCAGCGCCATGCCCTCTTCCATTGGCCAGTCTATGTCGCCGAATTGGGGGTCGAAGAACGAGCGCGAAATGGTCTCGCCGCGCTTTTCGGCCGAGAGCTTGTTTATCATCAATAAAAGGTATTCGCCGAGCAGGGTCTCGGGCTTGTTTTTCGCCCAAATAATCAGCTTTTCATATATTGTCCTGTAGGAAAGCTTCTTTTCATAAAACAGATACTTCGCAAAAAACTGCAATATGCCCATATAGTGGAAGCACTGAACGAAAAGCCCGAAAATGCAGGCGTCCACCCACATATCGTAGTCCATCGAATACGTTGAGATGATAACGTTTGAGAATTCCTGCACCTCGGTTGAAAGCGGCGCGTGGAACTGCGTGTAGGGTATTCTAGCGGTCTTTATCCCGAACTTCTCGATGTTTTCAGGCATCGCGAGCGAGGCGTTCGGGAGCAGCTCGCAGAAGTGTATGAAGCAGCCCTTTGTCGTGCCCGATTCAAGCATAAAGCTCAGGTTGTCTGCAAAGCTTTCGTAGGTTTCTCCCGGAAGCCCGTAGATGAGCTCGGAATAGGTCGGGATATTCTCTTCGTTGTATTTCGCCGAAAGCTCGCTGTATCGCTTTAGGCTCATGTTTTTTCTGCCGATGTTCGTAAGCGCAGTGTCGCTTAGGGTCTGCAGCGCGAGCGAAGCGCCCTTGAGTATGCCGCAGTCGTTGAGCTTTTTGTTGATGTTGAATTCCGCAAGGCCGCTGCCTTCCGTTGTGCAGCACTTGAAAACCTCGGGATATCCGGTTTTCGCCTTGATGTCAAGAAAAGCGTCCACAATTTCAAAATCGCGCTTGAACATGCCGAAATTTGAGTCTATGCAGAAGCAGAACTGTATCTTGTGGTCCGCGAACCACTGCATTTCCGCAATTACCCGTTCAATGGGGAACTGCCTCATTCTCAGCTTCACGCTGCCCCAGTCGCAGTAGGCGCAGTGGAAAGGGCAGCCCCGGTTCGTTTCGAGCAGGGCGGAAAAAATGATCTTGTCGTTCTTCAGAATGTCGTCGAACCAGCCGTCAAGATAGGGCGACGGAAAATCGACTGTGCATATCTCTTTCGCGGGGTTCTTTATTATGTTCCCGTCAGCGTCTCTGTAGGAGATATTCCCGATTCCCGAAAAATCTCCGTCGCCGATAAGCTTTAGAAGTATCCCGCAAAAGGCCTCCTCGCCCTCGCCGTGAATAAGAAAATCGATAAACGGATATTCCTCGAGCTGCCGCGCGCTGTTGTTGTAAACGTGGTGGCCGCCGAACACGGTCACGCAGCCCGGATACCTTTTTTTCAGCTCTTTGGCAAACGCGAGATTGTATTCAAAATTCCATATATAGGTCGAAAAGCCAACAATAGCGGGAGCTTCCATTGAGTCTATCGCTTCGGCTATCTTTTCTTTTCGGTAAATAAAACGCCGGACTTCATAATTTTGTTTGACCGTTTCGTTGCGGAAAGCGTACGCGGCGAGCAGGCCGGTGGCATACGGAAGATAGGCCGAGGCGTTTTCGCCCGACCCGTGTACGTCGCATGCCTGAACAAAATATATGTTTCTCAAGTCCTGTGTCTCCGTGATTTTATGTAGATGCCGGCTCCCGTGATAAGGTAGCCCATGTAGTATTTAAGATCGGTGTGAGATTTCCCGCTCGTGCGCCTGCCGACGCAGGAGGGGATCTCTATATAGGGGAGGTTTTTTGTTTCCGGCAAAAGAGCGAGCTCAATGGCGAACGCCCTGTGGTCCGGTAAAAATTCGTTTTCCCTTATGTATTTTATCGGAGTGAGCTGATAGGCGTAGGTGATGTCGGTCTGTTTTGATGAAAACGCCGCGCTTATCAGCTTTTGGAAAGCAACGTTGAATATCTTCTTGAATTTCGGGTAGTTCTCGAACGTCTCTTTTTTCAGCCTTCTCGACGCCTTCACAATAACGTCCGGGTCCTTTTTCGCGATCGCCGCCATTTTGCATATGTCGTTCGGGTCGTTTTCCATATCCGCGCCGAGAATGACGGCGTGCGTCCCAACGGCCCTTTCGCAGCCGAAAAACGCGGCGTCGCCGGGCCCTGAGCCCGGCTGAACCTCTGTGCGTATCGGCGTTTTCGGAAACATACTCTTAAGAGAATCGAGATATGATATAAAATCGGGAGTCGTTTTTTTGCTGTAAACAACTATTATTTCGGCAATATCCTCAGCGTCGTTCGTGTTAAGGATGCTCCCGATAACGTCCTTTATCTGCAGTTCGTCGATCGTCGGGATAACGACCGACGCTTTCAAACATCCGTCCATTATATTCTTATCATTTGAAGAAAAGAACCGAAGCGGCGATGACGAACTGCGCTATATAGTACGAAACGTGGTTCGTCACAACGTCAACGGGCCTGTTTTTGCCCTCTCCGAAATAGGTGCCCGAGAGAATGAGGTCCGAAATGATAAACAGAGCGCCGCCTATCGCCATTACAACAAGGTGCGTGTTCTGAGAAAAGCCCGCGAACAAGGCCGAAAAGAAGGCGAACGCCGCCATAAAGAACAGTACACCGCCGTAAACGGTGGATATCATTTTATATTTACCGTAAACGAGCTTCATCGCCTTTTCGCCGAAGTAAACCACAAGGGCCGCCACAAGCGCAACGCCGCACGCGGGCAGTATAGCGATGGGCTTGAATTTTTCCACGGTTCCCGAAATAACGGCTGCGCAGTAAAACACATGCCCCACTCCGAAGCTCAGAAAGCCCATCTTAGTGTAAAAATCGTTGTCCGGCTCATAGCAGAATTTAAGATCGAGCCAGATATCTCCGAGAAGCCCGAACAAAAGCCCGCCGCCTATAAAAGCCGCGAAAGCGCTCAGCCCCATAGCGTACGAGGCCGCAAGCCACGAGAGGATAAAGAAAACGCTGACCCAGGATTTCGCCACCGCTGCCTTTGCGGTGTGCGCCTTGACTCTCATCTTAAGGAACAAAAACAGCGCGACTGCGCCGAGGCAGAGGGTTATGATATACAGTACGGTAGGGACAACAGACGTTGACGGATTCGCTGTGGTAAGCATTGTATTATCTCCTTTGAACTGTTTTTATTGATTTTAACATTTATTTTAACTTATTTCAACTCATTTTTATAAAAGAATAAAAAAGAGGAATAAAAAGGCGGCAAAAAGTGAAAATTGATGTTGACAATTCCGATTTTTGGTGCTAATATATTGAAGTGCTCAAAAGAGCATATGCGCTGATAGCTCAGCTGGATAGAGTGACTGGCTACGAACCAGTAGGTCGGGGGTTCGAGTCCCTTTCAGCGCGCCAAGAAAATACCCCATTTTTGTGTAGATTGTTCACAAATATGGGGTGTTTTTTATGTAATAATTGGTGATATTGTATATATTTTTCTTTTTATTATAAGTTCGTGTGACTATCTATTTTTTCTTTTTTACTGACTATTTCTGGTCTGTCCTGATTTTTATGCTATAATTATGCTATATTTTTGTTGACAATAAAACGACTAAATGTTATTATAATTTCGGTAAATACTTATACATAATTTACGGAGGTAGTTTCTATGCCTAAAATTAATTCAGAGGGAAGTATTTATCAACACAACAATACGTGGGTC
>JAFSWN010000122.1 GCA_017450185.1 Clostridia bacterium | reverse complement strand
TTTATCGCGTCACAAAGTGCCGCCCTACAGGGATAATGCCGCGGCTTTCAGTATAGACTATACTTTTCTTCGGTGGGTGAAAACTTTGTTTTCGCCCCGTTTTATTTTTATCCTCCCGAGGCTCTCACCGTCTACTGTTAGCTCGGCGTCAACGTCCCATTTCGCGTAAACCGTCACCGTGACCTCTCCGTTTTCGTTCCGGCAAACGTCCGGCAGTCGAGCCGCGCTTCATAGCCCTTTTCTCTGAGCGCCCTGCCAAGAACGTCGCTGTTCGCGGCGCAAAAGTCCCGTTCGTCAAGAGCCTTCCGCATTGAAAAAACGCCTCGGTAACGTCGGGGACAGGCGGGTCGCAGCCGTCCTCCCAAAGGTCAAACCGGTTGAATATTATGTTTTCTTCGCCTATAGCTCCCGTGATGAGCGCGGCGGTAAGCCCGTTTCCTATGGGCAGCGCCTCGCGCCAGGTCTCTTTGTACCATCCCGCGGGTTTTCTGAGAGTGTATATATGCCTGCTCAAAGCCATCCTCCTCACTTCGGATCGTAAAAATAAAATATCATAAACAAAACCGCAACACAACCGTTTTGCCGCAATTAAAACCAAAGAATACACGCGTTTTGCTCAAAACACTATTGATTTTAGCTCCGTTTTTGTGTTTAATAGAATCAGGAACGCCCGAAGGAGAAAGAAAATGACCTACGAAGAAATTAAACGCAACGAAGAGATCAACGTCTATATCCGTCAGGCGGATCAGACGCTTATAGCTCAGGGCTACACCGAGCACAGCTTCGCGCACGTAACGCTCGTGGCGGAGAAGGCAGGATATATCCTCAAAACTCTGGGCTACGACGATCGCACCGTGGAGCTCGCGAAAATCGCCGGATACCTTCACGATATCGGCAACCTCGTCAACCGTTTCGAGCACAGCCAGTCGGGGGCGATAATGGCGTTTCGCCTTCTCGACCGCCTCGGCTTCCCGCCCGAAGAGATCTGCGCCGTGATCGCCGCCATAGGCAACCACGACGAGGGCACCGGCGTGCCCGTGAGCCCCCTCGCGGCGGCGCTTATTCTCGCCGACAAAAGCGACGTGCGCCGCAACCGCGTTCGCAACCGCGACGTGACCTCCTTTGATATACACGACCGCGTAAACTATTCCGTCACCAAGGCGGACCTCAAGATAAACGACGCCCATACACACATAAGGCTCAAGCTCTCGGTCGACACTCGCTACGGCTCCGTTATGGACTACTTTGAGATATTCATGCAGCGCATGATCCTCTGCCGCAAGGCCGCCGAGACGCTGGGCCTGCAGTTTCGCCTTATAATAAACGAGCAGCAGCTTTTGTGAGAAAAGCTTTCTGCAAGGCCGTGCCGGTTTTTCTCCGCGCGAAAGGGAAGACGCCGTTTCATTCTGCGGGTTTATATTGACTTCGTTATAATAATGTGTTATAATAAACAAAAATCATAACGAAAGGAATAGCTGTTATTATGAAAAACGCAAAAAAAGTTCTGTCGGTATTTCTTGCCCTCCTGATGCTCGCGTGTCTGTGTTCGGTTTCGTTTTCCGCTTATGCCGAGGGCTATCTGAAAAACGTACGCATCGATTTCAGCTTTCGTGAGCCAAGGATCGGGTTTGACGACCAGCACACGCAGGGTGAGTTTATTGAAGCGCTGAAAAACCTGGAAGTGACCGTGGTAACCCAGCACGTCCTTCTTAAGGGCGGGCCCGTGCTTATGATCCACGACGACGCCTACAGCATTAATATGGCGCGTAATACCGCCGGTGAATGGTATGAAGCCGGTCCCGACGGAATGCTCGATCTTTACAAGACCTACGGACTTCGCTTTGAGGTCGCCACCGATCCGGAATACGATCCGGAGCTCACGCTGTTTGATCCGCTCACAGTGTGGTGGAACGGGCAGGAGGAAGTTGTCGCTGCCGTGGAGTTCATTAAAGATGAGGGCGGCGCAAACGTCGGCGCTTATATAACCATCCCGATAGGCGCTCCCGAGTACACCTATCCGGCCTTTACCGGCTGCCACTGGTGCGGACAGACGCACGGCGACGATTTTATCGGCAAGCTGACCGCGTGGTTCCACAATCTGCTTGTGACCTTCTTCGGCTCAAAGTATTGATCGGCGCTTTTTAAGGGAGAATTTATACTATGCTTGAAACGGGAACAAAAGCCCCGGATTTCACTCTGCCCGACCAGAACGGCAAAATGACAAGTCTTTCCGATTTCTCGGGTCAAAAAGTGATACTCTATTTCTATTCAAAGGATATGACCTCCGGCTGCACCAAGCAGGCGTGCGCGTTCGGCGAGCTCTGGCCGCAGTTCAGAGAAAAAGGCGCCGTCATCCTCGGCGTGAGCAAAGACAGCGTTGCCTCTCACAAAAAGTTTGAAGAAAAATACGGCCTGCCGTTCACTCTTTTGTCGGATGAGGATAAAAGGGTGATCTCAGCCTACGACGTGTGGAAAGAAAAGATGAATTACGGCAAACCCACCTTCGGCGTGGTGCGCACCACGTATCTGATAAACGAAAACGGCGTCATCCAAAAGGCGCTCGGCAAGGTAAAGGCGGCGGAGAACCCCGCCGAAATGCTCGCGCTTTTGTAACCGAAAAAAACAAAAAGCCCGCTGTGATTTCTTTCAGCATTTGAAAGCGTCACAGCGGTATTCTTTTTTTAGGTTCTTCACGGATTATCGTGTAAATCAGGAATCATCAAAGAACCGTTGAGTATAAAACTGTTGTACAGCACCCTGTAGCACGGCTGACCACAGCCGTCAGCAAACCGCAGGTCTGATAAAAAGTTGTTTTTTGAGTTAAAAATTATCGGTAAGATTGTGCCTTACAGAATGTAATTTTCTATTAGGAACTTCCATGACGGCTGTGGTCAGCCGTGCTACAGGGTGCAAACCCCCGCTTTGATAACAATTGACCTGCCGTGCTACAGGGTGCAAACCCCCCCCGCTTCGATAACAAAATTGACCTGCGTGTTACCGCGTCAGAACTTCGTGAAACAGCCTCTTATCAGCGAGAGCATATGAAGGAAGCTGCCGTAAAAACTCATAACCACGGGCAGTATCGCGGTTCCTTTGAGGTCGATCGCGGGCGTGTTTATCACAGGCTCGGTTTCGGTCCCGAGGCCGTTTTCATAGAGCGTTTTCAAAACCTCTTCGGCTATCTTCTCGTTTCCCGCGGCGCTGGGATGTACCCTGTCCTCGGCAAAGTCGGTGCCGCTGTCCGTAAGGCGCGCGGCCACGTCCACAATAATGATCTCGCCGGGGTTGTTTGCGGCGTATTCTTTCATCTTGCCGTTTATGCGCTCGGCGCCGATTTTATACACTTCTCCGATGTATGACGTCTGCGGATTATAAATCGTCTGCAGCAGTATGGCGGTGTGAGCGTTGAGCTCGCGGATGGTGCGAATTATCGTGTCAAGATCGTCGTAATACTTATCGGCGATCTCGTCAATGTGCGTATAATCCTCTTTGACTATCCCTTCAAAAAGAATGCCGGCCAGATCGTCCATCAAAAAGTTGTTTCCGCCTATGGAAATGCTTATGATGTCGGCGTTTGCGATAGCGTTTTTAACCGTCTTGTTCTCCATGCGCTGCATCATATTGGCGGTTGTGTGCCCGGGGATCGCGTAGTTTTCATATTCATAGCCGTTCGTGTCGGCAACTATTTTGCCGTATACGGCTTCACCCGGGTTCAGAAGCCCCAGCCCGAAGGCTATGGAATCGCCCAGCACAACGTATCTTTTTGCTTCAGCCGCGCCTGCCGTGCTGAATATGCACAATACGAGCGCCGCCGACAGAATAACACATAAAACCGACCTCAGTTTGCTTTTCATAAAAATTCCTCCTTATATACCGGTTCGCGTTTTTCTCAGTCCAGTATAAACAGTCTGCCGTCTTTTCTCGGAGCGGCCTCGGGCAGATCGCCTTCGGCGTAGCCTATGGCGCAGTGGCCGATTCCTTCCCATTCGCCCTCAATGCCGAGCGATTTAAGAAGCTCCCTGTATTCGGGCAGCTCAAATTCCTCTTTGGCGCGGTGCACCCAGATGCTTCCGAGCCCGAGCGAAAATGCGGCGTTCATCATGTTGCCCATCACAAGGCTGCCGTCGTATATGCCGGTGGGGCAGCTCTTGTCCGCCAGAACCACCATAACCACAGGCGCGCCGTAAAACGGATCAAAGCCCTCGTCCCAGCCGCCTATCTTGCGGTTTATTTCGGCAAGCGCGTCGCGCTTTTCCTTATCTGCGATAACCAGCGTCACCGTTGCCTGACGGTTCATGCCGCTCGGAGCGTAAAGCCCCGCCTCGGCTATCATCCCTATCTCTTCCTTCGAGGGCATATCGGGCTTAAAGCTGCGAATGCTCCTGCGTTTTTTCATTTTCCTGATGGCGTCTGTCATAAAAATGACCCTCCATTTGCAAAATTATATATCACCAATCTAATTATCCCATCATATCATTATATGTACATAACTTATTGATTAACAAATTGTTAAATATCCGCTTATACCCTCACCCCCAACCCGACCGGGGAACAAACGGAGCTGCAGGAAATCTCTCACGTTAGAGTGTCAAACCGTTGCTTATGAAGAGGGAACAGAGAAAAAAAACCGCGAAAGCGAAGGATTTTTTTGCGGCTGCCGGAAAAGGAACGTGAAAGCCGGAGTTTAATGAACGCTTCGGCAGTGCCGGCAAAAGAAGACGGCGCCCGCGCGCCTGATGAGCACGCCCGTGCCGACTGCTGAAGCGAAGCCGCCGGGAGACCCGCTGGCTTCGAAGCAGCGTCTTCATAAGCGCGGTCGGCTTTTTTGTTGAACGATTTTCGATTTTTTAAAAAAAAGCCCTTGACAACCATGCCTTTTGTGTGTATAATATCGACTGTTCGGTAAATGCTGCTATGGCTCAGGCGGTAGAGCGCATCCTTGGTAAGGATGAGGTCACCAGTTCAATTCTGGTTAGCAGCTCCAAAAGCCCTTGGTTCCTTGTGAATCAAGGGCTTTTTCGTGTGTGTCGGGCATGGCACAAATCTTGCGGGTGAGAGTCCCGTCACGGGTATTTACCGCCAAGTGTAGTGAACCGCAAGCCGTTGACAGCAATGTCAAGGGGGGAGGAAGCGGAGTAGCAAAGCTCAGGAGCCTACGTACA
>JAFSWN010000015.1 GCA_017450185.1 Clostridia bacterium | reverse complement strand
GGTATCAAAAACCTGCGTCAATATGTTAACTTCGGTTAAATGATGAAAAACCGGTTTCTGTTAAAAAATTTTATTTCCTTTACCGCGCAGGGGCGCGGCGCTACCGGTTCTTTTTTTAAGAATTCATGGTAAATAGAGAGCAGACTTCTGAATGATAAAGCTCAAAGATCAAAGAAGGGACCTGCGGTCGGCATTATATAATTAAAAATCACTTGCGATTTTCCGACTTTTCATTATTTTCTTTCATCATTTAGCATTAATGGATCCAAATCCATGGCTTTTGGAATGAAAAAGCTTTCTGAAAAAACAGGGACGGGTCCCATGATCGGAGCCTGCCCCTGAAAGATTAACAAACGGATATTATTTTCCAAACGCCTTGATAAGAGTGAAAAGCTTGTTGAGCAGCGTAACTATCGCTCTGAGAACCTTCCTTATTACGGTGATTATGTTCTCAACTATGCTGACGCTCGCTTCTTCAATCTCCTCGTGCGTTTCGTCGCTGAAAACAATGTAAAATCCCGTTACCGAACCGTCGGCTATCCCCTCCGTCAGCTCGTTGAAGCTTATTTGCTCAACGCCCTCGCCCGTGTCGATCTGAACGTACACCTCGCAGTTTTCGAGCGGGCCGTCTATGCGCGTCCTTCGCCCGGTTTCGGCGTCGTAGCCGTAGAGCGTCACTCCCTCGATTGAAAGCGTATTCGCTCTCAGGCTATTTATCTCTCCGTAGCGGCTGCACATCACCGAAAGAACGTCGAAAAAGTCGTAGGAGTTCTGGTAGACCGCTCCTTCATAGGTAAGCGTTCCTCCGGAGTACGAAACGGGAAT
This sequence comes from Clostridia bacterium, assembly GCA_017450185.1. GTDB lineage: Bacteria > Bacillota > Clostridia > Oscillospirales > Acutalibacteraceae > RUG806. Next base: position 3,603 of record JAFSWN010000015.1, on the reverse strand, counting down.
AACTTCTATTCCGCCCGCGCCGCCTGTGTTATGCAGGCTCTGTGCATCGGCGAACATGTTCACGTATTCTCCGCAGTTTACGAACGCGTCCGGTGAAAATCCGCTGTCGCCGAAAACGATGAGGTTCCTAAGGCTTTCGCAGTCCGAAAACGCGCCCGCCTCAAACGAAATACCGTTTGTTTCGCATATGACAGTTTCAAGCTCCGAAAATCCCGCGAACGTGTTTTCGCCTATCATCGTTACGTTTCCTTCTATGTATAGGGCTTTCGCTCCGTTTGCAAAATCGTCAAACAGATGATAACCGGTGCCGCCGGCGCCCTCAAGCGCTCCGCTGCCGCTTACGGTGAGCAGGCCGTTTTCTTCCTCTGCAGTAATATTTTTATATGAATCAAGAGGGAAGCCGCAAATGACCTGCGCGGTTTCAAAGCTGCCGTTGTCGGTCCCGACGTTCACCTCATCCCATTGTTCCTGCGTTCCGGCAAACAGCACTCTTTCAATGCCCGTTGTGCGAATAAAGGCCTCGTTTGAAACTCTTGTTAACGAAGCGGGCAAAACGATGGTTTTAAGCGAAGTGTTGTCGAACGTCCATGATCCTATAGAAGTAACGTTTCCGGTTATTATCACCGTTTTAAGCGATTCGCAGTCGGTGAACGCGCTCATGCCGATCGAAGATACGCTCGGCGGCAGCACCGCGCGTTCAATTGCGTTGTTGTAGGCAAAGCAGTTTCCTGCTATCGTTTGAAGCGTGGAAGGGAAGTTCACCTGCAGATCGGTAAATGCAAACGCCTGATCGCCGAAGCTTACTACTCCTTCGCAAACGTTTACTCTCCCGAGATATACCGCGTTGCTGAAGGCTCCGTTATATATCTGCGTCACGGTGCCCGGTACCGTGTATTCGAATTCGTCCCGGTACATCGGGAACTTGTATATTGTCGTTTTTTCCTTGTCAAAAAGAACGCCGTTTTCCGTGGAATACACCGTGTTGTTTTCGTCCACGGTGATCCTCTCAAGGCTTGCATTGCCGAATTTTATGTTGTCGGTTATGTTTGTTACGCTTGCGGGTATCACAAGGTTTTCAACAACAACGGAGCTTCCCTGCAGAACGTAGCCGTTTATCTCGGTCACAGGATATCCTCCGAGCGTGTCGGGTATAACTATCTCGTTCCCGTTTTCGGGAGTTATAGCCGATATAGAGGCTGTGTCGCCGCTCACGCTGTAGGTGAAAATGCCCTCGGTGTCGGCAAAAGCGGTAAAGCAAAACAAAAACGCCGCGGTAATCGTAACTGCAAAACATAATACTATTCTTGTTTTTTTCATAATAATCTACCTCCTGTTCAGAATAATATCATTTTTTTATAAAAAAATCAACAATAATATCATCCTTCGGCGTTATGTGACCGCTTATTCCGTTTTTCGACCGTTCATTCCCTCATATATTGAATTATCCGGATAAAAATGTTATATTTATACGAAAACAAAATGTCCTGTTTATTAAAGGACCGTTTGGAGGGCGAAAAATGAGAATAGGTATCTGCGAAGACGACGGACCCGTCGCCGCGCTGCTTAAAAAACAGATAGAGATCTTTTTTGATAAAAAGGGCCTGTGCTATGAGCTTGAAACATACCCCGACGGCGCTTCAATGCTCGCCGATCCCGAGGGCTTCGATCTTGTTTTCCTCGATTGCCGCCTGCCCGATATGAACGGCCTTGAGGTGGCGGCCAAGCTCGGCATGCGGGATGAGAAGCCCGTGCCCGTGTTTATCTCGGCTTACAGCGAGTATGTTTTCAAGAGCTTCGAGGTGGGGGCGTTCCGCTATCTTGTCAAGCCCATAAACGAGGCTGAGCTGGGCGAGGCCCTGACGGCGTTTTTAAAGGGATATAAAAAGGATATCGTTATCGAGATCCCGGTCGCGGGAAAAAAAGAATATCTGCGCGCAAGCAATATCGTGTATATAGAGTCCGAGCGCAAGTTTTCAATAGTGAGGTTCTACACCGAAAAGGACGCCACGGTAAAATTCTATGAATCAAAGAAATCGCTTTCCCAGTTTATGCAGGTGATAAGCGGCCCTGATTTTTTCAGGACGCACAAGCGCTATCTCGTAAACCTTAAATACATAAGCCGCATTGAAAACGGTGTCATATATTTAAGCGTGGGCGAGCAGGTGGAAATAAGCCGCCGCAACCTCACTCAATTCAATAAGGCGTATAACGAATATCTGAAAAACACTTTCTGAAAAGAGACGTATCATGGTCAATATTCTATCGGGAGCCGCGTATTTTTTTAGGGATATACTGCAAATGCTCTGCGTTTGCTTATTTATGCGCTATGCCTTTGACCACAGCATAAAAAAGAGGCGCGTCCTTGTCGCCGTTATCGCGCTGTTCCTTATCCCGAACAGCGCAGCAGCGGTGTACGCCTTTAACTCCGGAAGCGACGAGCTGCGCTCTCTCACCGATATAATCTCTTATATCCTCTATACCGCCGTGCCCGTAGCGCTTGAGGAGCGTCCGGGGCGGCGCTGGAAGTCGGTGGCCGTTTCATCGCTTATTCTGGATTTCACCGCCGACGTTTTTTATTCCTTCGTCGCCGAGATAGGTAACGACCGCCTCGTTTTTGAATCCCTGTTCGGCGTCGGTTTTTATGCTTTGTTCATCGTTTTTTTTGCCTTTGTTATCAAAAAGGGCGGCGCCGGATTCCTTAAGGGGGCGTTCCGCTCGATCCCGAAATGGGCGTGGGCGGTACTGCTCTTTTTTGAGTTTACCTGCTATTACCGCGAATTCGGCATAGCGCTCTCGTGGTATAAGGTGTTTTCCGCCGCGGCGGTGGCGGCCGTGCTGTTTACGCTCTTCTTCCTGATGTTCCGCGTGCTCTCGTTCACCGAACAGCAGTCAGCGGTCATGAAGCAGCTCTCCGACCAGCGTGAATACGCTTTACAGTTTCTTAAAACCGACGACGACCTCCGCTCTTTCCGCCACGACTATAAAAACCACATGATCGTCGTCAAGGCCTATCTCGACAGCGGCGACATAAAGTCCGCCCGAAGCTACATTTCAGGCTTGGAAGCCTCCTCCGGTATAGCGGGAAAGCGCTTCGAAACCGGAAACTTCGCCGCCGACGCCGTTCTCAGCGGCAAGGCCGCTTTAGCCGAAAAAAAAGGGATAGACCTGCGTTTTACCGGCGCCGTCCCCGAAAACGTCATGTCCGACGAGGATATGTGCGCGGTTTTATCAAACCTCCTCGACAACGCCGTTGAAGCCGCCGAAAAAACCGACGGCGAAAAGCAGATCCTTGTGCAGGCGCTCACCAAAAACGGCTTTTTTCTCTTAACGGTCCAAAACCCCTGCATAGGCGGCACGGCCTCGTCCTCTTTCCCCGAAACCACCAAGAGCGACAAAAAGAACCACGGCTACGGCCTTAAAAACGTTGACCGCGCGGTGAAAAAATACGGCGGCGCTTTTACGTGCGAATCGGAAGACGGAACGTTCAGTGCGAGCGTGAGGATCAAGGTTTGATGGTGATGTTCGCTGACGCTCGCGGGATTGTGCTCGCTGCGCTCACGGGATATTGCTCGCTGGCGCTCGCGGGATTGTGCTCGCTGCGCT
>JAFSWN010000121.1 GCA_017450185.1 Clostridia bacterium | reverse complement strand
AATAGATAGCGCCGTAAAGACCCATCATAACGATGAGCTGGAAAACCATGGGAAGGCATCCCGCGGTGCTCGCGTTGAAGCCCTCGCGCTTATAAAGCTCCTGAGTTTCCTCCGAGATCTTCATCTGCGCTTCGCGTCCCTGCTGACCGGCGTATTTTGCCCTTATTTTGTTCACCTTCGCCTGAAGACGCATCTGCTTGGCGGAGTTTTTCTGCTGTTTTATCGACGTGGGCAAAAGGATCAGCCTGAGCACGAGAGTGATTATAACGAGCGCGAGAAGATAGTTTCCGCAAACGTCATAGAGCCACCCGAGCGCGTATCCGAACGGTATCGCCAGTATATCTCTGAAATTAGACATTTAGACCTCCGGGATCATTTCTTTTTTGATCTGTACCTGATTTTCTTGAATTCCGGCACGGGATCAACGCCGCCCGGAAAAAGCGGGTTGCACCTGAGTATCCTCAGCGCACCCAAAAGTGTTCCGAAAAAAAAGCCGTATTCCTCTATCGCTGTATAGGTATACTGTGAGCAGGTGGGATAATATCTGCAGCGTGGGGGAAAAAGAGGAGAAATTTTTCGCTGATAAAACGATATCATCCTGAGCGGTATGTTATTTTTCATCGTCTGTTACAACACCTGCCGTCCGGAGCAGACGCTCCATTGAAATTTTGATCTCGGTGCTTTTTTTTTGGATAGTTTTTGTTCTGGCAACAAAAACGACGTCATAACCGCCCTGAATCGCGGGAAGCATCTCTGCTGCCGCCCTTATCACTCTTCTGGCGCGGTTGCGCTGTACAGCGTTGCCTATTTTTTTGCTCGCCGTTATGCCTATACGACAAATTCCCGCGCGGTTCCTGTTTACATAGATCACCAGCGCAGGACTTGTGTATACCTTTCCTCTGGAATATGCCCTTCGGAAATCACTGTTTTGATTTAGTGTGACAAACGAAGCCAAAGCGCAAACTTACCGTTATCAGTAGGAAAGCTGCTTTCTGCCCTTGGCTCTGCGGCGGGCAAGAACCTTGCGGCCGTTGGAAGTTGACATTCTTTTGCGGAAGCCGTGCTCCATCTTGCGCTGACGCTTCTTGGGCTGATATGTTCTTTTCATCAGGAAACCCCTCCATTCTTTTTTTTACGTTGAAAAACCAGAGATATTTTTCAGCTGTTTTGAAAAAGGGCGCAAAACCCTTTATATCACAGTAATGTATTATATAACAACTTGAGCTCCGATGTCAATAGTTTTTTATTTTATATTAAAGTTGATCTGTCCGCCGCGCGCTTTTAAGCAAAATTAAAAAAAACGCTTGTATAATCCGGTTGTGAAGTGTAGAATAATTATTATACAGGGTTTTTGCGATTTCCGATAAAACCTGCGAGCGGAGGGACGTATTTTGGGAACAAAGCTTACTGAAAAAAGAAGATCTTTTATTATAAATATAGTTTATTTCGCTGTAATCATAGCGCTGTTTTATCTTGTGCTCAAGGTGTTTTTCGGGATCATCGCTCCGTTTATCGTCGCTTTTATCGTCGCCGCAATACTTCAGCGCCCGGTGAACTTCCTGAACAAAAAAACAAAAATAGGCCGTTCGCCGCTGAGCACAGTTTGCGTGCTGCTTTTGCTCGGCGCGGTAGGAATGCTTATTTTCCTTGTCGGAAACAGGCTGTTCGTGCGAGTAAAGGGCTTTTATGAATACGTTTCGCTGCGGCTGCAGAACATGCCCCAGTTTTTTGAGGATATAAAGAACTGGGCGGTTTCCGCCGTAAGCTTTCTTCCCGCCACCTTAAAAGCCAGCGCAACCGACAGCATCACCCTGTTCTTCGACGATCTCATTGAAAACGGCGTTGAAAACTTCTCGATCTCAAGCCTCGGGATCGACTGGTCGTCGCTTCTTTCCTTCGGCGCGGGCACCATAAAGGATACGGTCGTCCAGATCCCGTCCGTGATCATAGCCGTTATCATTTCCATCGTCGCGAGCGTGTTCATGACTATAGAATACGGCAAAATAAAAAGCTTTATCGCGGCACAGTTCTCGGAGAATAACCGCCAGAAATTCCACGACGGCACCGCGCTTGCGTCGTCCACGCTCAAAAAGATGCTCAAGGCCTACAGCCTTATCGTGCTCATCACCACCACCGAGCTGTGCATAGGCTTATATATAATGAAATTCGCGGGTATCTACGATTCCGACTATATTGTTTTTATTGCGCTGCTTATAGCCATTATCGATATAATCCCCGTCCTCGGCACCGGAACCGTGCTGATACCCTGGGCCGTGTATTCGTTTGTAACAGGCAGCGTTTCAATGGGCGTAGGCCTCGTTATACTGTACGCGGTCATACTTGTCATACGTCAGATTATAGAGCCCAAGCTCGTTGCCGGACAGGTAGGCCTTTCGCCGATAGTGACGATAATCGCGATGTACGTCGGCACAAAGCTCTTCAGCGTCATCGGCTTCTTTGTCCTCCCGTTTATCGTCATTCTCATAAAGAGGTTCAACGACGAGGGCATAATCCATCTTTTCAATGCCCCGTCGGAAGCCGTAAACGTTGGTGCTGAAAGCTCCGGACAGGCCGTCGTTCCCGCTGACGGTGAGGAAGCTTCGACAGAGAGGGATTGATATTTTAACTGTTTTTTAATAAAATGTAAAAAAATATTGTTCTTTTTTCTAAAACAGAAAAATAAACCGGATCGTTTGTGCTATTCTTCTTATATATCGGTTCATGGAGGTAGGGATCTATGCTTCAGGCTTTATTACAGACGCTTGCGAACCTCGGTTTTGACTCTCAGGCGGTCAATAATACTTTTAATGAAGTCCTCGGTACCATCAGAGGGGGCGACACGAGCTCTCTTGACGGGCTTTTCGGCGTATTCAAGGGCGTTATCTCCGTTGTTACCGGCGTTGACAGCGCCGACGTCAGCATGATAATTGCATCTCTTCTCACAAGCGTTATCGAGGTGTTCTCCAAGGTGGGAGACTCCGGCGTGCTTTCAACCATAAACGGCGCATGATTTCTTTTTTATTTTTATTTT
>JAFSWN010000014.1 GCA_017450185.1 Clostridia bacterium | reverse complement strand
TCAGCCGTTATAATGCCAAGCGCAGCTTCCTTCATTTTTCTTTTATCTTTTTTCTTTTTTCATTTGCGTACGGCGTCAGCCGTTACAATGCCGACAGAATGTTCTTTCAACACAACACTCAACAATACGATTCCGAATTTGAAAAAGCCGGATCTCTCCGGCTTTTATCAGACTTTATTCTTTAATGCGAAGTCCCAGCAGATCGAGCTGCGCCGGGTCAACGGGCGAGGGGCACTGGGTCATGGCTTCGGTGGCGTCCTTGAGCTTGGGATAGGCTATAACGTCGCGAAGGCTTTCCGCGCCTATCATCTGCATCACGAGCCTGTCGAGGCCTATGCCCATGCCGCCGTGCGGGGGCGGCCCGAAGCGGAAAGCGTCAAGCAGGTAGCCGAACTTGTTCTGCGCTTCCTCGTCCGAAAGGCCGAGCAGCGTGAATATCCTTCCCTGAAGCTCTGGATCGGTTATTCTTATGGAGCCGCTTGAAAGCTCGATGCCGTTGAGCACAAGGTCGTAGGCCTTCGCTCTAACGGCGCCCTTGTCGCTCTCAAGGTAGGGCAGGCATTCGTCGAGCGGAGCGGTGAAGGGATGGTGCATCGCCACCCAGCCGCCTTCCTCCTCGTCCCAGTCAAAGAACGGGAACTCAACGATCCATAGAAGGTTATATTTATCCTTGGGGATTATATTGAGCTTCTTTGCCACTTCGTTTCTCAGAGTGCCGAGAGTTGTGAGGGCGAGAGTTTTCTTTGTGTCGGCTATGATGAACACCACGTCGCCGGTTTCGGCTCCCGCTGCGGCGAGTATTGCGTTCATCTTTTCTTCGCTGATAAACTTGCCGAAGGAGGACGTGATGCCGTCGGGGGTGAGCCTTGCCCACGCGAGTCCCTTCGCGCCGATGCCCCTGACGAGCTCGGTGAGCTTGTCTATCTCTTTTCTTGTTAAGGTCGCAACGCTGTTTTTGGCCGTTATACCGCGCACGGTGCCGCCGCCCTGAACAGCTCCCTCAAACACGCCGAAGCCGCAGTCCTTAACGATATCGGTGAGATCGAAGAGCTCCATGCCGAAGCGCGTGTCGGGCTTGTCGGAGCCGTAGCGGTCCATAGCGTCAACGTATTTAAGGCGGGGAAGGGGAGTTTCAATGTCAACGCCTATGGCCTCCTTGAAGAGCTTTTTCATGTAGCCCTCGATTATAAGAAGCACGTCGTCAACGTCCACAAACGACATCTCAAGGTCGATCTGTGTGAATTCCGGCTGACGGTCGGCTCTCAGGTCCTCGTCTCTGAAGCAGCGCGCGATCTGCATGTAGCGGTCGAATCCCGCCACCATGGAAAGCTGCTTATAAAGCTGAGGGCTCTGCGGAAGAGCGTAAAACGTGCCGTTGTGAAGGCGGGAGGGGACGAGGAAGTCCCTTGCGCCCTCGGGGGTGGACTTCATAAGTATCGGGGTCTCTATCTCGATAAAGCCGTTGTCGTAGAAATAGTCCCTTGTTATTTTTGTGATCTTGTTTCTGAGAAGGATGTTCTTCTGCAGGTCGGGACGGCGAAGGTCAAGATAGCGGTATTTCAGCCTTGTGGTCTCGGCGGTCTGGCAGTTTTCGATTATCTCAAAGGGTGTGGTTTCGCTCTTTGAAAGTATCCTGAGGTCGGTCACAAAAACCTCGATATCGCCGGTGGCTATCTTGTCGGTTTTGGCGCTGCGCTCGCGCACGGTGCCGACGGCTGCCAGAACGTACTCGCTTCTCGCGCTCGCGGCTTTTTCAAAAACCGCGGGATCGGTGTTCTCGTCAAAAGCGAGCTGGATTATGCCGCTGCGGTCCCTGAGGTCTATGAAGATAAGGCTGCCGAGATTTCTCGCCCTCTGCACCCAGCCGAAAACGGTGATCTCTTTGCCCGCGTCGGAAGCGCGGAATTCACCGCAGTAATTTGTCCTTTTAAGGTCAGAAAACAGTTCCATTTATTTTTTACCTCCGTCCAAAAGAGTGAGATTTGATATAACGCCGCTTTCCGAGGCCCCGCATATACGGTGGGCCGTGAGCAGGCTTGTGAATTTTTCGGAAAGCGCACCAAGGTCAACTTCGGAGGTTTCTCCGGTGTCCATGTTTTTGACTTTCGCTTTTCCTGTTTTTATTTCGTCCTCGCCCAAAACAAGCGTAAACAGAGCTTTTTTCTTGTCGGCGAATTTCATCTGAGCCTTGAGCGACCTGCCCGAAACGTCGGTCAGCGCGTAAATCCCGTCGCGCCTGAGAAGCTCTGCCTGACGCATCGCCTCAAACGAGTAGTCGGCGTTCGCGGGAGCGATATATATATCGGGCCTTTCGTCCTCAGGGAAGCTTTTCTGCTCGGCTTCAAGTATCATTTTGAGCCGTTCGAGGCCCATTCCGAAGCCGCACGCGGGCGTGGAATTGCCTCCCAGCTCCGAAACGAGCCCGTCGTAGCGTCCGCCTCCGCAAACGGTGCTCTGCGCGCCGAGCGAGGATGAAACGAACTCGAATACGGTTTTTGTGTAGTAGTCGAGGCCGCGAACTATTGTGGGGTTGACCGTGAAATCTATGTCCATCGCACGAAGGTATTTCTGAACGGCCTTGAAGTGCGTTTCGCACTCCTCGCAAAGATAATCAAGCACCTTTGGCGCGCCCTTCGCGATTTCGGAGCATACGGGGCTTTTGCAGTCGAGGATGCGCATGGGGTTCCTTTCAAGCCTGCCGAGGCAGGTTTCGCAAAGCTCATCCTTTCTTGCGTCAAAATAATCTCTCAGAGCCTTTTGAAAATTCCCGCGGCACTCGGGGCAGCCGATTGAATTTATCTCAAGGGTTATCCCGTTCAGATCGAAAAAGTCGAAAATGTGCTTTGCAAGAGAGATTATCTCGGCGTCCTGCGCGGGGGAATCCGTGCCGAACGATTCCACTCCGAACTGGTGGAATTCCCTGAGCCTTCCCGACTGCGGCTTTTCATAGCGGTAGCAGGAGGTGAGGTAGTAGTATTTCTGAGGAAGGGGCTCGTTAAAGAGCCCGTGCTCCAGAAACGCCCTCGCCGCTCCGGCAGTGCCCTCGGGACGAAGCGTTACTGAACGCTTGCCGTTATCCTCAAATGTGTACATCTCCTTTTGCACAACGTCGGTGGTGTCGCCTATTCCGCGCTGAAAAAGCTCCGTGTGCTCGAACACGGGAGTGCGGATCTCTTTAAAACCGAAAAGGGCCGCGGCGTCGCTCACCGTTTTTTCTATAAACCTGAGTTTATAGCTCTCATCGGGGAGAATATCCGCGGTGCCCCTCGGGGCTTTTGTTAAATATGCCATAGCTTTGTTTTGTTACGGCGCAAAAAAAGTTTAACCGAAACATGGGTTTTTGCGCCGGTATATCCTTCCTGTATTATGATGTGCTTAGTTTGCTTATCTGACGAGCTCGCGCCAGTCAAGGTCGCCGCGCTCAAGTCCCCTTACAAGCGATTCCGCAGTGGCGATATTCGTTGCGGCGGGAATGTTGTGGACGTCGCAGAGCCTCAACAGGTCGTTGTCGTTCGGCTCGTAAGGCTTCGGCTTCAGCGGGTCGCGGAACATAAGCAGCAGGTCTATTTCGTTGCAGGAAATGAGCGCTCCTATCTGCTGCGCTCCGCCCTGAGAGCCGCTTAAAAACTTTTTGACCTTCAGACCCGTGGAATCCTCAACAAGCTTTCCCGTTGTTCCCGTGGCGTAAATGGAATGGTGGCTGAGAATGCCGCAGTAAGCGATGCAGAACTGCGTCATGAGTTCTTTTTTTGAGTCGTGCGCTATAAGAGCGATATTCATATCGTTTCAGTTCCTCTCCCTACGATCGTGACCGTTCTTTTCGTGAATAATATTATTTTAACATAATATTTATAAATATTCAACAATTATTTTATTAATGAAAGCGTCAGTTTGACGTTTTTTCCGAGAATTCTGTCCGCGATGCGCTTAAATGCCGCAAGACTTTTTGATTTTTTGCCCACCTTGCGCGTTACGCTGTAGGCGGAGATCTCTTTGTCCTCGGGTACAACGCCGATGAGCCGCACGTAGGTCTTGTTTATGACCTCGTCTATTCCGAGCAGCTTTCCCTTTTTTGCTTCTTTTACGCTGTAGCGGTTTATAAGCAGGCGCGTCTGTTTGATACCCGCGTTTCGCAGTACGGCGTCCGTTTTTTCCGCGCCCCTGACGCTTACCTCGTCCGCCGTGGCGATTATCAAAGCGCTGTCGGCGGCTGATGCGGCTCTGAGCAGACCTTCCCCGACGCCCGCGGGCGCGTCGATAATAATGAAATCGAAGCCGTCCTCCGCGTTTTCGGCGATCTCCCTCACGCAGTCTTCGCCGCAATTCTCGGGAGGCTTAACCGGCGCGCTGAGAAGGCTGAGAGAGCCGTTTATTTTTATTTGAGCGTCTTCAAGAGAGCAGGCTCCGCTGTATACGTCATACCAGTTAAACGCCGTTTCCTCGGCCTTCCCAAGCAGTACGTCAAGAGAGCCGAGTCCGCAGTCGCAGTCTATGAGCAGCGTTTTTCGCCCTTCGGACGAGAATAACATCCCGAGGGCTGCCGCGGTGGTGGACTTCCCGACGCCGCCCTTGCCGGAGGCGGTCACTATTTTTATAGCCATTGGTTTTACCTCTTTTTCCGGATCGTCATCCAAGCAGTCTGTTTTCAGCCTGTACGTCTGAAATAAGGTTGAGCGTGCTGAAGTAGTATTCAAAAATATCCGCCGCCACCTGAGCTGTGGAAGCGCCGCTTCCCGCGTTTTCAACAACAACGGTTATTGCGATCTGCGGGTCTTCGTAAGGCCCGAACGCAATCAGGAAGCCGTCGGTTCCGTCATATCTCTGGCCGTTCACTATTTTTGTCTTTTCCGCCGTACCTGTTTTGCAGGCAACCTTGTATTTAAGTCCCGACAGGTATTCGCGGCAGGATGTGTTGTTTGCGACAAGATACATCCCCTGTTTTACCGCGTCGATGGTTTCTTCTTTAATGTCGGTCTGCGCCGCAACCTCGGGAAGATGCTCGTAGAGGACCTCCGAATAATCGGATGAAAGCACCTTGCTCACAAGATACGGAACAAACCTTGTTCCGCCGTTCGCTATAGTTGCGCAGTAGTTGGTGAGCTGCAGGGGAGAAAAGGAGTTGTCTGACTGTCCTATCGCGGCAAGCAGGGTTTCGCCGAGCAGCCATCCCTCCCCGCGAGACGCGCGTTCGTCGTATCCGGCGAGTATGCCCTCGGTCTCGCTTATCTCGACACCGGTCTTCTGTCCGAGCCCCAGAAGGGAAGAGTAGTGGTTCATCTTCTGTATGCCGAGACGCTCGGCCAGCTTAAAGAAAAAAATGTTGCAGCTGTAGGCAAGAGCTGTTTTAACGTTGACTCCGCCGTGCGCCGTTTTTCCGAAGCAAACGAAGGTCTGGTCATAGTATTCAAAGGTGCCGTTGCAGTAAAAAAGCGAATCCGGCGTTATTATGCCCTCCTCGAGCCCCGCTATGGCGGTGGCAGGCTTCATTGTCGATCCGGGAGAATACCCGCTCTGGAAGGCTCTGTTCCAAAGAGGCTTGCCGGGATCGGCGGCAAGGGATGAATAATCGCTGAAATAGTCGTTGAGCGAATAATCGGGGAATGAGGCGCTTGCGAGTATCGCGCCGGTCTTAACGTCCTCGACCACAACGGCTCCGGCGGGCGTCATTCCTCCGGCAATGGCGGAATAATCGGTCACGGCGGCTATTCGCGACGCCAACGACTGCTCGGCTATTTCCTGCATGGGTATGTCGAGGGTAAGAATCGCCGTGCCTCCGGGAGAGGGCTTGACCGAGTATTCCTCGGTGATGACGCCGTCCGCGTCGACAGTCAGGTTCTTAACTCCGTTCACGCCTCTGAGATATTTTTCCATCGCCTGCTCAATTCCGTTTTTGCCGATATAGTCGGACGGCGCATAGGCGGCGCTTTTTATTTGCAGCAGCTTTTCCTCGTCGTCGCCCGCCTCTTTTATCAGAGCTTCGGTCTTTTCCTTCTCTGCGTTATACTCCTGTGAGCTGATAGCGCCTACTATCCCCAGAATGTGCGAGGCTAACCTGCCGTCGCCGATATACTTCCTTGAGGACCTGACCTCAGCGTCGACGCCCTTATAAAAGGCGCTGTTCTCTTTCACGTAGGCCACAGTCTGTATTGAAACGCCCTCGGCGAAGGTATAGGGCGAGGACGCCGAAAAACCGAGCCTTGCCATGTTGTAGCGCACAGACGCTATTTTCATCGCCCTGTCCTTTGAGTAGCCCTCGAGCTTATATTCCTCCCTGAGCGCGTCAAAGCAGTTTTCGGCGGTGGCGTATGAGTTCATGTTCAGAAAATACGACGAGCGCATCCAGTTTATGTCAAAATCCCTGTCCGCTTCAAACTGAGCCTTGCCGTTTTCGTCAAAGAATATCGGCAGCTCGTCGATCCACTCCTCCTCCTTCGATTCAAGGAAGCTTATGAGGCTGAGTATTATTTCGTTTCCCTCTTCTTTATCGGACGGGAAGCCGAGCGCGTTGAGGGTTATGACGTTAATCTGTTCATTATAAACAAAGGTGTTGCCGTTTCTGTCGAGGATCTCGCCTCTGTCGGCGGAAACAGACACCTTATAGGTTTTAGAGGACGCGGTATCCGTACTCTCGGCTGAGGGGGCGCGCTGCATATGCAGAATGACGAAAGCGAATAGTGCGAATATAACTGCAATAAAGGCGACGACAGCCGCCGCTCTTTTGTTGAATAATGATACGGTCATAGTTTTCTGAGCCTTGTTTCAATGAATTTAACGGGGAAGTAAAAAACGGGGAGAGTAAAAACGGTCAATACCGCGCTTTTCAGATATGTTCCCGTGAAAACGGAGGTTGCTTCGGTCAGGTCCCCCGCCGAGGCGATAAAAACAAACGCGGTAAGAGATGTCATAAAAGAAAAAGCGAGCGTCAGAAGAAAAACGCTGAGAGCAGTGTTCCTCAGAACGTATCGCATGAGAAGCCCCGACGCGCAGCCGAGTACGGCGAAAAGCAGCGTGAATACTCCGTCGGGGGCAGGGGAAGCCGCGTCGTAGAGCGCGCCTCCGGCGATCCCGAAAAACAACCCGGCGAACTCGCCTTCAAAAGAGCAGACGCACACCGTCAGCGGTACCAGAAGAACTATAGGCAGCTTATGCTGCACGCAAACGGCGTTCTGCGCCGCGGAGACGGCGATAAATATCAGCGTGAGAGCTGCTATTCTCAGCGCGGGATAAAAGCTTTCTTTGGTTTTCATTGCGTCTTGCCCTCAAAATCGGTGATGACGAAAACGTCGATGAGCCCAGAAAAATCAGCCGAGGGCGTAACGAGCGCGTAGGCGGAAATGTCGGATTCGCTGTTGACGACCTCGCTCACCGAGCCCACGATAAGATCGCGCGGGTAGACCCCGCCGATACCGGAAGAGCACACTATGCCGCCCGAAACAACGGGCGTGGTCCTTGAAAGCCCCATGAGCTTTATATGCCCTTCGGCGGCCGAAGCGTTGTCGGATTCGGTGTAGCAGTTCTCTCTTGTTCTTATTTCGTAAACCGATACGCTGACGTCCGGATGGAAAACCGAATGGACGACCGAGCTCGTAAGCCCCACCTCGCGAACCACGCCGAGAAGGTTTTTGCCGTAAATAACGGGCATTTCGGTTTTTATTCCGTCGAGAGAGCCCTTGTTTATCGTGAACGAATTGTACGCGTCCAAAGGGTCGCGCATAATTATGGTTGCCGGGACGAATGAAAAATCGGATCGTTCGCTCTTGACGTCGAGAAATTCCTCATATGACGAGAGCTTCTGCTGGAGCTTTTCATAGTCCACGAGCTTTTCCTTGTATTCCTCAAGCTCTTTTTTTAGAGAGTTTATCTCTTCAAGATATTTTGAAGACGAGACGAAGCCCGCGTTGAAGCCTGAAAGCTTTTCGGAAAGCTTCACCGCGGCCTTGTTGAGAGGCGTCATAACCACGTTCACAACGCTTGTGAGGGGCGACTGCCCGGAGCCCGAAACGGCGGCGATAAACACGCCGAGCAGCAGAGCCGCCAGCACGCTTATCACTATTTTGAATTTTACGCTCCTGAAAAAACTACGCATTTTATTTGTTCTTCTTGCCTATATTCAGAGTGTCCTTTTCAAGGCATATCGCGGTGCCCGTGACTACGCAGTCAAGCGGCTCCTCGGCAAGCCTTGCCGGCATGCCGGTCTTTGAGGCGAGCAGCCTGTCGACGCCTCGAAGGAGCGCTCCGCCGCCTGTAAGCACGATGCCGTTGTCCATGATGTCGGAGGCGAGCTCCGGCGGGGTCTTTTCGAGCACGCCGCGCACGGTTTCAACTATCTGGCCGAGCGGGTCGCTCAGCGCGTCCCTGACGTCCTCCGAGCTTATTTCGATGTTTTTCGGGAGCCCGTCGACGAGGTTGCGTCCTCTTATGTCGAGCGCGCCCTCGCCGTCGTATTTGGCGGCGGAGCCGATGCTTATTTTGAGCTCCTCGGCTGTGCGCTCTCCGATGAGGATGCTGTATTTTTTTCTCACAAACTGAACTATTGCCTCGTCAAACATGTCGCCCGCCACTCTGAGCGACCTTGCGCATACAATATCGCCGAGCGATATAACGGCAACCTCCGTTGTGCCGCCGCCTATGTCCACTATCATGCTGCCCTTGGGCGCCGCTACGTCGATGCCCGCGCCTATAGCCGCCGCCATAGGCTCCTCAATGAGGCTCACGTATCTCGCGCCTGCGCTCAGAGCCGCGTCGTGTACGGCCTTTCGTTCAACCTCCGTTATGCCCGAAGGGATGCTTATCATGACCCTCGCCCTCGCGAAGGGAGACGAGCTCATGGCTTTTTTAATAAAACGCCTGAGCATGTCCGCTGTCATCTGATAGTCGGCTATAACGCCGTCCTTAATAGGGCGCACGGCCGTTATGGAGCCGGGCGTCCTGCCTATCATGTTTTTTGCTTCCTCGCCCACGGCAACAACCTTCGGCTGCCCTGAGCCTACCGCCACCGCGACCACAGAGGGCTCCCTTAAAACGATCCCCTTGTTTTTCACGCAGATAAGAGTGTTCGCGGTGCCGAGGTCTATTCCTATATCCTGAGAGAACAACATTTCTGAGTGCTTCCTTTTATATTATTATACAGAATACATTATAGCATAGCGTTTCCGTGAAAATCAACTGTAAAGTTTTATTTTTTCCGCCGTGCGCCGGTTAGCCGTTACCGCCTCCCGGGTTACACGGTACCTTC
This sequence comes from Clostridia bacterium, assembly GCA_017450185.1. GTDB lineage: Bacteria > Bacillota > Clostridia > Oscillospirales > Acutalibacteraceae > RUG806. Next base: position 5,380 of record JAFSWN010000014.1, on the reverse strand, counting down.
ACGTCTTACCGAGCTGTAACTGGACTTTGGGAAATCCTTGTGGTAATATTGAGACACAGGGACGGAAACGAGTAATAAATTCGAGGTTCCCGCATATAATGAAACTGTTAATTGACCTGAGCCCCGTACAAAGGCGCGGCGATTCGTCGCCGGAGGAAAGGGCGGGTATTAACATAAAAAGAGACCGCTTCCGCCTGATTTTCGCGGGGGCGGCCTTCTTTTTGCAAATTGAAAGGAGAGATAGTTTATGTTGATCGGATTCATTGTTGCATTTGCGCTTATCGCGCTGTTCGCCGCGGGTCTTGTGCTTTGCATACGCACCTACGGCCACAAAAAAAACTACGCGAATGAAAACCGCGCCGCCGGAAAGGCGGGTATAGCCCTTATGGTTGTCAGCGCTGTTCTCTTTGCCGTGCTGCCCATGAGCATCCACACCGTTGACACCGGCGAGGTCGCCGTCGTTAAGCATCTCGGCGACGCCAAAAACGTCAGAGCAGCCGGAACCCATTTCGACTTTTGGCTTACGGACGTCTATCAGATATACGACGCAAAGGTGCAAAACGTGGACATCACCACGAACACTTATTCGTCCGACGCCCAGACCATGGACGTGCAGATGACTATTCAGTATCAGATAATGAGCGACAGGGTAATAGACATCGCCCGTCAGTACGGCTCGCTCGAGCTGCTTGAAAACAGGATCAAATCCATCTCGATAGAAAAGGCCAAGGCCGTGCTCTCATCCCACAAGGCTATGGACATCATAGCCGACCGCGCCGCAATGTCCCCCGCGGTTGAAAAGGCCATCAAGGACGCCATCGACGAGAACTATTTTGTGGACGTCACCACGGTGGTCATAACAAACATCGACTTCTCCGAAGCCTTTGAGAACGCGGTTGAAGACAAGATGATAGCCGAGCAGAAGCAGCTTCAGGCGGAGTATGAGAACCGCACAAAGGTTGCGAAGGCCAAAGCCGACGCCGACGCCCGCCTCATCGAGGCCGAAGCGGCAGCCGAAGCCAACAGACTGCTTGAGGCTTCGCTCACCGAGAAGATCCTTCAGCAGATGTATATTGAGAAATGGGACGGCGAGCTTCCCGCCACCGTAGCCGGCCAGGACGTCATGCTGATGCTGCCCACGGCTGACGCCGTGAATGAAGAATGAAAAAAGATAAAAGATAAAAGAAAAATGTCGGAAGCTGCGCTTGGCATTATATATTTATAATCAAAACGCGAAGCGTTTCCACAATCCACAATCCTCCATCCTCAATTATAAAAATCCACAATCCTAATATAAAAAAGCCGCGGTTCTCGCCGCGGTTTTTTTTCGTCACATAAGCTTCGTCCTGATAAAACTCTTGCAGTCGTCAAGATCCATGATCTTCGGCACCGGATAGAGCGGGTTGCCTTCCATGAGAGCGCGCTTCGCGATGAGCTCGACGTCCTCATCCTTTATAAAGTCGAACTTTTCGGGTATGTTCATCTTCGCGTTGAATTCCTTAATCTTTGCGATAAAGAACTTCGCCTTCTGCTCCTCGTTCATCCCCACTGTGTCGAGCCCCGCTATATCGGCGAGCTTCGCCAGAGGCTTATAGGCCTTTTTGCCGTAGAAGTCGAGCATATGGGGAAGTATCACCGCGTTCGCAAGACCGTGAGGCGTGCCGTACATGCCGCCGAGGTTGTGCGCTATGGAATGCACGTAGCCGACGTATGCCCTTGTGAAGGCGAGTCCCGCGTAGTAGGAGCCCATCAGCATATTCTCTCTTGCCTCAATGTTTTTGCCGTTTGAGTATGCTTCGTAGAGATTGTCAAAAATGAGCCTTGTGGCTTTTTCGGCAGCTGTAATCGTGCTCTTTGTGTTCGAGTGGCCGATGTAGGCTTCAACGGCGTGCGTCAGAGCGTCCATGCCGGTGGTGGAGGTGATGTGGGGCGGAAGCCCAACGGTGAGCTCGGGATCGAGCACCGCCATCAGGGGACGAAGCCTCGGGTCGTTTATTGCGTTCTTTTCGTGCGTTTTGGGGTTCGATACAACCGCGGCAAGCGTGGTTTCGCTTCCGGTTCCGGCAGTGGTGGGAACGGCGAAAAGCGGCGGGATCTTTTTGAGGACCTTGAGCTGCCCTCTCATCTGCGGGATGCTTTTGCCGGGCCTTGCCACTCTCGCGCCGCAGGCCTTCGCGCAGTCCATCGGCGAACCGCCGCCGAAAGCCACAATTCCGTTGCACTCAGCGGCCTTATACATGGCGAGCGCATGCTCGATGTTGTCGATGGTGGGGTTCGGCTGTACGCCGTCGTAAACGGTGTAGTTGATGCCCTCTTTCGCCAGAGCGTCAAAAAGCCCGTCGAGCAGGTGGAGGCCCATAAGCCCCTTGTCGGTAACCACAAGCACCGTTGAAACGCCCTTCGCCTTTATCGCGGCGGGGAGCTGCTTGACGCTTCCGGCGCCCCTGATTATCTCAGGTTCGCTCCAGTCGAGAAACGACATCCCGAGCTTCATCACCTTCTGGAATACTCTGCAGTATGCTTTGTATAAAACAGACATTGAAAAATATCTCCTTCCTTACTGATACAGCAAAATCTTAACACTTTGTTCATAGAAATGCAAGACTTTTCAGTTAAATCTTTGCTGCAGGCCGTAAAAAAGGAGATTTTTTTTCATTTTTTCTTTAGTTTTTCTTTATCTGTCCTTTAGCTTTCCTTTATTTTTTCAGAACTATCATATTCCACGACATGGGGCTGAGCCTTGTTCTGAGCGTTCTTCCGTCAGGCGCGTCGAGCGCTTTTTTAACGGGGCGTACCTTCTCGCAGTCCGCTGTGTTCACGTCCCCGGCGTCGCAGCCCTCGAGGGCAATATGCTCGCCCGGTTTAAAGCCCTCAAAACCGATAAGCTTCGTTTCAAGCGTTATAGAGTCTTCAAGGTCGCGGTTCACGGCGAAAACAACAAGCTCGCTTTCGTCCTCCGAAAGGACGGCGCTCATATCAACGTGCGGCACGTCCGAATACCATTTCGTGTCGTATTTCGAAGTGTCTGTTATCATCTGCAGCGAATAGCCCCTCGCAAAGTTCGAAGCGTAATAAAACGGATAGAATATCGTCTGCTTCCAGGCTCTTCCGCCGTTTTCGGTCATTATGGGGGCTATGACGTTCACAAGCTGCGCAAGGCACGCTATCTTCACTCTGTCCGCGTGGCGGATTATCGCGTTCATCATCTCGCCCACAACGAGCGCGTCCGCAAAGTTATAGACGTCCTCGAGGATGTGAGGGGCCTCGCTCCATTTCTCAAACTCCGCCCCGTGGGAGTGGTACCACACGTTCCACTCGTCAAACGAAATATCAATGCGTTTTTTGGAGTGACGCTTGCCCTGAACGTAGTCGAGAGCGGATATAACGCTTTTTATAAACTGCTCCGTTTCAACTCCCTTTGCGAGGAAGTTTTCAAGATAGTTATCGGAATTTCCGTGGTACTGGTGCATCGAAACGTAGTCGACGTTGTCGTAGGCTATATCGAGAGCAGTGGTTTCCCACGCGCCAAAGGTTTTCATGCCGTAGGACGAAGATCCGCACAGCACCGTTTCAACGGACGGGTCCGTCCATTTCATGAGCTTTGCCGTTTCGTTGGCGGTTTTTCCGTATTCTTCGGCGTCCTTGTGGCACATCTGCCAGGGGCCGTCCATCTCGTTTCCGAGACACCAAAGCTTTACGCCGTAGGGGTAGTTCGCGCCGTTCTTTTTCCTGAGGTCGCTCCAGTAGGTCCCGCCGGGATGGTTACAGTATTCCACAAGGTTCCTCGCTGCGTCCGGCCCTCTTGTGCCGAGGTTCACCGCCATCATCGGCGCGATATCCGCGCTTTTGCACCATTTCATGAATTCGTCCGTTCCGAAGGTGTTCGGCTCGGTGGTGCCCCACGCGAGCTCAAGGCGGCGTGGCCGATCGTTTACGGGGCCTATGCCGTCCTCCCAGTTGTAGCCCGAAACGAAGTTGCCGCCGGGATATCTAACAACGGGAACGTTCAGCTCTTTTATAAGGGCGTTCACGTCGGTGCGAAAGCCGTTTTCGTCGGCCGCCGGATGGCCGGGTTCATATATGCCGCCGTAAACGGCCCTGCCGAGATGCTCGATGAAGGAGCCGTATATCCTTTTATCTATTTTTCCCGTTTTATAGTCGGAGCAGAGAGTCAGTTTCGCGTATTTCATAGCTTCCTCCGTCAATATATGAAGTCTTTAAGCGCCTTTTTGTTTGCGTCTTTGTCAACGACCAGCACCGACATTCCGTCTCTTGTGCCCGAGGACCACGTGCCCTCCGCCGGTATCTGGAGCTGAGTTATATCTTTGAGCAGACAGGGAACTGCCTTAACCGCGAGCTTTATTATATCGGCCTTGCTGAGGCTCGATTCCACCTGCGGAACTATGGAGCGGGCGAGCTTCAGGAGCTTCACGGGGTTCGTTTTGAGAGCCTGCTTTATAATGAGCGTGATGGCCTCTCTCTGGCGCTCGGTGCGCTGGAAATCGCTCTGCCCCTTGCGTATGCGGCAATACTGCAGCGCCTGATGGCCGTTTAAGTGTATGTTCGTTCCGGGCTCAATGTTCACTCCCTCGCGGGCGAGCGCCTGCGATTCGGTGGCGTCGATCTCCGAAACGGTTATGCCGCCTATGCCGTTCACGAGCTCAACGAAAATGCCGTAGCCTATCTTTATGTAGCCGTCGATCCTTATGCCGAAGTTTAGCTCAATAGTGTCAACGGTGAGCTGCGGCCCCTCGTAGGCGCACGCGTGTGTAAGCTTGGTGTCGCCGTGGCCCGGTACCGTAACGTACATGTCTCTCATGAATGACGAAAGCTTCAGAGCCGAATGTACGTTGTCAACGCTCATCAGTATCATTGAATCCGAGCGGGTCTTCGCGTGGACGTCTTTTGTGTCGATGCCCATCAGAAGTATGTTCGTCACCGCGGGATTGCCCATAAGCGAGCTTTCGCTGACCGCTGTATTCGCTTTGAGCTCTATAGGCTCGTAATCGGCCGTAACGTAGACAGCCGCCCCGGCGAGAGCGCCGGCAGCGAGCAAAACGAGAGCGAGCAAAACTGCTATGAGCTTCAGAAAAACGTGCTTTTTCTTTTTCTTCGGCTGCTGCTTTGCAGCTTTCGGCGCTTCGGGCTGAGGCTTTTGGGGAGCGGGAGGCGGATTTCTTTTGTTTTCGCTCTCGTTCCTTATCCCGTTGAAGCGCTTCTGGAATGCTTCGGGGTCGAACTGCGAAGCGCCGTTCTTGCCCCTGTCAAAATATATTTCGTTTGCCATAAGACCGACCTGACCTTTCTTTAATGCCTACATTTTATAGTATTTCTTCTTTTTTTACAACAGTTTTTTTGTAAAATCCAACTGTTTTTGCAT
>JAFSWN010000120.1 GCA_017450185.1 Clostridia bacterium | reverse complement strand
GAAACTGACCAAGCGAGGCTTAGTCAGTCCGATGGATTACTATCTTGAGAAACATGCTTTGAAATTGAATTGAACCGCCGTATGCCGAACGGCACGTACGGTGGTGTGAGAGAGCGAGATAAACCCGCCCTACTCGATTATGTGATTGTGTTTGTATGGGCGCGGTAAGTGGAAAAACAAAGCCGGTCTTTATGTACAAAGCGGCGGTAACGGACTCGGTAGGGCGGCATTTTATGCCGCGGTAAATTTTTTGCGTAGGCGCACATTGTGAAAAAGCAGAAATGACGTAAGCAAAAAATTTTTACGATCCCCAAACCGAATTTAACAAAGGTTATAAAACGTATCCTTGCAAACGTCCGGTTTATACTTTATTTTGTTTAGGGGCACAACGTCCCCGGTTTAATTATGATCAAAACGCGAAAGCGTTTTCCTTCTTTTTTCTTTCCTCATTGATTAAAACATCTTAATATACGCGTCTCTCTCAGCGCCCACCGAAACGTATTCCACCGGGCAGCCAACGGCGTTTTCAATGTATTTCACGTATTTCTGAGCGTTTTCTGGCAGGTCCTCAAACCTTCTGCATGAGGAGATGTCGCAGTTCCAGCCGTCAAAATACTCATAAACGGGAGTGGCCTCTTTGAGCGCTCTGCCCATCGGGAAGCGGGGGAGGCTTTCGCCGTTGTATTCATAGCCCACGCAAACGGGGATCTTATCGAGATAGGAGAGCACGTCGAGCTTTGTGAGCGCGAGGGAGGTGGCTCCCTGAGTTTCAACGCCGTATTTTGAAGCGATAACGTCAAAGCCGCCGACTCTTCTCGGTCTGCCGGTGGCCGCGCCGTATTCATTTCCGGCCTCTCTGAGCTTATCGCCGTCTTCGCCGAAGAGCTCGCAGGTGAAGGGGCCCTCGCCCACGCAGCTTGAATAGGCCTTTATTATGCCAATGGTCTTATCGACCTTAAGCCCCGGAACGCCCGCGCCGATGGGAGCGTAGGCCGAGATGTTTGACGAAGAAGAGGTATAGGGGAAGATGCCGTAGTCTATGTCTCTGAGAGCGCCGAGCTGCGCTTCAAACATAATGTTTTTGCCTTCTCTTGCGGCGTTGCCGAGGAACTCGGTGGTGTCGCAGACGTAGTCCTTGAACGCCATGCCGTATTTCATCAGCCAGTCGAGCATATCCTTTGCCTTGATGGGCTCGTGGCCGTAGCCGTTGGCAATGGTAAGGTTCTTCCATTCCACAATGCCCTCAAGCTTTTCCTCAAGCACCTCGGGAGTGAGCAGGTCGCCCATTCTTATGGTCTTTTTATAGAACTTGTCGGCGTATACTGGGGCAATGCCCCTTCTTGTTGAACCGAACTTTTTGTCCGCAAGGCGCTCCTCTTCAAGTATATCGAGAAGCTTGTGGTAGGGCATGCAGATGGTGGCCTTGTCGCTTATTTTAAGGTGGTCGGGATCAATTGTGATGCCGCCGTCGCGAAGGCGCTGCGCCTCGTTATAGAGGTGCTCAACGTCAATGACCATGCCAACGCCCATAACGTTTACGGTCTCGTCTCTGAGGATGCCGGAGGGCAGGAGGTTGAGGATGAACCTGCCTCTGTCGTTTACAACGGTGTGTCCCGCGTTGTTGCCGCCCTGATAGCGCACAACAACGTCATACTGCTGCGAAAGAAGGTCCACCATGCGGCCCTTTCCTTCGTCTCCCCAGTTTATTCCTACGATTGCTGTCAACATGATATATACCTCTCTTAAATTTATTACACGGTAATTTTAACTTCGGCGCCTATAAAGCTCTTTTCTCTTTCAAGCACCGGATATACCTCTTCGGTCAAAAACTCCTCTGTCTGCTCGGGAGCCCTGCCAACAAACTTGTTGACGTCGAGTATCCTATCAAGGTCTTCTTTTGTGAGCATAAAGCGTTCGTCTGCAAGCATGAGGTCCAGAAGATTGTTGTCTTCGCCGTTGAGCTTTATGCGCTTGGCAACGTCAACCGAATACTGCCTTATGGCCTCGTGCATATCCTGCCTGTCCGCTCCGCGCTTGGCGCAGTCCATCAGAATGTTTTCGGTGGCGATAAAGGGGAGCTCCTCTTTAAGGTGGCGCTCCATCATCTTGGGATAAACGCTGCCGTTTGAAATTATGTTTATATAGAGCGATAAAACTGAATCCACGGCTAAAAACGCCTCCGGAATGGATATCCTGCGGTTCGCGGAATCGTCGAGCGTCCTTTCAAACCACTGAGTGGCGGCGGTAACGGCGGGGTTGAGCACGTCGCACATCACATAGCGCGAAAGGGAGGCTATGCGCTCACTTCTCATGGGGTTGCGCTTATACGCCATCGCCGAAGAGCCTATCTGTTTCGCCTCGAACGGCTCGTCAAACTCCTTGAGATGCGATAAAAGCCTAATGTCGTTTGAAAACTTGGCGGCGCTCTGCGCTATTCCCGAGAGAACGGAAATAACGTTGTAGTCCACCTTCCTTGTGTAGGTCTGGCCCGAAACCGCCATGCAGCTTTCGAAATCCATATATCCGGCTATAAGCTTTTCAAGCTTTTTTACCTTTTCATGGTCGCCGCCGAAAAGCTCAAGAAAGCTCGCGCCGGTGCCCGTGGTGCCCTTGCAGCCGAGAAGCTTTAACGACGAAAGCTGAAAATCAAGCGCCTCAAGGTCCATTAAAAGGTCCTGTATCCAAAGAGTTGCTCTTTTGCCGACGGTCGTGGGCTGCGCCGCCTGAAAATGCGTGTAGGCGAGGGTAGGGGTGTTTTTCCATTTTTCGGCGAAGTCCGCCGCGGCTTTTATTGCGCTCACAAGCAGCCTTTTTATCTGCAGCAGGCCTTCGCGCATGACTATGATATCGGTGTTGTCGCCAACGTAGCATGAGGTGGCGCCGAGGTGTATGATGGGCCTCGCGTTCGGGCAGGCGTCGCCGAAGGTGTGAACGTGCGCCATAACGTCGTGGCGCAGGGAATGCTCATACGAAGCGGCCTTTTCATAGTCGATGTTGTAGACGTTTGCCTCCATTTCGGTTATCTGAGCGTCGGTTATTTCTATACCGAGCTCCTTTTCGGCCTTCGCGAGGGCGATCCAAAGCTTTCTCCAGGTGGAGAACTTGTTGTCGTCGCTGAAAATGTAT
>JAFSWN010000119.1 GCA_017450185.1 Clostridia bacterium | reverse complement strand
GAAACTGACCAAGCGAGGCTTAGTCAGTCCGATGGATTACTATCTTGAGAAACATGCTTTGAAATTGAATTGAACCGCCGTATGCCGAACGGCACGTACGGTGGTGTGAGAGAGCGAGATAAACCCGCCCTACTCGATTATTGATATCCGGAGGAGCTTTTTCAGATCCTTCCGTACAGCTCGTTCCAGACGCGGAATTTCCTTCTGTTTATCGAACTCAGCTGCTCCTCGGTGAATCTAATAGCCCAGTTGCCCTCGGCCACTCCGGGCTTATTGAGTCTTGTGTCGGAGCCGTAGAGCAGCAGGTCCTGAACCGGGAAAACGGCAAGGCCGGAGTGGCTCATAAGCATGTTTCTGAGTATCGTGTCGTAGCAGCCGTTCCAGTTGTCGACGTCGGTATAGCCGAAATAGTTGAGCAGCTTCTTTTTGCCCGGCGCGTCCAGCTCCCACACGAAGCCGAGAAGGGTGTTGTTGTCGTGCGTGCCGGTGTAGGCGACGCTGTTTTTGTCGTAGTTATGCGGCAGGTGAGGGTTGGAAGCGTCCGATAAAAAGGCGAACTGCAGCACTCTCATCCCCGGGAAACCGCTCTCGTCCACAAGCTCCCGCACCTCTTTTGTGATGTCGCCGAGATCCTCCGCGATAATGAGCATATCCTTTCCGGCGGCTTTCAGGGCTTTAATAAGGTCCATTCCCGGACCTTTGATCCATTTGCCGTTCTTGGCGGTCTTTTCGGTGGCTTTAACGCTGTAGTAGCTCTCAAAGCCCCTGAAGTGGTCGATGCGTACTCCGTCGAAAAGCTCCGACGTGAACGCCATGCGCTCCTTCCACCATTTGTAGCCGTCTTTTTTCATCTCGTCCCAGTTATAGAGCGGGTTGCCCCAGAGCTGTCCGTCCTTCGCGAAATAATCCGGGGCCACTCCCGCCACGCAGGCGGGATAGTTTTGTTCATCGAGGTCAAACAGCTTTTTGTCCGCCCAAACGTCGGAGGAATCGGTCGAAACGTATATCGGCATGTCGCCTATGATTTTAACTCCCTTTTTGTTCGCGTAGGCTCTGATTTCAAGCCACTGGACGCAGAATTCATACTGTATGAACGCCCATGCTTCAAAAACTCGGGCGTCGGGCTCGGTGTTTTGCCAGAGCTGCCACTCTTTGTTGCCGTTTGAAGCCTTAAGAGCCATGAACTCGCAGAATTTCTGCGTGTGAGGGTGCTTCTTTAGGAAGTCCCTTATTTTTTCCTTTTCCTCAAAACGGTCGGCCGCCTTCCCCAAAAGAGCGATACGCTCCTCCCACAGCCTTGCGAACTCGCAAACGTAGGGCGTGGTCTGAACAGAGGAGTCAAGCTCCTCTTTGGTTATAAGCCCTTTGGAGAAAAGCGTGTCAAGATCTATAAAATACGGATTAAGGCTGAACGCGCTGTAGGATTTATACGGCGAGTTGCAGTCGTCGGGGAGGCAGAAGGGCAGCACCTGCCAGTATGTGAAGCCGGCTTCGCTTATTATATCAATCCATTTTTTCGCCTCCTGCCCGAACGCGCCGCACGAATAGTTACCGGGAAGAGTTGAAACGTGCATAAGCACGCCGCTTGAACGTGTCATAAAAAGTCTCCTTTTACAGTAGTTTTTCAAGTCCTTCTTTGCAGAATTCCTCACCCGCGCGCTTATTTTTTAGCTGCTCGGTGAGAGCGTTATACGTTTTTCTTGTAACAGGGTACAAAATCAGGAACAGAAGTGATATCCCGATAATAACGGCGGGAATGATGGACGAAACTTTTTCCATCCCGTTCACAATATGCTCCGACGGACGCACAAACGTGGCGGCGTCCGCGCCGGATTCGCTTGTGGTGTCGTAGCCGTAGGCTCCGAGAATGAGTCCCTGCAGAAGGATCCCGGTGGCGGAGCCGAATTTCTGCACAAACTGAGGGAACGCTGTTATGATGCTCTCCCTTCTCTCGCCGTTATTGCCGTTTACGAACTCGTCGAGCTCAACAATGTCGTAGGACATCGAGTAGAATACGGTCCAGAAGGTTGAAAGCCCTACTCCGAGCAGCAGGGGAGCCGCAACGAGCATCACCTTGAAGCCGCCGATCAAAGCGTCAATCCCCGCGAGTTTCATTATGACCATTCCCGCGGCGGAGACGCTTATAAAAATAAGGCAAGCCGTCCTGCGGCCGGTCTTCTCGCACACCTTTGTGACTATCGGCACGGTGACGGCCATGGTCACAACGAGCACTCCGATAACGATTGCGATCCCGGAGCTGTAGTCAACTCCTATGCAGTCAACCACCATATACCAAAGTGTAGAGTATCATTTTGAGCGTCTGGGAATCGCCGAAAAACGTGTTCCCGAGGGTGCTCCACGCTATAGAGATAAAAATGACGATACCGGCAATATTCGATTTGATGTGTATTATCTGCACAAGGAAAGTCAGGAAATATGTGTAATACGTATTATACAGCAGCGAGTCGGTGAGTATTCCGAACGCGTAGCCGATTTTCTTTTTTTCTTGTCAAAACGTTTTTTCTTTCTCCATGAAATACACCCCCTCAAAATTTATAATAAAATAATAGCACACCGCTTCGGCGCGCGCAAGAAAAAATAATATACTTGTAAATTTATGTTTAATATGATAAAATTTAATAAATGAAAAAAGGAGGTCGGTCGCATGACGGCTGTTGTTTTGGCGGGCGGAAAAGGCACGAGGATGGCCGGTATTTTTCCCGGCATCCCCAAGCCTCTTATTCCCGTTTGCGGGAAAAGCGTGCTGCAAAGGCAGATAGAGACGCTGAAAAACGGCGGCGTCAGCGATATAGTCGTTGTGACCGGGTATCTCTCCGAAAAAATAGAGCGGGAGTTTTTGTCGGGAGAAAAGTACGGCGTCCAAATCTCTTATTACACCGAAAAAAAACCTCTCGGCACAGCCGGCGCCCTGTTTAAGATGGATATACGCGACGATATTTTGCTCATTAGCGGCGACCTTGTTTTTGATATCGATATTGAAAAAATGCTCGCCTTCCACAAAAAGAACAACGCGCTCGCCACTCTTTTCACCCATCCGAACACACACCCTGCCGACAGCACGCTTGTTGAAACGGATGAAGATGGGCGTATAACGGCTTTTGTCCCGAAGGAGAACAGAAAGGGCTGTTACCGGAACCTCTGCAACGCCGGAGTGCAGATAGTATCTCCGGAGCTTCTGAAAATGTACGATATAAGCGGCGCGGCCGACCTCGACCGAGATATAATATATCCCGCGGTAAGCACCGGGCGTCTGTTTTCATATAAAAGCAGCGAATACGTGCGCGACATGGGCACGCCGGAAAGATACCTTTCCGTTTCAAAAGACGTTGAAAACGGGCTGGTGCCGCTCAGAAATCTCAAAAACAAACAAAAGGCGGTGTTTTTGGACCGCGACGGGACCCTCAACAAGGCCAACGGCTTCATAACAAGACCCGAAGAGCTCGAGCTTACCGACGGAGCAGCAGAAGCCGTGAAAAAAATTAACGGGCTCGGTTATCTCGCGATAGTCATAACCAACCAGCCCGTTATAGCGCGCGGGGAGTGTACCGTTGAAGAGCTCAGGCTCATCCATAACAGGCTTGAAACGCTTCTCGGAGAGAGCGGCGCGTATCTTGACGCCATATACTATTGCCCCCATCATCCCGATTCCGGTTTCCCCGGAGAGATTCCCTCTCTTAAAGTTGCGTGCTCCTGCCGCAAGCCCGCCCCCGGGCTTATTCTTGAAGCCGCCCGTGAATTCAACATAGATCTTTCTTCATCTTATATGGTGGGGGACTCTTGGAGAGATATAAAAGCCGCCGAAAACGCGGGGTGCGCCGCGGTGTTCCTCGGCTCGGAGCTTCCCCAAAGCGCTCCCGGAAATACCCTGATTTTCAGAGACCTTAAGTCTTTTGCGGATCATTTGATGAATTGAATGCGATCGCTTCTGTTTTTAAGCCCTCCGTTTCGGGAGGGCTTTTTTTGAAGACAGCGCATGCTTTTTCCGTTTTTGCCGGCAGATATCAGAATTTGACCTCTTTGATCTTAAGTATGTATCCGCCATTGCCTTCAAGGGTTTCAAATGAAAAATAATCGTCTATCTCCGAAATATATGCTTTTATTCTTTCGTCGGGCAGCGGAGTAAAGGCGTCATAGTCGTAATACGGCACGTAAATATACTCCGGAACACGCTCGGGGAAAAGGGTCCAGTAGCGTATCTGGATGGCAAACTGCTCCGAGGTCCAGGCGCTGTAGCACGCGTAATCGGCGTTGGCGTATAAGTACAAATAAGTGTATCTTTCATAAACGTAAAAAGGCGCGCCGCTTTTTTTGGTTATTCCGTCAACGTCGGTATACATCAAAGAAAGAGCGTCTTTTACTCTCTGCGTTGTTTTAAGCCCCTTTTGCGGGCCGGTTTCAATCACCGCGTTTAATTCGGATATTTTAACAGGCGCGTTCACGGTTTCGGCGCCCGGCGCGAAAACCTGCGTGCGAATAAAAGTTGCCTGCCATACGCTCACGCTCAGAATCACGGCGCAGCATGAAAGCAACGCGGCCGGGGCTCCGGTTTTTGTATAGCGCTCTGTTATTCCGGCGGATCTTTTTTCGGCGATAAGCTCCTTAACAAGCGTATGCGCGCTCAGCCAGAAGCTTATCTGGCATAAAAAACCTCCGTAGCCGTAAAGCACCTGAGAGCAGGTGTCTATGCACGCCGAGTAAAGGATCCCCGCAGTCAAAAACAAAAGAGCGGGTTTGTGCTTTTTATCGCACAAAAGATAAAAGGTGAGCGCGAGAAGCTGGTAGGGTGCATAGAAAAATATGCTGACTTCCCGGTCAAGCTGATATTTTGATATCATCACGGCAAAGATCACGGCGTTTGCCAGGGCTCCGGCTCCAACGGCTGCATATCTGAATATCCTCCGGCTTTTTCTGTTTTTTATCAAAGCCGCGAAAACCGGTATCGCCGCCGCAACAGCGGCAGCCGCGGCTGTAGCAGGCGCACCGCCCAGATCGCAGATCTGTTTTATTTTTCGAACGAGCCTGAAATTGCCGTCGTAATCGCTCAGTATCGTATAGTCGGGCGAGCTTGTGAGCTCCGGCAGATTTTCGATAATCTTTTTTATATCGGTGTTTCTTAAAAAGACAGCAAAAAACGGCACGGCGCATAAAACGCACCCGCAGGTGAAAAACAGCCAGGTTTTCGCGCTTATAAAACAAGAGGCATCGACTGAATGCGGCCTTCTTTTTTTGTTCAGGGAGTATATCGCGGCGGCGACGGTGTAGATGATATACAGAAAAACCGAAAACGGTTCCGCCAGAACTGCGCACGCGAAAACAAAACCTGCAAAAACAGTCTTTGCGGGAGTAAGCTTTTCCGAGAGAAACATTATAAAGCACACAACTATCATGCCGTCGGCAGCCGCGGAGTAGTAGCCGAAGGTTGAGGTTATGTCAAAATCCGTATACGTAAGGTAGATGATCTCGCACATCAGCCCGAAAAACTCATATTTTCTGAGCTTCGTCCACATAAAACAGGCTATCGGGATTTTTGAGATCAAATACATATATCTCATGCACAAAATGATCCCGTTTGTGCCGGAGCATATAAGACATGCGATCTTATAAGGGATTATGCTGATAAACGTGGACAGCTGCGAAAGGTACCACTCGTCCACGAAAAGCCTGTCTGCGTGCTCCATTCGCTGAACAATGGTATAATAAAACGATTCGTCGGTTGAACCGAACCCGTGCGAAGCGAAATAAAAGCAGTAGCAGAACACGCCGGAAATCAGGATGATCGCCGGCAGGTCGAATCTGTTGAATTTCTTTTCTTTAAGCTTACTTTCCGTTTTTTTCATCGCACGAGCTCATGCCGCATTCAGAGCAGTTCCCGCAGCAGGAGGAGCCTTTCTTTTTTGTTCTTCGCCGCAAAAACACCGCAAGGGCTATAAGCGCGGCGATAATAACGATAACAACTATATCCCAAGGATTCATTTTATATACCTCCGGAAACGACTCCTATAAGGTGGACGGCCAGAGCGGCGATCCACGCGACGGCGCACTGCCATGCCACCACTCCGGCAGCCCAGAGCCTTCCGAGCTCTCTTCTGACCGAAGCTATGGCCGCCACGCACGGAGTGTATAAAAGGGAAAACACGAGCATGCACGCTGCCGTGAGGGGAGTGAGAGCCGTTGTTATCTCAGTCCCGAAGAGTATCTCCAGTGTGGAAACGACGCTCTCCTTCGCCAAAAAGCCCGATATGAGCGAAACGACTATCCTCCAGTCGCCGAGGCCTATGGGCCTTAGCGTCGGAGAGATAAAGCCCGCAATAATTGCGAGGATGCTTTCCTCCGAATTGTCCGTCATACGAAGATGCGTGTCGAAGCTGTTTAAGAACCATATCACGACCGTTGCGATGAGAATGACGGAAAAGGCTCTCTGCAAAAAGTCCTTCGCCTTGTCCCAGAGCAGCCGGACGACGTTTTTTGCTCCGGGCAGCCTGTAGTTTGGCAGCTCCATCACAAAGGGCGCCGCCTCTCCCTTGAAAAGCGTGCCCTTGAAAAGCAGAGCCATCAGGATGCCTATAACTATCCCCGTAAAATAAAGCCCCACCATGATAACAGCGCGGTATTCGCTGAAAAAAGCGTTCACAAAAAACGCGTATATCGGAAGCTTCGCGGTGCAGCTCATAAACGGAGTCAGAAGTATCGTCATCTTTCTGTCGCGTTCGCTCGGAAGCGTCCTCGTCGCCATCACCGCCGGAACTGTGCAGCCGAAGCCTATGAGCATCGGTACGATGCTGCGCCCGGAAAGGCCTATCTTTCTGAGCAGCATATCCATGAAAAACGCGACTCTCGCTATATAGCCGCTGTCCTCCAGCACCGACAGAAAGAAAAACAGCGTTATGATAATAGGCAGAAAGCTTAAAACGCTTCCCACTCCCGAGAATATACCGTCGATGAGCAGGCTGTGCAGCACCTCGTTCACGTCCGCCTTTGTTAAAGCGGCGTCAACAACGTTTGTAAGCGAATCGATGCCCTGCTCGAGCAGACTCTGGAAAAAGCCTCCGATAACGTTGAAGGTCAAGAAGAAAACGACGGCCATAATAGCGATGAACGAGGGTATGGCGGTGTATTTCCCGGTAAGGATACGGTCTATCTTCTCGCTTCTTATCCGTTCTTTGCTCCTTACTGGCTTCTTTACCGTTGCAGCGCACACCTTATTGATAAAGGAAAACCGCATATCCGCGATCGCGGCGCTCCTGTCGAGCCCGCGCTCGTTTTCCATCTGCACTATGATGTGCTCTATCATGTCCTTTTCGTTTTCGTCAAGGCGGAGCTGTTCCGTTATCAGCGAATCGCCCTCTATCACCTTGCTTGCCGAAAAACGAACGGGGAGCCCCGCTCTGACGGCATGGTCCTCAATAAGGTGGCTTATCGCGTGAAGCGCCCTGTGCACCGCGCCGCCGTTTGACGTTTCGTCGCAGAAATCCTGCCTTAAGGGCTTTTCTCTGTAGTAGGCTATATGCAGCGCGTGGTCTATGAGCTCCTGAACGCCGGAGTTCTTCGCGGCGGATATCGGGATCACGGGAACTCCGAGCATGGCCTCCATGCCGTTTACGTCAACGGTCCCGCCGTTGTTCGCCATTTCATCCATCATGTTCAGAGCCACCACCATGGGTATCCCCATTTCGAGCAGCTGCATCGTGAGATAAAGGTTTCTTTCTATATTGGTCGCGTCAACGATGTTTATTATCGCCTTCGGCTTTTCGCTAATGACAAAATTTCTTGAGACTATCTCCTCGCTGCTGTACGGCGACATGGAATAAATGCCCGGCAGGTCCGTTACAAGCGTGTTCGTCTGTCCTCTTATAGGGCCGCTCTTTCCTTCAACGGTAACTCCCGGAAAATTGCCGACGTGCTGGTTCGCGCCGGTGAGCTGGTTGAAGAGCGTCGTTTTTCCGCAGTTCTGGTTGCCAACAAGGGCAAACGTGAGCACAGCGCCCTCCGGAAGAGGGTCGCCGCTGCCCTTGGGGTGGAATTTGCCTCCCTCGCCGAGTCCGGGGTGTTCCGAAAAAGCCGGTGCTTTGGGTTCGCTTTCCGGTTTTTCTTTTTTCTGTTTTACAGGTTCTATCTTTATCTTCGCGGCGTCCTCAAGGCGCAGCGTCAGCTCGTAGCCGTGCAGCATCAGCTCCATCGGGTCGCCCATCGGGGCGAGCTTCACAAGCGTGACCTCGGTTCCGGGTATCACGCCCATGTCAAGAAAATGCTGCCTTAAGGCTCCCGCGCCGCCCACTTCTGTTATAACGGCGCTGCATCCGGTTTCAAGCTCCTTCAGTGTCATTCTTCTGTCCCCCCGGAAAAGGAAAATAAGTATATATCTCCATTATACTCATTTTTTTCATCTCGTCAATTCGTCATTTTAATAATAAAAATATTGCATTTAATTATTGCCTATGTTAAAATTATTTAATAAATAACTCAAAAATCGGAGTGGTATATATGAAAGAACTGATGCTCGGCAACAAGGCTGTCGCAAGGGGCTTATATGAAGCCGGATGCTGCTTTATCTCAAGCTACCCCGGCACTCCCAGCACCGAGATAACCGAGGAGGCCGCGAAATATCCCGAGATATACTGCGAATGGGCGCCCAACGAAAAGGTCGCGATGGAAGCGGCCTTCGGCGCAAGTCTTGCGGGGAAAAGGTCGTTTTGCGGCATGAAGCACGTGGGGCTGAACGTCGCTGCGGACCCTCTCTACACAATGTCCTACACCGGAGTCAACGCCGGTATGGTCATAGCCGTGGCCGACGACGCAGGCATGCATTCCTCCCAGAACGAACAGGATTCGCGCCATCACGCCGTCGCGGCGAAGGTCCCCATGCTCGAGCCGTCCGATTCAGCCGAGGCGTTGGAATATACGAAGAAAGCTTTTGAGATAAGCGAAAAATTCGACACTCCCGTAATTATAAAAATGTGTACGAGGGTGTCGCACTCGCAGTCTGTGGTCGAGCCGGGCGAGAGAAGCGTTCCCGTTAAAGAGTATCAAAAGAACATAGCGAAATACGTAATGATGCCGGGCAACGCAAAGCGCCGCCATCCGTTCGTTGAAGAGCGTACGGCAAAGCTTACCGAGTTCGCCGAGGCCTCCGGCGTGAACCGCGTTGAGAAGGGAAGCGGAAAGCTCGGGATAATCACCTCCT